>CADCWG010000316.1 GCA_902806335.1 uncultured Thermomicrobiales bacterium | reverse complement strand
GTCTCGGGCTGACGGTGTCGCTGGCCGCCGACCCCAACATGCCCGGAGTCTATGAGGGGACGGTCGACGTCGCCCTCCGGGGCGCGGTCGAGGCGGACGAGCGGCATCGCACCCGGGCGGCCTTCGGGGAAGCCCAGCGGCGAGCGGCGATCACCGCCTGCGACGTCCTGCGACGCGCCCTGATGGCCGGGGCCTGACGCTTCCGACCATCTCCTGGGCCGGCCACGATCCCGACCGCCGCGGACCCATGCCAGCCGCATCGGTCTGCCGTGCCAGTTCCCTCGTTCCGAGTCGTGGACGACCGGGGGCGAGTCCGGTGGCGCCGCGGCGGTAGGATCCGCCCGGGGCCGGGCTCAGCGTGCGGGCTTGAAGCCGACTGACGGTCGGCTGGGGTCGGCGTGCGCTGAAACCACGGCTACTACACAGAGTCCATATCACCCAGCCTGTCGAGACGGGGTGCCAGTGCCTCCGGGGCGATCTGGCTCAGTGAGCCGCTCCCATGGACCCATAACCGAAGGCCGCGATCAGCTCTTCCTGCCGGGAGAGCATCGCGTCCCGCCGGCTCGGCTCGAGATCGTCCCAGCCGCAGAGGTGGAGCAGGCCGTGGGCGACCAGAAAGCGCGTCTCGGCCTCGGCGGTGAGACCGTGCCGGGGTCCCTGATCGGCGGCCCGGTCCACGGAGACGATGACATCGCCTCCCCTTGCGCCGCCGGGACGGTCGTCTCCGAGGGGGAAGGTCATCACATCGGTCACCGTGTCGAGGCCCATGAATCGACGGTGTAGCTCCCGGAGCCGGTCGTCGTCGACCAGCGCCACGGCGATCTCCCAGCGACCGGTCGTGCCTTCCCGCTCCAGTATCCACCGGGCGAGGGCCCGAAGCGCACCGAGGTCGAAGCGGCGTGCGCCCTCCGCCTCGACGAGCACGTCGAGGTCGAGCGCGAGCGGCGCCGGGACGTCCCTTCGCTCTCCGGGTCCATCGGGGCCAGTGTCCGGGCGACCGAGCGTTCCCGCCACCGCTCGACCCGGGCGGCGGGGACGCTTCCGGCGGGGGTTGGCGATCGGTCCGCGCGCGCGCCGGGGCGATGCCCCCCGCTCAGGCCCGCGACGCAAGGGCCTGCTTCGCGGCGGCGCTCACGCGTCGCCCATCGGCGCGACCGTCCACGCGGGCGATCAGCGCCGGCATCACGCGTGCCATGTCCTTCGGCCCCGTCGCGCCGACCTCCGCCGAGACCGCGGCTGCCAGCGCCGCCAACTCGTCGTCAGACATGGCCGCCGGGAGGTACCGATTCAAGATCTCGAGCTGCGCCGACTCGCGGTCGGCGAGGTCGACGCGGCCGCCAGATCGGAACTGCTCGATCGCCTCGTGGCGCTGCTTCGCCTGCCGCTGGAGAACCGCCAGCTCGTCCGCCGGGGCGAGGGCGCCGCCCTTGTCGATCTCCGCGTTCTTGATCGCGGCCAGCACGTAGCGGATGACGTCGCGTCCGGTCTGGTCGCCTCCCCGCATGGCGGTCTTCAGGTCGTCCTGGAGGCGCTGCCGCAACGTGGGGGCCTGGGCGTCGTTCACCGAGCTTCTCCTCGCCGTGGTGGTCGCCTTGTCAGTCGAGCCCGCCCCGCAGCGGCTTGCCCCCGAGCACGTGGAAGTGGAGGTGGAACACGGTCTGTCCGGCGTCGGGACCGTCGTTGGTGAGCACGCGGTAACCGCTCTCGAGGACGCCCTCCCGGCGTGCCACCTCGACCGCGAGCGCGAGCAGCTCTCCGGCCAGCGGCGCGTCGTCGAGGCCGAGATCCCGGACACCGCCGAGGTGCCGCCGGGGGACCACCAGCACGTGCGTCGGGGCCTGGGGGTGCAGGTCACGGAAAGCGACCGCGCTCTCGCTCTCGGCCACGAACGGCGTCCCGAACGCGCCCGCGGCGATCTGGCAGAAGACACAGTCGGCAACCGGACCGTCCGTGCGGGCCGTCGTGACCGCGGTGCTGTCCGTAAGCCCGTCGCCCATGCCGAAGCCGTCCTCCGTTGCCCGCGTGGTACCATCGGGAACCTGCTCCAATCCTCCGAGGTCCCCGCCGAGTATGCCAGAACTCCCCGAGGTCGAGACCGTCCGCCGGTCGCTGCTCGACGCCGTCGTCGGTCGGCTGATCGTCAACGTCGTGCCTCGCTCCTTCCCGGGCGTGATGGGCCCGGAGGGCGTCGACGCGGTCGCGCCACGGCTGGTCGGTCGCCGCATCAAGGCGATCCGGCGGCGCGGCAAGTACCTCCTCTTCGGGCTGGACGACGGCACCGACCTGATGGTCCACCTCCGGATGACCGGCAGCCTGGTGCTGACCGACCGGGACCAGCCGCCGCTCCGCTTCGAGCACCTGGCGATCGAGCTGGACGGAGGGCGCGACCTGCGCTTCTCCGACCAGCGCAAGTTCGGCCGGGTACTCCACCTGCTGCCGGGCGCGTCCCAGGCACTCGACCGCCGCATCGGTCCCGAGCCCCTCGATGCCGGCTTCACCGCGGACCGGCTGGCAGCGGCCCTCGCGAACCGGCGCGGCAAGCTGAAGGCGGTGCTGCTCGACCAGGGGTTGGTCGCGGGGCTCGGCAACATCTACGTCGACGAAGCGCTCTTCCACGCCCGGCTCCACCCGGAGCGTCCGGCCGGCGGGCTCAGCCCGACCGAGACGAGGCGGCTGCACCGGGCGATCCGGGCTGTCCTCCGCCAGGGCATCGCCAACCGTGGCACCACGTTCTCGTCGTTCCAGGACGGCTACGGCGCGGCGGGCGGCAACCAGGCGACCCTCAACGTCTACGGGCGCGGGCGCAAGGGTGAACCCTGCCCCCGCTGCGGGCGCTCGCTCCTCCTGACCACCGTCGCGGGCCGCAGCACCCACTTCTGCGGCCGATGCCAGCCGCTGGTCGCCCCCTCGCTCGACGCTCCCGCCGGCCCCTCTGGCGAGGCAGCCATCGGTTCGTCACCCGCCGGCGTGGACGAGTCCCCAAGCCGCTGAGTGCGCCGGGCGCCGTGAGGGTGGCGGCACCGTCAGTGGGCGCCGTCGGCGTCCCTCTCCGGACGGGTGATCCGGAATCCGAGAGATCACCGACGACTTCGCCCGGCGGGTCTCCCGCCGGATCGAGCCGGCTTCGTCTCTGAGTCCGGGCACTCCGGGAGAGCATGGTCATCTACCCTCCCAGTTCTCCACCGCATATCTAGAGTCCTCTTTCTGTCGACTCGTTGAGACGCCGGCTCGCGATGCTCGACCTCGCGACGAACGGTTCAGGCGAGCGGGATTCATGGTCGCCGGCTGGTCATGGCAGTGAGCGAGTCGACGATCAGGCGGCACATCTCACCCGCGACCCGGTCCCAACCGCTGTTGGCGACGATCTCCCCCTGCGCCCGCAGCCGCGATTCCCGCTGCGCGTCCGGCTCGCCGAGGGCGCCCTGCACGGCGTCGACGAACCCGTCCGCGCCGGACGCGATGGTCACCGCCTCGGGCCAACTCGCGACGACATCGGGCACCGCCGTACTGACGATCGGCTTTCCCGCCGCCATGTACTCCGGGCCCTTGGTTGGGCTGATGCTCCGCGTCGCGTCGTTGAGGGCGAAGGGCATGAGGCAGACGTCGAACGCTCTCAGGAAGGCCGGCAACCGGGCGTACGGCTGCTGTCCGAGGTAGTGGATGTTCGGCGCCCGCGGCAGCCGCTCGGGAGCGACCTTGGCGAGCGGTCCGACCATCGCGATCGACCAGTCGGGACACCGGAGCGCCAGGTCCCGCAGAAGGTCCAGATCGATACGCTCGTCGATCACGCCGTAGTAGCCGAGGATCGGACGCGGCAGCGCCGCGACCTCAGCTGGGATCGCCAGGTCGGGGTCCGCGGCCCGTGCGAAGTGCGGCGCGTCGACGCCGCTGGGGAAGAGGTGGACCCGCGGGTGACGGTCCCTACGCGCGGCGTACAGGCTACGACCGCCGGCGAACACCAGGTCGGCTCGCCCCAGGAGTCGCGATTCCCGAAAACGCAGGTCGGCAGCCGCCCCCGCGAAGTTCGCGAGTTCGTCCATGACGTCGTAGACGACCAGGTCGGCCGGCACCGCGTCGAGGAGATACCAGGGGGTCGGCGTGTAGAACCAGGCGACCAGCGGACCGGCCGATCGGATCGATGCGCCGCCCGGGCCGACCGGGCCACGGCGGACGAGCAGTTCCATGACGAGTCGCGTGTACGTCTCTCGCCACCGCTCGATCGCCTCGGGCCGGTCTGGGATCACCGGCTGCCACGCCGAGAGTGCCTCATCCTCGGCGACGAGCCGGAGGTAGGGTTCGCCCTCCGGCGTCCGGCCGATCTCCGGTTCGGCGACGTAGAGGATCTGGAAGTCGCGGGCGAGCCGAGAGAGGAGCTGCTGCGGTCGCTGCCAGACGTGATCCCAGCGCAGGTGCGAGAGGCAGAGGATGGTCGGTCGAGTATCGGGCGTCATCGGTCTCCTGAATCGCCGGCTGCGGGCGGAAAGCCAGCGGTTCGAGAGCCGGTCGGCGCCTCGGTCTTCGGCGTCCCGACGCGGCGGACAAGGTATCCGCGCTGTCCCGGCCGTCGGGCAGCGTCTTCGGCGCCATGGGGCAATGACCGTGCCGTCGGCCGTGACCGTCTTCGGAGTCGCTCTTCGCTCGAAGTGAGTCGGTAGATGATGGAGTGCCCCAGCGTGGCCAGGTCCAGGGCGGCTCGTCTGGACCGGCCCTGAGCCCGGCGGGGATGTCCCCCGGTCGTCGGTGCGGGGCTTGCAGGACGGTCTGGGACCCGTATTTCGGCGGCAATCAGGGAGTGCCCTGAACCTCCTCGCCGGCTTCGATGTCGAGCGTCGCAACGGCCTACCGAGCGAAGCGCCGCCAGTCGACCGCTCCCGATTTGGGACGCGGAGCCAGCAATCTCAACCACCCGCGGACCCGAGAAGCCAGGCTTGCCTGTCCTCGGCAGCCTGGTCGTCGTCCTCTCCTTGCCGTCCATGCCCCGGCACGTCGCCCTCCACCAATTCCTTCAGTCGTCGGCACGCCCGCGTCCGCGGTCTGAGCGGCCACGAGGAGCCATCGAGCAGCGTCTCAGACCGGATTGGACTGGCCCAGACGGCCCCTCAGGCGCGGGGCGGGTAATTGCTCTCCCGCCGCCGAGGTAGCCTGCCTGGAGCGGCCGATCGGTCCGGCACCAGCCCGCCCGTCACCCGCGTGATGGGCCACGTCGACGACCCGGTCGTGCACGGTCGTGACGACCGAGCGAGTCTCTTGACGCGGATGCGGCCGACCGACACCATGACGCTGCTTCCCACAGCCCTCTTCGGCCGCTCCATCGGTACTCCGTGGTGCGCCCTGGACGCCGCCAGTTGCCCTCAGGTGGCCATGGACGAATCGACTGTCCCCAAGCACACGATCCGCGCATCCCTGCTGGGGCAGGTTCGGCTGTCACTTGGTGACCGGCCGCTCCCAGACGACGCATGGTTACGGCGTGCCCCGCGCTCGCTCTTCCTCCTGCTGCTGGCCACGCCCGGCTACCGTCTTCCCCGCGACCAGGTGCTCGATCTGCTCTGGCCAGATGTCCCGGCCGAGAACGCGCTCAACGCCCTCTACGTGGCGCTGCACGCCCTGCGAAGAGTGCTCGAGCCGGATCTCCGCGCCGGCCGGACGTCGGCCTACGTCGACCTGTCGAGAGACACCGTGCGGCTCCGCCCGGATACCGTCGCCTGGGTGGACGTCGACGCCTTCGAGGCCGCGCTGGCCGCGGCGGCTATCACGCAGGAGGACCGGCAGGAGCGTCTCCGGGAGGCGGTCGCGCTCTACGGCGGCGATCTCCTCGCCGACGAGCCGTACCTCGACTGGCCCGTCGCTCGTCGGGAGCGCCTGCGGCTCGCCTTTCGACGGGCGGTGCTCGAACTCGCGGAATCTGAACTGGCGGCTCGGCCGCTGGCGGAGGTTCCGGCGCTCGAGCGGCTGCTGTTCGCGGACCCCACCGACGAGCCCGTGTATCGTCTGCTGATGCGGGCGCTCGCCGCGGCTGGGCGGCGCGACGATGCACTCGGCCAGTTCGAGCGCTGTGCCGGTGCCCTGCGGACCGAGATGGGCGTCGAGCCAGCCGTGGAGACGGTCGCGCTGGCAAACGAGATCCGTGCCGCGGTCCCCATCGCGTCGCGACCGTCCGTAACGGCGGCGCCCGCGGTCCGTCTGGATAACCTCCCCACGCCGCCGACCCCGCTGATAGGGCGGGGTCGCGAACTCGAGTCCCTCCAGGACCTCCTCCTTGACCCGGACGTCCGCCTCGTCACCGTGACCGGTCCGGCGGGCATCGGGAAGACGCGGCTGGCCCTGGAGGCGGCGCGCCAAGCCGCTGACGAGTTCACGGACGGGGTCTGCTTTGTCCCGCTGGCGGCGGTTCGCCAGGCCGATCTCGTCCTGCCCTCGATCGCGCGCAGCCTGGGGGTGCAAGAAGGCCAGGGACGCTCCGCTGTCGAGACGCTCGGCGAGGCACTTCACGACCGGGACCTGTTGCTCGTCCTGGACAACCTCGAACAGGTCGTTGACGTCGCGGACGAGATCGCGACCTTGCTCGCCGGTTGCCGTCGCCTGAAGGTCCTCGCGACCAGCCGGGAGCCGCTCCACCTCCGGGCCGAGCATGTCTGGAGCACGCCGCCGCTGGCGGTGCCCCCGGCGGGACCCAGCGGGTCCGTGGGTCGCCTCGGTGCGGAGACCGTGGGTCGGTACGCGGCCGCGGCGCTGTTCGTCGAACGCGCTCGCGCCGCCCGGCCAGACTTCGTCCTCACCGACGCGAACGCCGCCGCGGTTGGCGCGCTCTGCGCGCGTCTGGACGGACTGCCGCTCGCGATCGAGCTCGCGGCCGCCCGCAGCCGCCACCTGACGCCCACGGATCTCCTGCCTCGCCTAGAACGGCGGCTCCCCCTGCTGACCGGTGGCCCGCGCGACCTGCCGGAGCGGCAACGGACGCTCCGCGACGCCATCGCCTGGAGCCACGACCTCCTCGGCGCCGCGGAGCAGGTGCTCTACCGCCGGCTCGCGGTCTTCGCGGGCGGGTTCACGCTGGAGGCGGCGGAGGCCGTCTGCCCCGCCGCGGGGCACCTCGGGGTCGCGATCGCTGACGCCGTGTGGGCTCTGACCGACAAGAGTCTTCTGAGGTCGGAGGAGGGCGACGGAGGACCGCGCTACGGGATGCTGGAGACGGTCCTCGAGTTCGGGTCGGAGCAACTAGCGGCGAGTGGGGAGGAGGACCGGGTTCGGCGCGCCTATGCCGCGTACCTGATCGCGGTCGCGGAGGAAGCGGAGCCCCACCTCTTCAAGGCCGACCAGATCTCCTGGCGGGACCGGCTGGAGGCCGAGCACGACAACTTCCGCGCCGCCCTGGGCTGGGCCTGCGCGCGGGAGGACGCCGCGACGGCCCAGGGACTGAGTGGGGCGTTGACGAGATTCTGGCGGATGACCGGCTACCTCGGCGAGGGGCGAGCATGGCTGGATCGCGCCCTCGCGATCGGGAGCGTCGCCCCATCCGCCGCCCGCGCCAAGGCGCTCCTCGGGGCCGGGACCCTCGCCTATGCGCAGGGCGACTTCGACCCGGCCGTAACTCACCTGAACGCGGCGCTCGAGGACGGGCAGACGCTTGGCAACCAGCGCCTGGTGGCGCGGGCCCTCAGCATGCTCGAGAGCGTCGCGCGGGGTCGGGGCGACTACGAGCGCGCCGGCGAGCTCAACGACCGGGCGCTCGCACTCTACGAGGCGCTTGCCGACCGGCCGGGCATCGCCGACGCGCTCAACGGACGGGCACTCAACGCGGCCGAACGCGGGGACTACGCGCGATCGAGGGAGCTCCATGAGCGGAGCCTCGCGCTGTTCCGCCGCTTAGGCGATCGCCACGGGGCGGGACGGGTCCTCAACAACCTCGGTGTCCAGGCCTTCTATCAGGAGCAATATCGCGAGGCTTCGGACCTGTTCGGCCAGTCCCTGGCCCTGTGGCGGTCCCTGGGTGACCGGCCGATCACCGCCATCGTGCTGGCCAACCTCGGCGAGGCGCTCAGGGCCGACGGTGACCTCGATCGGGCGGTCGCCATCGCTAGCGAAGGCCTGGCGCGCTCGCGGGAGGTCGGCGACAGGCGCTCGGCGGCGACCGCGCTCTTCATCCTGGGATCCCTGGTCCAGCACGAGAGCTATGACCCCAGGGCCGCCGGGTTGCTCGCGGAGGGCCTCCTCCTGTTCCACCAGAGCGGAGACAGGCGGGGCATGGCGTGGTGCCTCGAGGGCCTGACCGGACCGGCGGCGATGCGCGGACGGCCCGACATCGCCGCCAGGATGTTTGGCGCGGCGGAGGCCCTTCGAGAGCAGATCGGGGTGCCTATCCTCCCGGCCGAGCGCGCGACCTACCAGCGGCACCTGGCGGCCGCGCAGTCCGGCGCCCGCGACCAGGCGGCGTTCGGCGCGGACTGGGCGACCGGGCGGACGCTTCCGCTCGATACGCTCGTCGCGCTCGCGGATGAACTGGTTCCCGTTGAGGCGCCGGCAGCGCCAGTCGCCGTTGTCGGCGAGCGGCGTGAGCCCTCAACCGCCGTGATCGGAGCGGACTCACGTTGAACTCGATATCTCACAGATGTTCAGCGAGTCCAAGTTCTGAATGCGGCGACGCCCGCGAGTTGGCCGGGGATATGGGCCGCCATCGGTCATCGAACCAGCCCTACGCCGGCCGCCGTCGCCCCTTGAACGCTGGCCAGCCCTCCCGCACAGAGCAACGGCTGTAGCCGCTTCTCAGAACTCACCACCGCATTCCCAGCTGCCTCCCGGGGCGGTACTGGAACTTCGCGGGGTCCACCCCTTCGTCGGCCGGTGATGAAGCGGGCTCCAATGGGCCGACATTCGCGTCGAGCGTCCGGTCCTGACGAAGGGTCGCTGTGCCTTAGCTGGGTGGCGACTCCCGCACGTGGTGCAGTGCCGACGGAGTGGTCAGGCCGGCGGTCCACACTGTCAGCGGCGGATGCTCGCGACACGTCCGCCGGCCGGCCATCGCACTCGGGCGCTCGTCGCCGCGAGGAAGGTCGGCGCTACCCACGGGCCGCTAGCCGGACGGAACTCGGGCGTCCTCCACGGTGTCCGCTATCCGTGTCCCTCAGCGTGCGGACGACGAGCGCCGCACCGTGAAGTTCGGCCCTCGCCCTTGGGCGTCCGTCCTTCCCACGATCGGGGATCGCTGGGAGCGGTCCGCGCACGAGCCGTGTCTCGCCTGGACAGAAGCGCGTGCCGGCCTACCCCGACGTACCGCGGCACGCGGTTGCCGCCGGATCCCAGCACGCTTCGAAGCGTTCCAATCCACGCGGACACCGATTCGAGACGCTGTCCCTTCGGTGGGTCGACCGGCAGCCCGAATGGCACCGGACCGGGACCCGGCGCGGCGCGCCCGAGAGACGCTGACATCACCTCCGGGATCACGGCGCCCGTGAGCGCGGTCACGACGGCGCGACGGGACGAAGGATGGCCTCGGCATCGGGCGCCGCTCCTCGCCGCGGCAGAGCGGCGGGACGGTGAACCAACGGGGTATGGTGGGCCGCCGAGGCAGCAGGCAGGCGGGAAGGGTGGCGGCGCGGGTGGCGGCGAAGACAGGCTCCGGCGACGCTCGGGCGGCGAAGGGCGGCGGGTCGGTCGCGGCGATCGGGCCGGAACTGGCCCAGGCGGTCGTGGTCGGGCTCTGGGCCTCGGGCTTCGTCGTCACCAAGGCGGCGTTCGCCGAGGTGACCCCCCTGGCGTTCGTCTTCGTCCGCTTCGCCCTGATGACCCTGCTCGCCTTCGCCGTCCTCTTCGTCCGTCGGCGCGGCGCGGCGAGGGGGGTGCGGCGGGCGGACCTCGGGCGGTTCGCCGCCGCCGGCCTCAGCGGCTACACCCTCTACCAGATCGGCTACGCGCTCGGCCTCGAGCGGACGTCCGCCTTCTCCTCGTCGCTGCTGATCGCGATGGTGCCCATCTTCACCGTCCTGATCCTGGCGGGCATCGGCGAGCCGACGCCGTTCCGGGGCTGGCTCGGCCTGGGGCTCGCGGCCGTCGGGGTGCTGGTCTTCCTGCTCGACAAGCGGGGGGACGGCGGGACCCTACTCGGGGACGCCCTGAGCCTGGGGGCGGCCCTCGCGTTCGCTGTCTACGGGATCGTCAACCGGCCGCTGGTGGCCGCCTACCCGCCGGAGACGCAGACCGCCTACGCCTTGCTGCTCGGCAGCCTGCCGCTGCTCGCCATCGGCACGCCGGCGGCGCTCGCCCAGGATTGGGGCGACGTCTCCGCGGCGGCGTGGGGTGGCATCGCCTACATGGTCGTCCTGCCCAGCTACGTGGCGTACATGCTCTGGAACTGGGCGATCGCCCGCCGGGGCGCCGCGGCGGCGACCGGGTCCGGCCTGCTGGTGCCCGTCCTCAGCGGCGGCCTCTCCGCGGTGGCGCTCGGCGAGGGGTTCGGCCCGGCCAAGGTGCTCGGAGCGGCGCTGGTGCTCGCCGGGCTGGTGCTCTCGCGGACGGGACGCCGGGCGCCACACGCCGCCGGAGATGAGCCGTAGTAGTTGAGTCGGCGACCAACCGGGGTGCGGCGCGAGGACCTCGCGGGCGCCACGAGGCACCTATTCGGGGTCGGTTAGCAGGGCTCCGCTTCTGCCCCGAACATCGGACCGGGACCGGAGCCCATCACTCGCCCTGCAGAACCCGGTCGACTCGGGGTCCGGGGACGTCAGTCCCCGCCTTGTGGGCGCGATCGTCGACGACCTTGCCGGGCTTACCCGACCGTTCCTCGCGGAATACTTCCCGCTGGCAGCCTCAGGCCCAGGTTGGACACTGGTCGTCACCAACCGGCCCGGGCGACCGAAGACGCAACGGGACTCCGGGGCCGGCCCCTCGATCGATGTCTCGTGGATCGGGAGTATTTTTGTCGGCCCTCGTGGTCTCGACTATCAATGGAGCCCGCGTAGGGCCACCACGCGGCGCCCGTGCGGCCGAAGGAGCGGCGGCCTTCGCCGACGACGCGCCGACACGACGCACGACCCGACGGGTCGCGGAGGTCCCGCCGGCGATGCACGGACATTTCGCCCGGCGCACGCCGAGCCTAATGCCCGGACTACATCGAGGCAGAACGCTGAGTTGGTCGTGGGAGGTGGCTGCGCCTAGGGGTCCCGAGGTCGAAGGGGGTGGAGCGGGTGATGGGACTCGAACCCACGACATTCTGCTTGGGAAGCAGACACTCTACCAACTGAGTTACACCCGCATCGCCCCGAGAGTATAGCAGCGGCGGTCGACCCCGTCCACGGGATAGACGCTTTGACAAGGGGGCCGGATCTCCAGGACTACTCGCCGCCGATCCTCCCATGTCCAGCCATGTCCAGGTCCGAGGGCCGCCGTCGTGCGCGCGCTGTCCCTTCGGTCCCTCGTGCCCGTCCTCGCCGAGCGCCGGCTACCGCACAATCGACCGTGGGAAAGCGGTTCTCCGTTCTTCCGCCGCGTCCAGGGGTGGGGGCCGATTCAGTCCAAGCGGCTCGGGTGGCTCTCACCGACCCGCGGCCCCCCTTCTCCGGTGAGGTTTGCCTCGCATCGGTCGTGGCATGTGTTCTGCATACTACTGTTGGCTCTGTGCGCCCTAGTTCGTTCGGGTCGCATTTTGGCATCCATTTCTCAGCATCAACCGTCCCAATGGGTCGATCTTGGGGTGGTCTAACGGCCAAGGAGGCAGCGACGATGAGTACCCAGTCCCCTGAGAACCAGGCGAGCACCACCCCCGCGCCTGGCGATGTCGGCGCGACCGCCGCTCAGGCGAAGACCGAGGTCACCGAGACGGCGACGCATCTCGTCGACCAGGTCCGCACCCAGGCGACCACCCGGCTCAGTGAGCAGAAGGACCAGGCCGCCGGGGGACTCGGGATGGTCGCCGAACTGCTCCGCGCCGCCAGCGGCACCGTCCGCCAGCAGGACAAGGCGCTCGCGGCCCAGGGGATTGACGACCTCGCGAACCGGGTCGAGCAGATCTCCGGAACGCTGCGCGAGCGCGACGTGACCCAGCTGCTCTCGGAGACGCAGAACTTCGCCCGCCAGCGCCCCGGGCTCTTCCTCGGCGGCGCGGCCACGCTGGGCTTCCTCGGCACCCGATTCTTCCGCAGCTCGAGCAGCCAGCAGGAGAGTTCGGGTTCCAGCACCGCCTCCGGTGAGGCCGAGGTGCTCGCGCTGCCCACGGGCGACGTGGCGCCGTCCATGGTGGATGCCGAGCTGCCGCCGCTGCCTGACGCCGCCTATGGCGTGGCCGACGCCCCCTCGTACCTCGACGAGCTCGACGTCTCGACGGGAGCCGGCATCCCCGGCGACGTGACCTCCGACTACGGGGCGCTCGGCGGCCTCGACTACCCGACGTCGGTCGGCGAGGGCGGCATCGACGATCCGATCGCCGACGTGCCCTTCGACTCGGCTGACGTCGGACAGACGCGCGGGCAGCGCTGATGGGAGCCGGGCGAGACGATCGCTCTCTCGGCGACCTGTTCGCCGAGCTGGCCCAGGAGACCAGCACCCTTGTCCGCCAGGAAGTGGAGCTCGCCAGGACCGAGCTGAGCGAGAAGGCGACCCGCGCGGGCAAGGACATCGCGTCGCTGGTCGTCGGCGGCGCGGTCGCCTACGCCGGGTTCCTCGCCCTCCTGGCCGCGCTCATCCTGGGCCTCGACCGCGTCGGTGTCGCCGGTTGGCTCGCCGCCCTCCTCGTCGGGCTGGTTGTCGTCGGGCTCGGTCTCTTCCTCGTGGACCGAGCCCGCCGCGACCTCAAGGGCGGCAACCTGGCACCGCGACGAACTGTCGAGACGCTCAAGGAGGATCGAGAGTGGGCGAAGGAACAGATCGGGTAAGGCACCCGCGCGGGTTCGACGACATCCGCACCAGCGGCGGCTTCGATACGCTCGGCTCCTCGCAGTCGGGCACACCGTCTGCGGCGAGCACGTCCTCGGGCTCGCCGAGTTCGGACGCCTCGTCCCACGCGGGGTCCTATCAGTCCAGCCGGTCCTCGTCGAGTATCGCCGACCTCGTACCCGGCGGTGCGTCGGCACCCGCGTCCACGGGTGGCGCGGACACATCCACCGCTGGGGTCGAGAGCCAGATCGAGCAGACCCGCGCCGACCTCAGCGAGACCATCGAGGCGATCCAGGAGCGGCTCACCCCCGAGCGCCTCGCCGACGAGGCCAAGGGCGCGGCCAGCGAGGCGACCGACCAGGCGCGGGACGCCGCCCTCGCGGTCGTGGACCACGCCATCGACGAGGCGAAGGCGGCAGTCAGAGAACTCACCGACCAGGCGAAGGCATCGGTCCGCGCCGCAACGATAGGAAGGGTAGAGCACGTGGCAAGTACCAGCAGCCAGACGACCAAGAGCTTCGGCTCGACGGTTCTCGCGACGATCAAGCAGAATCCCGGTCCCGCCGCGCTGACGGGGCTCGGCATCAGCTGGCTCGTCATGAGCGGCTCCGGTTCCAAGGGTCAGACCTCGTCGTCGTCGACGTCCTCCGCGGCGTCCGGCACCTCGTCGGCGAGCACCCCCGACGTCGGCTCGGCCGTAGCGGCGGCACAGGACAAGACGGGTCAGGTCGCCGGCCAGATCGGGAGCACCGTCGGCTCGGTGGCGTCCCAGGCGCAGGAGACGGCGAGCACCGTCGCCGGGCAGGCGCAGGACGCCGCGAGTTCCGTCGCGGGCCAGGCACAGGACGCGGCCAGCACCGTCGCCCACCAGACCCAGGCGGCGGTCGGGGCCGCGGTCGGCGAGGTCAAGGAGACGGCGGGCAAGGTGGCGGACCAGACGTCCCAGACCGTCAGCTCGGTCGCCTCGACGGTGCAGAACGTGCCGAGCCGGATCCGCCAGATGGTGGAGACGAACCCGATCCCGGTCGGGGTGATCGCCCTCGCCGTCGGTGGCGCGGTCGGGTTGGCCGTCCCCGAGACGAAGCGCGAGAACCAGCTCCTGGGTGAGGCGCGCGACACCCTCATCGACAAGGCCCAGACGACGACGCAGCAGACCATCGAGAAGGTCCAGCACGTCGTCGAGGAGGTGGGCGAGGCCGCCGAGAAGGAGGCCAAGTACCAGGGCCTCACGCCTCAGGAGTAGCCTTCAATCCCCATCTCGGCGCGACGAGCGAGTAGCGCGGGGCGGCCCAATCGGGCCGCCCCGCCCTGTGTCCCGCGGCGGGCCGACAAGGATCACGGGGAGACCGCCCGCCGTCGCGCTCCGAACGTCGGTTCTCTCTGACCGAGGACCCGACCGTCGGTCCTGTTCCGAGCGAGCACCAGAACGGCTGCACCGCCGGAGGGCGTCGGAGCGCGTCCCTGCGTGCTGGAGGTCCCAAGACAAACGGGGAGCTGTCACCCGGTCACCACCGCGTCCGTCTCGTCCTCCGCCACCCGGCCGCCGCACGGGAAGCGCCAGTTCGGTGTCTGGTCGCCGCGCCGCCCTGGAGGCGCAGCGTCCCCCGCCTCTCCGGCGCCGGGGACGTTGACGGCCGGCGGTGCCACCCCTATACTCCCGTCGTCCTGCGGGGGCTTAGCTCAGCTGGAAGAGCGCTACAATCGCACTGTAGAGGTCGGGGGTTCGAGTCCCCCAGCCTCCACCGCCCGGACAGATCACGAACCGACGACCACCCGGCCAATCGGCCGGGTTTCTCGTTGGCGGAGCCCGACGCGGTATACTGGCGGTGCTGCGCGGGGGCTTAGCTCAGCTGGAAGAGCGCGACATTTGCATTGTTGAGGTCGGGGGTTCGAGTCCCCCAGCCTCCACCCGGCGGCGACGCCCCGGCTCGAACCGAGCCGGGGCGTCGGTGTCTCCCGGCCGTTCTCGGGCGTGTCCCTATGCTGCCACACGCCGCCCGGGGGCCCGGACCATGCCCGCGCCCGCCCGATCGCCGAGCCGAGCTGTGCGACTACAGCGATCGTCGTCGAATGACCGAGACGGTCCGTCGCTGGTGCATCCGTATCGAGGTGAACGCAGGCGCTTCGCCTGGCGGGGCTACCGCCGTGTTGACCGGGACTAGAGACCTACCCGGCGGCTCGTCGCGGGCGGGTCTGGTCAACGGCCTCGTCAACACCTACACCGACCAGCCGCATTCGGTGTGAGCGGCCGGGCCAGTTCGCCAGCCGTGACCTCGTCGCACATGCGACGGGACGCGTTATGGCACGTCACCGCACGGCGGGGAATCCGATGACGGTGCCCCGGCCCGCCGGCCCTTGCCTTCTCGCACCGCATAGACGGAGCAGAGGTAGAGCAAAGAGCCCCTCCGCATGCGGAGGGGCCCTCTCGCTGGACGAGCACTGCCGACCGGACCGAATCGTCAGTCCGCGGGCTGGGGGTTCAGATTCCCGAACCCACCGGCCGGGTTCGGATTGTCGCGCTCCACGGGTCGCGGCTCGACCGGCAGCGCCTGGGCAGCCGCATCGCGTAGCCGGGCGGCGGGCCGACCCGTGGGAGGGCCGACCAGGTTCGGCGTCGGGCGCGGCAGGTCGAAGAGCGCCTCCATCTCGTCGCCCTCGATCGTCTCCTGGCGGATCAGGAGCTGGGCGATCCCTTCCAGCTTGTCGGCCTGGTCCGTGAGGACGTCCTTCGCCCGCTGGTGGGCCCGCTCGATCAGGCCACGGATCTCCTGGTCGATCTGGAAGGCCACCTCGTCGCTGTAGTTCCGCTGCTCGCTGATCTCCCGGCCGAGGAAGACCAGTTCGTCCTTCTTGCCGAAGGCGAGCGGGCCGAGGTTCCGGCTCATCCCGAACTCGGTGACCATCCGCCGCGCGATCGCGGTCGCCTGCTCGATGTCGTTGCTGGCGCCGGTCGACTGCTCCTCGAAGACCATCATCTCCGCGACGTGGCCGGCCATGAAGACCGCGAGCCGGTCCTCGAACTGGGCCTTGGTCATGAAGAGCCGGTCCTCGTCGGGAACGACCCGGGTGTAGCCGCCCATCATCCCACGGGCGACGATCGACACCTTCCGCACCGGGTCCGAGTTCGGCAGCATCCGGGCGACGAGCGCGTGCCCCGCCTCGTGGTAGGCGGTCATCAGCCGCTCACGCTCGGAGATCACCCGGCTCTTCCGCTGCGGCCCGGCCAGCACGCGGTCGATCGCCTCGGTCATCTCGTCGCGGCCGACGGTCTTCTTGTTCCGCCGGGCGGCGAGGATCGCCGCCTCGTTGACCAGGTTCTCCAGGTCCGCCCCGGAGAACCCCGACGTCTGCCGCGCCAGATTCTCGATCGAGACGCCCTCCTCGAGCGGCTTGCCGCGAGAGTGGACCTCGAGGATCGCCCGCCGGCCGGCGATGTCGGGCCGGTCCAGGATCACCTGGCGGTCGAAGCGGCCGGGGCGCAGCAGCGCGGGGTCGAGCACATCCGGCCGGTTCGTGGCCGCGATGACGATCACGTTGGTGCTGCTGTCGAAGCCGTCCATCTCGACCAGGATCTGGTTGAGCGTCTGCTCGCGCTCGTCGTGGCTGCCGCCGAGCCCGGCACCGCGCTGGCGGCCGACCGCGTCGATCTCGTCGACGAAGACGATGCACGGCGCGTTGCGCTTCGCCTGGTCGAAGAGGTCGCGGACCCGGCTGGCGCCGACGCCGACGAACATCTCGACGAACTCGGAGCCGGAGATGCTGAAGAACGGGACCCCCGCCTCGCCGGCCACCGCCCGCGAGAGCAGCGTCTTGCCCGTGCCCGGCGGGCCGACGAGCAGGACGCCGCGCGGGATCCGGGCGCCAAGGGACGCGAACTTGTCCGGGTACTTGAGGAACTCGACGACCTCGACGAGTTCCTCCTTCGCCTCCTCGACGCCGGCGACGTCAGCAAAGGTGACCGACGGCTTGTTGCCGGTGAAGAGACGCGCCCGGCTCTTGCCGAACGACATCGCCTGGCTGTTGCTGCCCTGGGCCTGCCGCATCATGAAGACGAAGATGCCGATCAGGACGAGGGTCGGCAGCAGGAAGCCGATCGCGCGGAGGAACCCGCCCCAGCGGCTCGCGGGGTCGACGTCGATCTGCACCGGCGTGGGGTTGGCGCCGAGGTCGACGCCGTAGTCCCGGAGCGCGCCGTAGATGTCGGTCTCGGGCGGGAGGCGGCTGGTGGCGCTGGGGCCCTCCTTGTAGTCGACCTGAAGGTGCTGGCTGCCTTCGGTCTGGACGATCTCGTTGACCTCGCCGGCCTTTACGTCTTCGACGACGCGGGAGAAACTGATCGTGCGGCTGTTGTCACCACCGTTGACGAACGTGATCCAGAGGGCGATCAAGGCGACGACGAGGATGACGTAGACGAAGCTGCTTCGCAGCCACTTCGAATCGCCCATCAAGAGAGACCTCCGGTACGGCCCCAGCCCGCACGCGACGAGCGCACGGCACACTGGTGGCGCGGGGGTTAGAAGTATACCCCGCGCTCCCCAGCGCAAGACCGGCGGGGGTAGCCCGGCGGATTGACTGGCCGCACACACCTCCGGCGCATCGCACAGAACGGTCGACGTCGTTGGGTGGGCGGCTGGGAGGGGAACGAAGCTCCTACGCGTCCTCGATCGCGGAGGGGTCGAGCACCGCCACGTAGGGGAGATTGCGGTAGAGGCCGGCGTAGTCGAGCCCGTAGCCGACGACGAACTCGTCGGGGATCGCGAAGCCGATCCGGTCGACCTGGACCGGCACGGCGTCCGGCTTGTCCTTCTTGAGCAGAGCGACGACCCGGAGGTCGCGTGGGTTGCGGCGCCGGAGCACATCGAGCAGGTACTGGAGCGTTAGCCCGCTGTCGACGATGTCCTCGACGACTAGGATGCGACGCCCCTCGACCTCCTCGTTGAGGTCCTTCAGGATCCGGACGACGCCCGAGGACCGCGTGCTCGCGCCGTAGCTCGACACGGCCATGAAGTCGACCGCCAGCGGGATCGTCATCGCCCGCATTAGGTCGGTCATGAAGGTCACTGCGCCGGTGAGCACCCCGACCATCAGCGGGGCGTCGTCGCCGGTCGCCCCCCCGTAGAAGGCGTCGAGCTCGGCGGCGAGCGCGGCGATGCGCTCGCGGATCGCGGCCTCATCGATCAGGACCTTCGCGACCCCGCGCGCCCGCGTCTCCGCGCTCACCGGTCGTCCGCTCGCCCCGTCGCCCGCACCCGACGCGACACTGCCGCCACGCCCATCGGCCGTCCCGCTCGCCGCGCTCTCCAACGTCGCCTCCCCTCGCCACGGCGGCCGCCCGACCGTCCGTCGGGGCGGGAGTCTACCCGCCCGACCGCCACGCCGTCGGCCGCCCGTTCCCGCTGGCCACCCGTCGACCCGCTCGGGACATCGACGGGGACGAGATCGGGGTGAGGACCGCGACAACCGTCGACAACCCCGGGAGCGCTAGAGCCGACGTCGGTGGCGTCGCGCGTCCGTCGCCAGGTCGCTCGTCACTGGCCGAAGGTCGGCGGCCCATCGACGCGAACGGCTCCGCCGGCGCCGGCCACGGACCAGTTACCGCCGATCTCGAGTCGCCAGCCGCCCCGCCCGCTCCGCACCAGGCTCAGCACAGCGTCCACCCGCTCCGCGGGGAGCTCGGCGCCCCCGGTCTGTTCTGTCAGCCAGCGGCGGAGGACCCGCCGCGCCAGCGCCGGCGAGAGGCACCGAAGATCGGCGAGCCGGAGGCCATTGTCTGCCGCGTCGGGCGGGATCGCGGTCTCCGCCAGGGTGTCGAGCAGCGCGTCGTCCTCCGCCGCGAGCGCCGCGTACCGGGAAAGAGCCCCTACTGCCCCCGGCCACCGCCGTTCCAGGGCCGGCAGGACACCGAGCCGAATCGCGTTCCGGCCGAGCCGTTGGTCGCGGTTCGAATCGTCGTCGACCGGCTCCGTTCCCGCCGCGACCGCCGCGCGGTAGGCGGCGAGCGTGGACCGGCGCTCGCCCAGCAGCGGTCGCCAGAGGCGCAGGGGCGTGGTGACGGTGGGCGGGGTGCCGGATCCGGTCTCCCGCGGTGCAGACCACCAGGGCACCAGGAGGTCGCGACGCTCCGCCATCGCGGCGGCGCCGTGGACACCTGCCCCGCGGAGCAGGTGGAGCAGGACCGTTTCGGCCTGGTCGTCCTGGTGGTGTGCCGTGACCACGAGCGCGGGCGGGTCCGCGACCACCGCGGCAACCTGGGCCAGCGCCCGGTAGCGCTCCCGCCGGGCCGCTTCCTCGATCCCGACCCCAGGGTGCCGAGACGCGAGGGCCGGTTCCAGCGTTCGCACCTCGAACGCCACACCGAGCGACCCGGCGATTCCTCCCGCCCGCCGCGCCTCCGCCGCCGATCCCGGCCGCAGCCCATGGTCGACGTGGACCGCCAGGACGCGCGGCCCCCGGCCCCCGAGGCGTGCCAGCGCCACGACGAGCGCGAGCGAGTCCGCCCCGCCCGAGAACCCGACCACGAGAGGAGTCCCCGGGGGCAGCCCCAGCGCACGCCACCGAAGGAGCAGACGCTGCTCCACGCCGAGGGTGCCGGGGCGCGGCGCGCGAGGCGTAGGCTTCGGACGCACAACGGCCGCCCCGTTGGTCGGGGCGGCCGGCCGCGTGGATCGCTGCTTGGTTGTGGACCGGGGCGGAAGCATCGTATCTGGGGTGCCGACGGGTGGAATCGAACCACCGGCCAAGGGCTTATGAGTCCCTTGCTCTGCCGCTGAGCTACGTCGGCGCGGGCAACGCGGGAAAGTCTATCGTCGCCCCCGCCGGATCGTCAAACGTCGCCGGCCGCCGTCGGCGCGATGGGAGTCCGCTCGGCATCTCCGGCTCCTGACGGTCATCGACCGACAAGATGGCGTTCATCCACGCCGATCCGTTCCGTCGGATAGGCGACCGACGGCGGGTGCTAGACTCGTCCGGTCCACTCGCTGTTCGGCCGGCCTTCTCCCCGGACCCCGGCCGCCCCCATACCGACGGAGGTCCCGATGGTCGAGCAGGCGTCCGCCCTCCTCGCCGGGCTCAATCCCGCCCAGGCCGAGGCGGTGGAGACGACCGAGGGCCCGGTCCTCGTCGTGGCCGGTCCCGGCTCGGGGAAGACCCGCGTCCTCACCCACCGCATCGCCTACCTGATCGAGGAACGTAACGTGCTTCCCGACCAGATCCTGGCGGTGACTTTCACCAACAAGGCCGCCCGAGAGATGCGGGCGCGGGTCGACCGTCTGATCACCGGCGGCGCGGCCACCGGCCTAGTGATGGG
This sequence comes from uncultured Thermomicrobiales bacterium, assembly GCA_902806335.1. GTDB lineage: Bacteria > Chloroflexota > Chloroflexia > Thermomicrobiales > UBA6265 > CADCWG01. Next base: position 29,048 of record CADCWG010000316.1, on the reverse strand, counting down.
CACGTTCCACAGCCTCGGTGTCCGCTTCCTGCGCCAGAACCCGGGCGCCGTCGCCGACCGGCTCGGGCTGCTCCCCAACTTCCTGATCTACGACGACAGCGATCAACTCGCCCTGGTCAAGTCGGCCATCACCGCCGCGGGGCAGGACCCGAAGCAGCTCGCTCCCCGCCGCGCGCTCTCCCGGATCTCCGCGGCGAAGGGCCAGCTCCTGACCCCGAGCGAGGCCCAGGCCGAGGCGGCGACCCACGACGACGAGGTGATCGCCCGGATCTACGGTCGGTACCAGTCCATGCTCCGGAAGGCCAACGCCGTCGACTTCGACGACCTGCTGGCGCTGCCGATCCGCCTCTTCGACGAGAGCCCGGGGGTACTCGCCCGGTACCAGGAGCGCTACCGCTACATCCTCGTCGACGAGTACCAGGACACCAACCGGGTCCAGTACGTCCTCGTCTCGGCGCTCTCCCAGAAGTGGCGCAACCTCTTCGTGGTCGGCGATCCGGACCAGTCGATCTACGGCTGGCGGCAGGCCGACATCCGCAACATCTTGGACTTCGAGCGCGACTATCCCGACGCCCGTCGCATCGACCTCGAGCTCAACTACCGCTCGACCGCCCGGATCGTCGCGGTCGCCGACCGGGTGATCCGCGAGAACAGCCAGCGGCTCGACCGCAAGCTGCGCACGGAGAACCCCGAAGGCTCCCCGGTCGTGCTCCGGGAGCTCAGCGACCAGAACCACGAGGCGACCTTCGTCGTCTCCGAGATCCGTCGCCTGATGCGGGGACAGGTCAGCTCGGGGAACGACATCGCCGTGATGTACCGCACCACCGCCCAGAGCCGCGTCCTGGAGGAGGCGTTCCGGACCAGCGACATCCCGTACCGCATCGTCGGGGGCGTCCGCTTCTACGACCGCAAGGAGGTCAAGGACGTCATCGCGGTCCTGCGCCTGCTCCATAACCCCGCGGACGACGTCAGCCTCGAGCGCCTGATCGAGAACCACCCGGTGGGTCGAGGCATCGGTCCGAAGGCGCTCGATGCCGTCCGGGCCTGGGCGACCGAGCGCGGCGTGCCGACGGTCGACGGCTTCGTCGCGCTGGTGCCCGGCTCGGCACCGCCCCTCGGCGGGGATAGCGGTCCGACCGTCAGCGGCAGCGCCCGCTCCGCGGGCCAGCGGCTGGGGGCGGCCCTCGCCCAGCTCCGCGAGTCCAGAGGTCACCTGACGCTCGCCGCCCTCTTCGACGAGGTCGTGGAGCGGACCGGGTACCGGTCGGCCTTCGACGACGAGACCGAGGAGGCCCTCCAGCGGTGGGCCAACGTGCTCGAACTCCGGGCGGACCTCGAGCGCTACGACATCGTCGATCCCGGCGAGGCCCTCGCGACCTACCTCGAGCAGGTCGCCCTTGTCTCGGACGTGGACACGATGGCCGACGACGGCCGGGGCCAGGTCACGCTGATCACCCTCCACTCGGCGAAGGGGCTCGAGTTCCCGGTGGTGTTCATCGCTGGCGTCGAGGAGGGGCTGCTGCCGATCTCGCGCGCGGTCGAGGCCGAGTTCCACGACCCGCTGCCGATGGAGGAAGAGCGCCGCCTCTTCTACGTCGGCATCACCCGGGCCGAGCGCCTCCTCTACCTGACCTACGCCGGTAGCCGCCAGGTCTACGGACGCTACCAGCCGGGCGTCGCCTCGCGCTTCCTCGCCAGCATCCCCCAGGACGCGCTGCAGACCCTGACCCGCTCCTTCGGCGGGCGCCCGACCAGTTCTCGGCTGGCCGACCGTGTCCGCGGGGACGGCGGCGGGAGCGGAGGCGGTTGGTCCTCGCCGATGCCGGAGTCCGCTCCCCCTCCGCGGCCGGAGCCGCTCCCCGACTTCGCCGTCGGCCAGCGCGTCTTCCACGCCAAGTTCGGTGAGGGCCGGATCGCGGAAGTCGTCGACCGTCCCGACGACAAGGAGCTCGCGGTCGAGTTCCCACGCCACGGGAAGAAGCGCCTCATGGCGAGCTTCGCGCGCCTCGACATCATCGGCGAGTCCTGACGCCAGGCGCGACTCGTCTGCCCCCAAACGGAGGACGACCGTCTGGGCCCCGTCGCGCCGCGCGGAGCGACCGTCCGTACATGTGATACTGTGGCCATAAGGTGGCGCGTCCCCTCTGGGGAGCGATCCCGGTGACGACCCCGCGGCTCATCTCGACCGGACACGGACACGGAGACGGGGACCAACGCCGATGGCGGTGAACGCCGGGACGAGCGTACGACACGCCCTCGAAGCGCGCGAGTCGGAGATGTTGTCGCCCGCCGCAACGAAGAGTGCTGGGGCAGCACGGGCGCGACCGGAAGCACCGTCGGCCGTGCGGACCGAGTTCCAGCGCGACCGCGACCGGGTCATCCACGCCAAGAGCTTTCGGCGCCTGATGCACAAGACCCAGGTCTTCATCGCCCCGGCCGGGGACCACTACCGGACCCGGCTGACCCATACCCTCGAGGTCACCCAGATCGCGCGGACCATCGGCCGTGCCCTGGCGCTCAACGAGGACCTGATCGAGGCGATCGGCCTGGCCCACGACCTCGGCCACACGCCGTTCGGGCACGCCGGCGAGCGCGCCCTCGCCGAGATGCTGCCCGGGTTCCGGCACAACGAGCAGAGCCTCCGCGTGGTGGATCGGCTGGAGAAGGACGGTCAGGGGCTCAACCTCACCCAGCCGGTTCGCGACGGGATCCTCAACCACTCCAAGGGCCGCGAGGGCATCACCGTCTCGCTCGGCGCCGGCCCCACCACCCTCGAGGGCGAGGTGGTGAAGCTGAGCGACGGGCTGGCCTACATCAATCACGACCTGGACGATGCCCTGCGCGCGGGGCTCGTCGCCGAGCGAGACGTGCCGGACGAGGTCCACGCGGTCCTCGGCGCTTCCCACGCCGAGCGGATCGACACCCTCGTCCGCGACGTCATCGGCCACTCGACGACCGACCAGCACCCTGGCGAGGTGCGGGTCTCGGACACGGTCCGTGCGGCCGCCGACGCCCTGCGCGAGTTCCTCTTCGATCGGGTCTACGGTCCGCTCAATCGTCGCGACGACACGCTCCGCGCCCAGCACGTCGTCCGCGAGTTGTTCGCCTACTACCTCGCCCGGCCCGACGAGATGCCCGCCGACCTTCGCCCCCCCGATTTCGACGAGCCGGTCGAGCGGCGGGTGGCCGACTTCGTCGCGACGATGACCGACCGCTACGCCGTGGACCTCTTCGAGCGCCTCTTCGTTCCCCGCTTCTGGTCGGCCTGACCCTCTCCCCGCTCCGCGACCCGGCTCCCCGCGCCGGCTTCCTCAGGTCCCGTCGATCCTTGTCACCGCTGCCGACCCGGGGGAACTCATGGCCCGAGACGCCGTCGCCGAAGTCCGCGAGCGGACCGATATCGTCGAGCTGGTCGGCGGTTATGTCCAGCTCAATCGCGCCGGACGCTCCTACAAGGGTCTCTGCCCCTTCCACCAGGAGAAGACCCCCTCGTTCATCGTCTTCCCCGACTCTCAGAACTTCCACTGCTTCGGCTGCGGCAAGGGCGGCGACGCCTTCACCTTCTATATGGGCGTCGAGCACACCGAGTTCCGCGACGCGCTCCAGGAGCTTGCCCGGCGGGCCGGCGTGGAGCTCGCCTCGGCGCCGACGGTTGCGCCCGAGGTCGATGCCCACCGGCGGCGGCTGATCGAGCTCAATGAGCTCGCCGCGACGTTCTTCGCCAACGTCCTCCACAACAGTCAAGCCGGTGCCCCGGGCCGCGAGACGATCGAGCGGCGGGGGCTGTCGCCGGAGGTCGTCGAGCGGTTTCGGCTCGGGTTCGCGCCGGACTCCTGGGACGGGCTCCTCCGCTTCCTCGGCAGCCGGGGGCACGACGCGGCCCTCGCCGCCGAGGCAGGGCTGCTCTCGGCACGCGACGCCGGCGGGCACTATGACCGCTTCCGCGGCCGGCTGATGTTCCCGATCCGGACCCGCGATGGGGAGGTCGTCGGCTTCGGCGGCCGGATCGTCGGCGAGGGGCAGCCGAAGTACCTGAACTCGCCCCAGTCGGCGATCTTCGACAAGAGCTCGCTCGTCTATGGGCTCGACGTTGCGCGCGAGGAGGTCCGGCGGCGGGACCAGGTGGTGATCGTCGAAGGCTACATGGACGCCCTCGCCGCCCACCAGTTCGGCCACGCCAACGTCGTCGCGGCGATGGGCACCGCGCTGACCGAGAAGCAGGTCGGCCAGATCAAGCGGCTCTCCAAGCACATCGTCCTCGCCCTCGACGCCGACGCGGCGGGTCAGATGGCGACCGTCCGCGGCCTCGAGACCATGCGCGACGCGCTCGACCACGACGATGTCGCGGTCCCCGACGCCCGCGGGATCATCCACTTCGAGCGGAAGCTGAAGGCCGAGATCGCGATCGTCTCCCTGCCGGAGGGCAAGGACCCGGACGAGTTGATCCGGCGCTCACCCGAGAGCTGGCCGGAGGTCGTCGCCTCCGCCCGTCCGTTCCTCGAGTTCCTCGTCGATGCCGTCGCGGGCGGCGTCAACCCGGACGACGCCCGGGCCAAGGCCGAGGCGGTGGCCCGGCTGGCACCGGTCCTCCGTCAGGTCGGGGACCGGGTCGTGATGGCCCACCACGTCTCCCGCCTCGCCGCCAAGCTCCAGCTCGACGAGCGCCTGGTCCTCTCCGAGGTCCGCCGCGGCGAACTGAAGGCCGCTGCCCCGGTGACCAGAGGTGGACGACCAGCCGTCGCCCGCCGTGCGTCGCCGGAGGACCACCTGCTCGCGGTCCTCCTGCGTCATCGGGACTCCTGCGGCGACGTGCTCGAGCGCGTCCCCGAGGAGGACGTCCTCGACGGCCGGAACCGGGAACTGCTCCGCGTCCTGCGCGACCCGGCGCTCGCCCCGCTCGACGCCGACGGCATCGTGGCCGGGCTCTCCGAGGAGATCGCCGACCATGCCGAGCGGCTCCTGGCCTCGCTCGACGGCAAGCCGGAGCAGTTCCTGGGGCAGGTCCGGCGGGAGGCGGAGCAGGCGCTCGACGCGCTCGGCAAGGAGCGCTTCCTGACGCTGATGCGCGGCCTCCAAGCGGACATCCGCGAAGCGCAGCGGACCGGCGACGCGGCGACGCTCGCCGAGCTGAGCACCCGCCTCTACGACCTGAGCGACCGCCACCGCCGCTTCTACCCGCCGCCCAGCCCCTACTTCCGCGACAGCCGCGACACCAAGGCTCCCGCCTGAGGCGCCCGCGAGGATGCCCACCCCGACGACCGACGGCTCGCTCAACTCGCCCTAACGAGGAGCTTCTCTGTTCAGTGGCGGCATCTGGGCACATCGACGGCCAGGACCGCGCCCACGGCGAGCCCCGGGATCAGGAACGTTGCCGATTGATTCCCGCGGTGGGGATGAGGGGCCAACCGCCGGCGATCACCCGAGGTCCGGACGAGTTGTCCCCGGTCGTCGCTGTGTTGATCCTGGGTGGCTGGTCAGACCGTAGGGTACGCGCTCAGGTCAGGACGCGGGGGCTTCGGCCACACTGGCTGACGGCCGTGGATGGCTGCGCGGACGCGACCGTGGCATCCGACCGTTGACTCCTGTGCCGCCGAGCTGACCTAAGGGACAGGCGTCGTCCCCCTTGCGGTACCCCGGCTTGACCTGCAGTGAGACGTCCAGTACGGACTTAGGGGTTTCGCCCGGCGGCGCCCTCGTCCGGCTCAAGCTGGCATCGCGCCCGAGCCGCCGATCTCGGGACTTTCTCCAGGCGAGCCCCCCCCTCACCCTATGGTCCGACCGGTAATCGCCCTGAGTCGGCATTACACGGCTGTGAGGGGACTGATCCGCCCGACGGCGGGACGACGGCGACGCTCCAAAGGCTGTGGAGCGTCGCCCCGTGCGCCAGCAGCCCAAGCCTGGGACGAGGACATGCCCCCGAACGGCTGGGTTCCGTCAAGTCCCCGCGTTACTCATTGGCCCGGACTGGCATCAGGCGGTGCGCTCAGACGGTCGCGAGCGCCGACGCCACGGCCGCGACGAGGCGATCGTCGTCCTCGGGGAGCACCGACCGCAGGTCGAGCAGCACCCGGTCGGATTCCACCCGGCCGAAGACGCCCGGATCGCCCGTGCGCAGGCGCTCGGCAAGTCGGTCCGGTGCGTCTCCGTCCCCGGGATCGAGCGCGATGGCGAAGCTCGGCAGCGTCTGACCCGGCAGGGAACCGCCGCCCGTGGTGGCCTCGGTCGGCACGACCCTGCCGCCTGCGCGAGGAGCACGCTGGGAGAGGTGGGCGACCAGCCGCTCGCCGCGGGAGCGGATCTCGTCCGGTTCCGCCGACACCATCCGCCAGACGGGCACCTGCTCGGCCGCCTCGCCCCGCACGTAGTGGCGAAGCGTCGTCGCGAGACCGGCCAGACACGTCTTGTCGGCCCGGACCGCGCGGGCAAGGGGGTGCCGCGCGACCGCCTCGACCCACGCCGCCTGGCCAACGATGAGGCCGGCCTGCGGTCCGCCGAGCAGCTTGTCGCCGCTGGCCGTCACCAGCGCGGCGCCGGCGGCGACGCTGTCGGCGATCGTCGGCTCGCGGCCCAGGCCGAACCGGCTGGCGTCGAGGAGGGCTCCGCTCCCCTGGTCGTCGATCACCGGGATCCCACGGGCCCGCCCGACCTCGGCGAGCTCGGCCACGGTGGTCTCCCGGACGAACCCGGTGACGGCGAAGTTGCTCGGGTGGACCTTCAGCAGCGCGGCGGTGCCGTCGCCGATCGCGGCGGCGTAGTCGGCCGGGTAGGTTCGGTTTGTCGTGCCGACCTCGACGAGGGTCGCCCCGCTCTGCCGGAGGATGTCGGGGATCCGGAAGCCGCCGCCGATCTCGACCGCCTCGCCTCGCGACAGCACGACCTCCCGACCGGCCGCGACGGCGGACAGCACGAGGAAGACGGCCGCGGCGTTGTTGTTGACGATCAGCGTCGCCTCAGCGCCCGTGAGCAGGCGCACCAGCCCCGCGATCTCGTCCATCCGGCCACCCCGGCGGTTGGTGGCGGGGTCGATCTCGAGCGCGACCGGATTGGCCGCGGCGGCCGCCATCGCCACGGCCGCGGCCGGGCTCACCGGTGCCCGGCCGAGGTTGGTGTGGATCAGGATGCCGGTGGCGTTGATGAGCGGCCCCAAACGCGGCTTCCCGACCTTTGCGACGTGGGTGCGGATGCGGGCGATCACCTCCTCGCGGGTCGGCGTGGCCCCGCGCCCGACGGCGGCCCGTTCCCGTCGTAGCGCCTCGTTCACCGCGACGGCCAGGTGGGTCTCGTCCAGGTCGGCCGCCAGCCGCAGCTCCGGGTCCGCCAGCAGCGACGCCACCGACGGCAGGGCCCGGAAGCCCGCCCTGGTGTCCGGATCAGCCTCGCTCGGTGACGGCCGCGTCCGACTCATGTCATGCCCCGCGCTTCACAACCGCCGTCGCTTGCCGCGCCAGGCGGGCCATCCTCGACCGGCGAGGGAACGCCAGCTTAGGGCACCTGGCCACCACCGGGGACACGCCGGGCAACAAAAAAGGGAGCGGCGGATGCCGCTCCCTGAGGGTCGGGGAGAGAGGATTTGAACCTCCGACCTCAGCGTCCCGAACGCTGCGCGCTAACCGGGCTGCGCTACTCCCCGTCGAGCCGCGAGGATAGCACACCCTGTCGCGGCCGCACAACGCCTTCTCCCGCCCCGCGGCCTCGCTCCGGACGTCCCGCCCTCGCGCCGACGGCGTAGGGTTGGGGCGTACGGGCTGTGCTAGCATGTCGGACGCGCCACTGCCGGTGGCCATGCCCGCGTAGCTCAGCGGATAGAGCGCCGCCGTCCTAAGGCGGGCGTCGGGGGTTCGAGTCCCTCCGCGGGTACCCCACACATCGTCACAGGTCCCCCAGACGAGGCCGGGGAGCCAGGCGCCGCGGCTTCCGCTCGGCTCGCACGCGCTTCCGGCTCCGCTTCGCCCTTGCTATCATCCGGGAAGCGACGGCTCACTCTCCAGCGGGGCAAGCGCCTTGCGCCGTGAGCCGCCGTCCAACCGACCGGTCGGACCCGGAGCCGCTGCGTGCGGGCGTCCGCCGCCCGATCCCCGACCGGTCGTCGCCGCGCCAACGTGTTGAGAGGATACCCGCCCCCGTGTTCAGCCCCGACTATCCGGGCCCCTCGGTCTTCGGCTACGAGACCGACCTGCCCGTCCGCTGTGCCGCCATGATCTGCGTCCACACCTCGCCGCTCGCCGACCTCGGCAGCAAGGACGCCGGCGGGATGAACGTCTACGTCCGCCAGCTCGCCTGTCACCTCGCCGACCGCGGTGTGGCGATCGACATCTTCACCCGGCGCAACGATCCCGCCACGCCCGAGACGGTGGAGTGCTGTCCGGGCGTCCGCGTCATCTCGATCGAGGCCGGCCCCGCCGCGCCAGTCGACAAGAACGACCTCTACCCCCTGCTCCCCGACTTCGCCGCCAACGTCGCCCTCTACTCGGTGCGCGAAGGCGTCCGCTACGAGGTGGTCCACGCCCACTACTGGCTCTCGGGCTGGGTCGCCCACCTGCTCCGCCGGTACTGGGATACGCCCTTCGTCCAGATGTTCCACACCACCGCGCACATGAAGAACGCGGTGGCCGCCACGGCCGACCGCGAGACGGGGCTCCGGCTGCGGACCGAGCGCCGGCTGATCGACCTGGCCGACAGCCTGATCGCCGCCAACCCGGACGAGCGGGCGGACCTGGTCTGGCGCCAGCGGACGCCGACCGACAAGGTCTGCACGGTGCCGCCCGGGGTCGACCTCGACCTCTTCGTGCCTGGCGATCGGGAGGCGTCCCGCCGGGAGTTGGGCCTCCATCCCGACCGGCCGGTCGCGCTGTTCGTCGGGCGGATCGACCCGATCAAGGGGATCGACTCCCTGCTCGACGCGGTGCGCCTCCTGGCGCATGACGACCCGGAGCCGACGGTCGTCCTGATCGGCGGCGACCTCGACGCGGATGGTCATCCGACCGGTGCCCTTGGCGAGGTGGCACGGGCGGCCGACTCGATGGGGATCGCCGACCGAATCCGCTTCGAGGGCTCGCGGCGTCAGGACGTCCTGCCAACCTACTACCGCGCGGCCGATGTGGTCGTTGTCCCATCCCGATACGAGTCGTTCGGACTCGTCGCCGTCGAGGCGATGGCGTGTGGGACGCCGGTGGTCGCGACCCGCGTCGGCGGCCTGCGGTTCACCGTCGAGGACGGCGAGGGTGGCCTGCTGGTGCCGCCTCGTGACGCGGCCGCGCTCGCCGACGCCGTTCGCCGTGTCCTCGGCGACACCGATCTCCGCTCCCGCCTCGGCGCCGGCGCCCGGGAGACGGCCGCCCGCTTCTCGTGGCCCGCCGTAGCCGCCCAGATCTCTCACGTCTACGCCCGCCTCGCGGAGGGCCACCGCGCCGACCTCTGCTGCGACGACGAGATCTTCGCCTGATCGGTCGAACGCACCGACCAGGACGGGTGCCGATCGGCAGAATTACGCCCACGCCCAGCGGTGCGGGGCGGATCACGTCGGCAGGCGGTACCTCACTCCACCTGTCACTCATCGGGCGCTGAAGGGCGATCGGTACTTATCGCGGGATCGGTGTGAATCCCGTCACCAACGAGACCCACTGGTCACCGGACGCCGTGGCGCGACTGGGTCCATGCCAGCTCCCAAGCAGGGGGTGCGGTCGACAATTCGACCGCACGCCTGCCGCCCCGGCGGACTTGAGGCCTCGTCGCACCCGGCTCCGAGACACGACAGCGGGCGAGGGGCTTGGCCCCTCGCCCGCCTCGGCGCTTGTTCTGTCCGGTTCGGCTGTCGACCGTGCGGCGCCCCTCGGCCGCGCGGCTAGACCGACGCGACCGCTCGCCGGAAGACGCCGAGGAAGTCGTCGATCTGGGCGGCGTCGACCGTCAATGGCGGGATGATCCGGATCGCCTGGTCGTAGGTGCCGCAGGAGAGCAGCAGCGTCCGCTCGGCCATGCACGCCTGGATGACCGCGTTCGCGGCGGCGGGGTTGTACCCGCCCTCGGCGGCGACGAACTCGGCGGCGACCATCAGGCCGAGACCACGAACGTCGCCGATCACGGGGTGGTCGGCCTGGATGTCGCGCAGGCCGTCCATCAGCCGCTGCCCCATCCGGGCGGCGTTGTCGACGAGGCCCTCGTCGCGGATCACGGCGAGCGTCGCCGCGACCGCCGCAGTGGCGACCGCGTTGCCGCCGTAGGTGCCGCCGTGCGACCCCGGCGCCCACCGGTCCATCACGGCCCGGTCGGCGACGACGGCCGAGACCGGCATCCCGGACCCGAGCCCCTTCGCCGCCGTCATGATGTCCGGCACGACGTCGAAGTGCTCGAACGCCCACATCTTGCCGGTCCGGCCCATCCCCGACTGGATCTCGTCCATGATCAGCAGGATGCCGTGCCGGTCGCACAGCTCGCGGACCATCCGCACCCAGCGGCTGGGCGGCACGATGTAGCCGCCCTCGCCGACCACCGACTCCATCAGGATCGCCGCGACGTCGTCGGGGAGGACGGTGGTGTCGAACAGCTGCTCGAGCTCGGCGAAGTAGGCGAGGTCCGCGTCCTCCGGCCGCCCGGCGTAGGGGCTGCGGAAGACGTAGGGGTACGGGGCGTGGTAGACGCTGGGCAGGAGCGGCTCGTAGTGGCCGCGGACCTTCGCCCGCGACGTCGTCACCGTCATCGCGGCGTGGGTCCGACCGTGGAAGGCTCCCCGGAAGGCGATGATCGCCGGCCGGCCGGTCGCCACCTTGGCCAGCTTCAGCGCGCCCTCGACCGCCTCGGCACCACTGTTGGTGAAGAAGACCTGGTTGAGCGAGGGCGGAAGCGTGGCGGTCAGCTCGACCGCCGCCCGCATCAGGGGCTCGTGGGCGAAGATGTTCTGCTGGGCGTGGATGATCCGCCCGGCCTGCTCCCGGATCGCCTCGACGACCCGTGGGTGGCAGTGGCCGGTGTTGGTGACGGCAATGCCCGACGTGAAGTCGGCCCACCGGTTGCCGTCGACGTCCCAGACGTAGATCCCCTCGCCCCGGTCAACCGTGACCGGAGAGTAGCGCCCCACCACCCTGGGGATCAGGTCCGCCGGGACCAGTCGCGTCTCCTGCACCATCGCCCGTCTCCCACCCGGCCCGCACCGGTACGACCGACTGCCACCGACCGCCACGACCCGGACGCTTGCGGCCGCTAGGGCTGCTTCGCCTTGAGATCCTTGTAGTACTTCTTCGTCTTGGGGACCGGCCGGGCGTCCTCGAGCGCCTGCTCCGCGCGGCGGGCGGAGGTCGCCACGTTCAGGTCCTCCTCCAGGCGGGCGAGGTCGTTGTAGATCTCGACGTTGGCGTCGGTCGCCGGCTGCCGCATCAGCATCCGGACGAGCTGGGATTGCGACTGGGCGGCGGCAGAGGCGGCGGCGGGCAGGGCAGCGCGCCGGATGATGCCGTCGACCATCTGCAGGGTGGCCGGCTGGGCTCCGTTCGCGACCAGACGGCCACGGATCAGCTGCAGGCCCTCGAGCACGTTCATGGCTCACCTCCGCGACAGCGGCTACGCCGATACGCCCGATGCCCGCGGCCGCGCCCGAGCCCCTGCAGTCCGGTCGATTCGCCCCGATGCCCCGAGTATAGCATCGGCCCCGAACCCCCTTGGTCCCGCCTGAAACCGCGTGGTAGCCTGCCGAGACGGACGCCATCGGCCCGTTTGCCACCGTGCGCGTGGTCGCCGTGAGGCGAGGTTTCCTGGGGCAAACCTATCCGCCGGAGTAGCCCCGACCGGTGCCGCGGCCGGTCAGCATCGCGAGCTGGGCCGGCCCCAACCCCGGCATCCCCGAGCGCCGACGGCCCTCGCCGTCGGCGCGTCCGTGTCCCGCGACCACCCGGACCTCGGCCGGTCTCCGGAACAGCTGAACAGCCCCGACCGTGAGCACATCCGTGGAGCCGGTTCGAATCGGCGAAGGAGAGGAATCGTGAGCGACATCAACCCGGTTCCCCGGTCGGAGCCCGAAGCGGCGCCGGTGCCAAAGGCGATCACGGTGGCCGGGTCGGACTCCGGGGGTGGCGCCGGACTCCAGGCCGACCTCAAGACCTTCGCCGCCCTCGGGGTCTACGGCATGTCGGCGGTGACCGCCGTCACCGCCCAGAACACCCGCGGCGTGTTCGCCATCGCCGAGGTTCCGGAGGAGGTGGTGATCGCCCAGATCGACCTCCTCCTCGACGACATCGGCGCCGACGCGGGCAAGACCGGCATGCTCTCGAGCGCCCTCATCGTCGAGGTCGTCGCGGACCGCCTCGACGCCTGGGGGGTGGACAAGCTCGTGGTCGATCCGGTCATGGTCGCCAAGAGCGGGGACCGCCTCCTCCAGGAGGATGCCGTCGAGGCGGTGCGGAAGTTCCTCCTGCCGATCGCCCACGTGGTGACGCCCAACCTGCCCGAAGCGGAGGTCCTCACCGGCCGCACCATCGAGACGGACGACGACGCCCGCGCCGTGGCGGTCGCGCTCCGCGACATGGGGCCGCGCTACGTGATCGTGAAGGGCGGTCACCGGGAAGGCGCACCCGTCGACCTCGTCTACGACGGCGACGACTTCTACGAGTTCCGCGCGGAGCGCGTCGACACGCGCAACAACCACGGCACCGGCGACACCTTCTCCTCGGCGATCACGGCGTACCTGGCCCGTGGGGTCGAGACCCTCGAGGCGATCTCGCTCGCCAAGGGGTACATCACCGCCGCGCTCAACGCGAGCTACGCGGTCGGCGCCGGGCACTCCCCGGTCAACCACTTCTACGCCGGGATACCCGTCTCGCCGACCCCGGTTCCCTTCGTCCGCTGACGGCCGCACAGGCACGGCGGCCCACATCGCGGCCCCGTGGGGCGTGCTAGCCGCCCTCCACCGTGAGACGGCGTCCATCGACGGGGACGCTCCCACGATGAAGGCCGAGGTCATGCTCTACGGTGGCGAGCGTCCGGGGCGAGACCTGTTTCCCTCCTGCCTCTTGCCTGCGACCTACCCGGGATCGGCGGCGGCTGGCACCATCGGTCGCCGTAGGAGTACCGATTGCCGCCGTGCGTCGGTCCGGTCCTCGCGAACGGGGTGACTTCGATGACGATGACCGGTCCCCGCGCGTCGGCTCATGGCGCAGACGCGCTGGCGCGTCGCCTCGCGATCTACCTGGTCGCCGACCCTGACCAGGCGCCCGGCGACCTGGTCGCCATGGCCGAGCTGGCCCTCGGTGCCGGCGCGACCGCCGTCCAGCTGCGGAGCAAACTCCTCCCGGACGGCCCGTTCCTGTCCCTCGCCGAACGCCTCCTGAGCCGCTGCCGCCGGGCAGGGGCGCTGTTCGTCGTCAACGACCGGCTCGACGTCGCGCTCGCCGTCGGAGCCGACGGCCTCCACCTGGGCACGTCCGATTTCCCGCTTCCCCTGGCGAGACGCCTCGGGGGCGCCGATCTGATCCTCGGTTACTCGCCGGAGACGGACCGTCAGGCGGCCGAGGCGCGGTCGCTCGGGGCGCACTACGTCGGGGTCGGACCGGTCTTCGCCACCGCGTCCAAGGACGACGCGGGGGCGGCGATCGGCCTGCCCACCATGCGGCGCCGGATCGCCGCGGCGGGCCTGCCAAGTGTGGGCATCGGCGGCATCACGGCCGCCAACGCCGGCGAGGTCGTCGCGAACGGCGCGGACGGCGTCGCGGTGATCAGCGCGATCCTCCGCGCCGCCGACCCCGCCGACGCGACGCGAGCGCTCGCGGCGGCGGTGACCGGCGCGCTCACCGGACACCGCGACGCCTGAATCCCGCAGATCAGCGCCATCCGCCCGGGTGACGTGCCGCCGACGTGTTGGTCGCCGCTGCCGGCTGTCGGCGCCTGGCACGCCGCCTGACCACTGGACCGGGGCCTCGTGCCAGGCGACGGGTTGGACCACGTTCGCGCCGCATCGCCGTCCGACACGACTCGCCAAGACGCATACCTGAACTCCCTGTTGTCGCACTCCGCAACAGGCAGCAATGTGACCGAGCGTCTGCCGTCGCATGAACTTGCCCGAGGCGAGCTGGGACGACGGTCCTACATCGCGTCGAGGACCACACCGGCATCTCGGGGCGGACCTTCGGCAGAGTCGTCGTCCTCCCACGGGTCCCAGACGCAGGCGTCCAGGTCCACCCGGTACTCGTCGGCGAACGGCACGTCCTCGCCGACGAGCAGGTCCCGCATCACGTCCGGATGACCGAAGTGCCAGCCACCGCTGAGGAGGCCGACGCGGTTGACGACGCGGTGGCAGGGGATGTCGCTGCCGGGCACGACCGACGCGAGCGCCCAGCCAACCATCCGCGCTCCCCGTGGGTCCCCGATCGCCCGCGCAACCCGCCCGTAGGTGGTCACTCGGCCGGGCGGAACCCGGGCGACGACGGCGTAGACCCGCGCGGCGAAGTCGGGCGCGGCCGGCATGGCCTACCGCTCCGCGTCCGTGGCGAGGTCGACCCGGCGCAACGCCGTTCCCGCCCGCGGGCTGCTGACCCCGACGTGGAGGTGCTCGATCCCGGGCGGTACCCGGAGGACGAAGCGGGCCGTGCCGTGTCGCCTCGCCGCCACCGGGCCCCGCCAGGCGACGTCCGTCGCGCCGCTCTCCCCCTCCAGGTGGCCGAGATCCGCGACCAACTCGCCGCTGACCGCCTCGATCCCGTCCCCCGCGACCCGCACGGAGACGGGTTCGGCGCGCCGTACGTCGCGCGCCTGCATCGAGACGTTCGTCGGCAGGAAGCCCTCGTTCACGACCGTCACGGTTAGCGACCAGAGCCCGTTGCCCAGGGGTTCGAGGTCGAGCCGCTCGATGGCGAGTTGGGGCAGGGCCCTGGCGACGAGGTAGGACCAGTCGATCACCGGACGGGCGATCGACGGGATCACGCGGCCCGGGCAGTTCTGGTGGGTGTACTTGTAGGTCCAGCCGCCGATGTCGACCGGGCCGAGCTGGGGGTGGTCGAACGGGCGCCAGGGAAGGAACCCCGCCTCGCCGTCGGTGAACTCGTCGTCCACCCAGGAGAGCAGGGCGAGGTCCTCCTCCTCCGAGAGCGGTGGGTACCCCTCGGGGCGTTCGTCGCGGACGCCGGAGGCGCGGTAGATGTCCCAGAGTTCCGGCACCCAGGTGTAGATCCCGTGCTGGCTGTAGGCCCAGTCCATCAGGGAGCCGGAGCGCGCCGTATCGGTCGCCTCGTCGTAGCTCTGGAAGGCCGGCTGGCCGGTGATGCGGGTAAAGGCCTCGGTCAGGACCCGGTAGTCGCCACCGAGGTCCCCGTGGCGGTAGGTCGACGCGGGCACGCTCGAGGGGAGCGTGAACACGAACCCGCCAAACGTGTGGTAGAGGATCGCCACGCCGATGTTGGGGTGGGCCAGGAAGAAGTCCGCGGTGGCCCGGGTCTCGACCGGGTAGAGGGGGTAAGGCCCGGCCCCGGTCTGGCGGTACTCCGGCTGCCAGTTGTGGGGGAACGAGCGGTTGAAGTCCAGGCCCCAGAAGGTGGGGGCCACCATGGGGTCGGCCGAGGCATCAGCCACGGGCCCCTCGATGTGACCCTCCTGCACCAGGCGGTACCGCCCGCCCGGTGGCTCCCCCGGACCGCAGCGCACCATGATCCGATCATCAAGGGCCGAGGCGCGCCACTCGCCGTTGGGGTCGGATATCCGCATCACGGTCGCGTGGCCGTCGCCGTCGACGTCCTCGGGGTGGAGCCCCGGCTGGCGCTCCGCGTGGGGCCAGGCGATGGGAGCGCTCCGGAGGCGGTCGGGCGTGGTCAGATAGCGCTCGGCGCCGTCCGGCGCGACCCGCGGCCGGACGTAGAACGTCCGGGTGTGCAGCAGGTCGGTCGCCTCCTCGTCGTGCCCGAACCGGGAGGCAAGGTCCCAGATGGTGGCCAGGCACACCACCGACGGCAGCACCTCCCCGGCGTGGATGTTCCCTTCCAGGTAGACGGCGGGCTTGTCTTCCGGGGCACCGCTGGTCCGGTCCGTCAGCGTGACCGACCAGAGCTCGCGCCCTTCCGGGCTCCGACCGAGCGAGTCCAGGGCGATCAGGTCGGGGTACCGATCGGCCCACGCCCGGAGGAGCCCCGTCATCTCGTCGTGGGTGGGATAGCGCGTCAGGTCCGGCGCCCCCTCCGCCAGCCCGATGCGCTTCAGCGCCACCCCATCCGCCATGCCGGTGCCCGTCCCGTCGACCGCCATCCCGTCCGCTCCCCCCGATTAATCCCTCGGCGCGCGGGCGGCCCAGGGCCGCCGTCTATACTTGTCCGGCTACCATACTGCGGCGATGGGGCGTCTGCGCGCGTGCGCTGGCGACCGCGCCGTGAGGACCAACCCACCCATGGCAACTTTCCTGACCAAGCTCTTCCGCGGCGACACCGACAAGGCGATCTCCCGCCTCCTCCCCACCGTCGCCGACGTCAACAGCCTGGAGCCGGAGTTTCAGGAGCTCTCCGACGAGGCGCTCCGCGAGTTGGGTTCCGAGTTCCGGGAACGGATCGCCGCCGGCGAGACGACCGACGACCTCCTCCCCGAGGTGTTCGCCGCCACCCGGGAAGCCGCCCGGCGGGTCCTCGGCCAACGTCACTACGATGTCCAGCTCATGGGCGGGATCGTCCTGCACCAGGGCAAGATCGCCGAGATGCGGACCGGTGAGGGCAAGACGCTGACCGCGACGCTGGCGGTCGCCCTCAACGCGGTGACCGGAAACGGCGTCCACGTGGTCACGACGAACGACTACCTGGCGCGCCGGGACGCCGCCTGGATGGGCCGGGTCTACCACGCGATCGGCCTCACCACCGGCTGCATCCAGCACGACGAGGCGTTCCTCTTCGACCCCGACTGGGAGTCTCCCGACCCGCGCCTGGAATTCCTGCGCCCGGTCGCCCGCAAGGAGGCCTACGCGGCCGACATCACGCACGGGACGAACAACGAGTTCGGGTTCGACTACCTGCGGGACAACATGGTCGTCTCGGCCGACCAGTGCGTCCAGCGCCCCCTCGCCTATGCCATCGTGGACGAGGTCGACAACATCCTGATCGACGAGGCCAGGACGCCGCTGATCATCTCCGGACCGGCGGCGCAGGCGACCGACCGCTACTACCAGTTCGCGCAGATCGTTCGCCAGCTCCGTCCCGACCGCCACTTCGAAGTCGACCTCAAGCACCGCAGCGTCACCCTGACCGAAGAGGGCATCGACCGGGTCGAGGAACTCGCCCAGATCCCGTCCGGCGAGAGCATCTACGACGAGCGCTACATCGAACTCACGCACTACCTGGAGCAGGCGCTCAAGGCCCACGCGACCTACCACCGCGACAAGGACTACGTCGTCACCCCGGAGGGCGAGGTCGTCATCGTCGACGAGTTCACCGGCCGGATGATGCCGGGTCGCCGCTACAGCGAGGGTCTGCACCAGGCGATCGAGGCCAAGGAGGGCGTCCGCGTCCGACGGCAGAACGTGACGATGGCCACGATCACGTTCCAGAACTACTTTCGGATGTACGGCAAGCTCGCCGGGATGACGGGCACCGCCAAGACCGAGGCCGAAGAGTTCCTGCGGATCTACAACCTGGACGTGGTCACGATCCCCACCAACCGGCCCACGGTCCGCGACGACCAGGGCGACCTGATCTTCAAGAACGAGCGCGGCAAGTTCCAGGCGGTCGTCGAGGAGATCGAGGCGATGCGCGCCGCGGGGCGGCCGGTCCTCGTCGGCACCGCGTCGATCGAGACCAGCGAGCGCCTCAGCGCGCTGCTGGACGCGCGCAAGATCCCCCACGACCTGCTCAACGCGAAGCAGCACGAACGGGAGGCGGCGGTCATCGAGAAGGCCGGCCAGCCGGGCGCGGTCACGATCGCGACGAACATGGCCGGTCGCGGCACGGACATCGTGCTCGGGCCCGGCGTCGCGGAGGCCGGCGGCCTCCACATCGTGGGCACCGAGCGCCACGACGCTCGCCGCATCGACAACCAGCTCCGGGGCCGCGCCGGCCGCCAGGGCGACCCCGGCTCCAGCCGGTTCTATGTCTCGCTCGAAGACGACCTGATGCGGCGCTTTGGCTCCGACCGGATCTCGACGCTGATGGATCGGCTCGGGATGGAGGACGACGTCCCCATCGAGCACCGCGTGATCTCGAAGTCGATCGAGAGCGCGCAGACGAAGGTCGAGGGCCACAACTTCGACGTCCGCAAGCACGTCGTCCAGTACGACGACGTGATGAACCGCCACCGCCAGGTGATCTACGAGGACCGCCGCCAGATCGTCGCCGGCGAGGACATGTCGGACAAGGTCCGCGCTCTGCTGACCGAGGAGATCGAGGCCTTGGTGGCCCCTCTGGCCGACACCAGGGGGCGCGAGGAGGCGTTCGATCCGACGCGCGCCGTGGAGGCGTACCGGGCGCTGGTCCCGTCCACCCAGCTCGAGGAGCACGCGCTCGATGGCCTGAGCCCGGAGCAGGCGATCGACGTCCTGCTCGAGGACGCGGACGACGCCTACGCCGAGGTCGAGGCGCGCTTCCCCGACGGGGTGATGCGGGAGGTCGAGCGTCGGGTGCTGCTGTCCGTGATCGACCGGCTCTGGGTCGAGCACCTCACGGCGATGGACGAGCTCCGGGAGGGGGTCGGCCTCCAGGCCTACGGCCAGAAGGACCCGCTCGTCGTCTACAAGACCGAGGGGTACCGGATGTTCCAGCTGCTGCTGGACCACCTCCGCCACGACGTGGTCCACACCGTCTTCCGGGTCAAGCCGGTGATCACCGAACAGCCGGTTCGCACCGCCGTCACCAACGAGGCCGTGACCACCAACCTCGGCAACGAGGAGGCCAAGGGTCCGGCCCGCCGAAGGAAGGTCCGGGCCAACGAGCCGTGCTGGTGCGGCAGCGGCAAGAAGTACAAGCGGTGCCACGGCGCGCCCGTGGCCAAGCAGCCGACGGCGGTCTAGGGCGACCGCTGAGCTCGACCGCCCGCTCGATGACCACCGCTTGGCGCGGTGGCAGAGGGCGACCGGAGATAGCGTCGTCGAAGGGTGAAACCCCGCTCGGCCGGTTGACCTGAACGAGCGCTGGCGGTCGGGAGAGGGGAGCATCCCTCCGGCACGGTCCCCGGCCAGGACCAGAAGGCGGGGGCCCCGCTACCGAGTGCCCCCGCCCTCCCGCTAGAACTCCTCGTCGTAGCCCTGGAAGTCGCGGATCAGCTCACTGGCCTGACCCCAGAAGCCGCCGGCGAAGCTCAGCACCTGCTGCCGCCGCTTGTCGTCGAGCAGCCCGTAGTAGATCAGCCCGCCGGCCAGGGCCGCCCAGAACACCGCGGCCCCGGCGTCCTTGCTGGTGTCGACCGTCGCCTCGGCAGCGTGCTTGGAGGCACCGCCGGCCCGCTCCAGCGCGTGCTCCGCGAGGTCCACCACGCCGGCGGCGCGCTCCCCGGCGCCGGCCGCCGCCGAGGCGACGTCCGCCTTCTGGACCAGCGTCGAGGCCGTCTCGGCCGCCAGCTGCCCGAATCCACGGGCGCGCTCGCCGCCCAGGTGGACCGCCTGGGCCGCCCGCGGCGCCACCTCGTGCTGCGCCGACTCGCCGACCTGGGCGGCCCGCGCCCGGCTCGCCTCCCACAGCTCGCCGGCGGTCGCCGCCGCCTGCTTCCCGACCTCCCGGAGCGTCGGCAGGACGTCGCCGCTGAGACGCTGGCTCACCTGCTGGGAGACCTGTCCGGCGGCGATCGGCGTCCGCTCCCGCGCCCGGGTTGCCAGCTCGGTCCCGGCCGCGTACGCTCGCTCGGCGCCGGCCGCGGTGAGGGCGGCGGTGGCCCCGGCCAGCGCGGTGGTCTGGGTGCCGACGCGGGAGCCGACCTCCGGCAGCCGCTCGCGGGCCGCCTGGGCGGCGGAGGGGATCTGGAGCGACCCGACGCCCGTCCGGGTGGCGTCCGCCACCGTGGAC
This sequence comes from uncultured Thermomicrobiales bacterium, assembly GCA_902806335.1. GTDB lineage: Bacteria > Chloroflexota > Chloroflexia > Thermomicrobiales > UBA6265 > CADCWG01. The sequence goes on along the minus strand of CADCWG010000316.1, from coordinate 9,108 downwards.
CGCGCAGACCCCGCGAGCTGGGCGGCCGCCGCCGCCGCCGCCCGTGCCCGCTCGGCGGCGATCGTCGCCGCCGCGCCGGTCGTCGTCGACGGCGCCGGGGACCGGTTCGCGTCGTGCGCGTCCTTCTCCCCGGTCCGTCGGATCACCCCACCGAGCCGATCGACCACCACTCGTCCCCCTCCCGATGCCGTCTCGGTCGCCGCCGCGGTCCGCTGCCGGATCGCCGCGCCCTGCTCTTGCAGATCCCGTCGTGCCGCGGCGAGGCGGATGGCGACGCCGGCCGCCTGCGCGGTGCCCATCTCACCCGGGGGCGCCGGCTCCGCCGAGTCCGATCCCGGGCGCGTCCGGATAACCAGGTCCACCGGGGCGGTCACCACGACCGCCTCCGACGCGACGACGGCGGGGACAGGTTCCTCCGAGATACGCGCGAACGTTACCGTCTCGGCTGGGTACGTGGCCCCCGGGGTGTCGCCCGCCGGCGGCGCGCCGTTCCCGGACGGCCCGTCGCCGGCCGGCGACCGCTTCGGTCGGCCGCGGAGGCGGCCCAGCCCGATCACCGCCCCGGCGAGCGTGGCCGCCACGCTCCCCGCCAGGCCGACGACCTGACCGTTCGTCATCGGTTCGGCAGTTTCTTGAACCCGCCGCTGGTCGTCCATAACCGCCATCTCCCAACGCTGCGTCCTGGTGGCGCGAGCCACCCATCGTACCGGATCACGGGGCCATCGACGGGATCTCCTCCCGTCAGCGGCCGGTCACGTCGCCGAGGATGGCGCGTCGTTCCTCAGCGGAGAGGTCCGTCGCGAGGAGGCCGACGACCTCCCTCAGTGCCTCCCGGCGCTCCTCGGGCGGCATACGCGCGATGACCTGTGTGGCCACGTCGCGGAACGCCTCTCGGCGCTCGGCCGGGTCCATGTTCTCGATCACCCGCTCGGCCATCCCGCGCATGAAACTCATCGACGGCTTCCCTTCGGTTCGGTCTCGCTCCGCCACCGTCCGCAACGACCCGCGGCACGGATCGCTCGTGGTCCTTATACTCCCCGCCGCAATGAGCAAGTATCGGACCCTTCGGACGGCCCACCGGGTCGTCGCCGCGAGCGCCCCTCCCGGGTGTCCTGTGCCGCCGGGACAGGCCGCCGGCCGGGCCGCGGACCCACCCCGATGACGATCCTGGTCCTCTCGGACATCCACGGCAACCTCGCCGCCCTCCAGGCAGTCCTCGCCGCGGCCGGCTCGATCGACGCCATCTGGAACATCGGCGATACCGTCGGCTACGGCCCCCACCCTGGCGAGTGCATCGACCTGCTGGTCGAGCGCGGCGCGCGGCCGTCGCTGGTCGGCAACCACGACCTCGCCTGCCTGGGTTCCGTCGACCTCGCCGAGTTCAACCCGACGGCGCGGGCGGCGGTGGCGTGGACCGCTGCCCGGTTGGCGCCCCACCACCTCGCCTACCTCACCGGTCTACCGTCGATGACCGTCGCCGACGGGTTCACGCTCGCCCACGCGAGTCCCCGCGCCCCGGTCTGGGAGTACGTGCTCGACGCGCGGGTCGCGACCGCCAACTTCGCCCACTTCGAGACCGCCGTCTGCCTGATCGGGCATACCCACGTCGCCCTCAGCGCCACGCTGCGGCCGGGCGCGGAGGCCGCGGAGGTGCGGCGCCTCGAGGACGGGGAGACGCTGGACCTGGACGGGCCCCGGCTGCTGGTGAACCCCGGCAGCGTCGGCCAGCCGCGCGATCGCGATCCCCGCGCGGCCTTCGCCCTCATCGACACCGAGCGGCAGACCCTCACCGCACGCAGGGTCGCCTACGACATCGCGGCGACGCAGCGCGACATGGCGCGGGCGGGGCTGCCCACCATCCTGGCAGACCGGCTGGCGCTCGGTCGGTGACCGCGGGAAGCGCGGACTTGTCGCCCGGCCGGCCGCGGGCCGCCTCGCCGCGTTGCGACGCCCCACGGCGACCGCCATACTTGCGGCGAACACGGGCGCAACCCGGTCGGCTCGATTCGCTACGACCCGCTGACCCGCGGGCCGCACGTCCGCGGGGATCGCAGACCAATGCCGCACTCCGAACTGTCGCAACGCCTGGTGGTGCCGGTCAACGGCGGGCCGGGCGACCACCGCGCGCTCGCGGTGGTGGCTCGCATCGCCGATCGGTCGCCGGTCCTGCTGACCTTGATCTACGTCGTCGAGGTTCCCCAGTCGATGCCGCTCGACGCCGAATTGCCGGTCGAGATCGACCGCGGTGAGGCCGTGCTGCGGCGCGCCGAGGAGATCGCCCGATCGGCGCTGCCGTCGGCGAAGGGGAGCGGCGGGATCCACCGCGAGCTGCTCCAGGCCCGTGCCGCCGGCGCGGCGATCGTCGACGAGGCGCTCGAGCGGGGGGCGAACGCGATCGTGATGGCCGGACGCATGCGCTCCCGGCACGGCAAGCCGACGTTGGGCGACACGGTCGCCTACGTCCTCAAGCACGCGCCGGTCGAGGTGATCCTCGTTCGCCAGGCCCCGCCGGGCGCGACGGCGGCGTCCGCCGACGAGCCCGTCCTGGTCGGTGCCAGCCAGGTCGGAGGCACGACGTGGCGGTGAAGGTCGTGGTGATGGGCTGCGGCCGTGTCGGCGCTCGGGTCGCCGGCATCCTCGACCACAACGGCCACGACGTGTCGGTGATCGACGTCGACTCCCGATCATTCCGGCGGCTCCCCACGGACTACCGAGGGGACACCATCATCGGCACCGGCATCGACGAGGACGTCCTCCGTGCGGCCGGCATCGGGCGGGCCGCGGCGTTCGTCGCCGTCGCCGACGGGGACAACCAGAACATCATGGCCGCCCAGGTCGCGCGCCTCGTCTTCAACGTGCCCGAGGTCGTCTGCCGCATCTACGACCCGGTCCGCGAGGACACCTACCGCCGCCTGGGCCTGACCACGATCTGCCCCACCACCACCGTTTCGGCGATGATCCTCGACCACGTGATCGGCGCCGCGAGCCCGATCGGCGTCGCCCGTGGCGACGGCTCCGGTGGGGAGGGCTGAGCGTGTACATCATCGTGGTCGGCGGCGGGAAGGTGGGGTACTACCTGACCAAGACGCTGCTCGAAGAGGGGCACGAGGTCCTCCTGATCGAGCGGTCGACGGATAAGGTCGAGACGTTCGTCGAGCACTTCGGGGCCGTGGTGATCGCCGGCGACGGGGCCGAGGCCGCCACGCTGGCGGCGGCGGGCGCGGCCAGAGCCGACGTGGTAATCGCGGTCACGGGCGAGGACGAGGACAACCTCGTGGTCTGCCAGACCGCGCGACAGAAGTTCCACGTCGGCCGCACCATCGCGCGGGTCAACAACCCGAAGAACGAGCACCTCTTCCGGCTGCTCGGCATCGACGTCACCGTCAGCCAGACCAACTACATCCTGAATCTGATCGAGCAGGCGATCCCCGAGCGCTCGTTCGTCCACGTGCTCAACCTGCGCCACGCCGACCTGGCGATCGTCGAGGCACGGATCGCGGCATCCTCCGTGGTCGCCCACAAGGCGATCGGCGAGGTCGCGCTCCCGGTCGACTGCGTGATCGCGGCGGTCGCCCGGGGCGCCCACCTGATCATCCCTACCCCGGCCACCGAACTGGAGCCGGGCGACGACGTGATCGCGGTGACGCGCCCCGAGCAGGAGGACGAACTCCGCCGGCTGCTCTGCATCGAGTGCTGAGACCTCACTCGTTTGTGTTCAAGCACGTTGACCAGTGCCGGGGCGCCTCCCGACGCCCGTGACGGCGGCATCGCGACCCGGCATCCGCCCCGCCCGATGAGCGGCGCCCGTTCGGACTCGTCCCCAGCCACGCCTGCCCGTCGCCGCTCCCTCCAGAGCCCGACCCGACGAGCGGTGCAGAGCGCGGCCAGCAGCGACCCGTCCGCCGTCCGCTCGGGGACCGTGTCGCCGTCGGCAGTTACCCGGCGGTCGATGAGGACTCCGGGCGATCGGTGGAGGACGCCGGGCGTGGGGCTCGTCGCGTCCTCATGGGGCAAGCCCCGGGTTCAGGCACCAGACCGGCCGAAGCCGACTGAGGACCCGTCGCGCAAAGCCCCGGCGACAACCGGAACCCACGCCAGGCGGACTCCACGGGGATATCGCCGTCCCGGTGCCCGCCGGTCGGGGCCGGCTTGAGCCGGCCTCGGCACTGAGCCGGCAGCTTGCCCCGGGCGGTCCCGACCACCTTCCGCGCCCCCGCCACCCCCAGCCAGCAACCGATTCTCGTGCGAGCCTGTGGCCACGGAGCCTACCAATGGCGGAACCAACCGCCGGGGCGCCCCCGTTACCACCACCCGATAGCCAGAGTCGGTCTGACACGGACCTCCTGTGCTCACCGGGCGCTTCGCCCGGCGGGCCCCGAGTCGGCTTCAGCCGGCTCTGTGCCTGAGCTCGGGGCCTGCCCCGGGCGGGCGAACCCGCCGGCGCGCATGCATACCGCCACCGATCATCCCGATCCTGCTGGACACGCCGATATAGACGTGCGCCACAGACACAGTAGGGGGCGGCCATGACAGGCGCAGCGGCGCCCGGGCGGGCGACGCTGCGCGAGGGACTCGATCTCGGTTGCGAGCCTGCCCTTACGGGTAGATGCCGCGGACGCGGGTGAACTCGGCCACGCGGGCGATCCCGCGGACGAGGGCGGCGGTCCGTAGGTGGACGCCGTGCTTCTGGCCGGTCTCGTGCACGGCGGCAAACGCCCGGGTCATGATCAGGCGGAGGCGCTCGTTGACCTCCCGCTCGGTCCACGGGAACGCCTGGAGCGCCTGCACCCACTCGAAGTACGAGACGGTGACGCCGCCGGCATTGGCGAAGATATCCGGCAGCACCAACACGCCGCGGTCGTGGAGGATGTCATCGGCCTCGGGCGACGTCGGCCCGTTCGCCGCCTCGGCGATCAGGCGGGCCTTGATCCGCGGCGCGTTCTCGGCGTCGATCTGGTTTTCCAGCGCCGCCGGGATCAGCACGTCGCAGTCGAGCAGCAACAGCTCCTCGTTCGAGACGTCGTCCGCGCCGCCGAACCCCTGGACGCTGCCGGTACGCGCCTTGTGGGCGGTGACCGCGGCCAGGTCGAGGCCGGACGGGTTGTAGATGCCGCCCCGGGAGTCGCTCACCGCGACGACCGCCGACCCGTGCTCCGCCATCAGCCGGGCGGCCACCGACCCGGCGTTGCCGAAACCCTGGACCACCGTCCGGGTTCGGCCGAGGTCCAGCCCGAGGACACCGGCGGCTTCCTCTACGGCGAAGACGCAGCCGCGGCCGGTGGCCTCGTTTCGCCCCTCAGAGCCGCCGAGGACCAGCGGCTTGCCGGTGGTGACACCGGGCACCGAGTACCCGACCTGCATCGAGTAGGTGTCCATCAGCCACGCCATCACCTGGGGGTTGGTGTTGACGTCGGGCGCGGGGATGTCCTTGGTCGGGCCGATCATCATCGCGATCTCGGCCGTGTAGCGTCGGGTCAGGTTCTGGAGCTCGGACTGGGAGAGCAGCTTCGGGTTGACCCGGACGCCGCCCTTCGCGCCACCGAACGGGAGCCCGACCACCGCGCACTTCCAGGTCATCCACATCGCGAGCGCCTTGACCTCGGAGACGGTCACGCTCTGGTGGTACCGGATCCCGCCCTTCGTCGGGCCGGGACCGCTGTTGTGCTGGACGCGGTGGCCGGTAAACATCTGGACCGAGCCGTCGTCCATCTCGACCGGGAAGTTGACGGTCAACTCGGTCTGGCAGTGGCTGAGCACGCGCCGCATGTCGTCGTCGAGGCCAAGCACGTCGGCCGCGATCTGGAACTGCTCGACGGCGGTGGCGAACAGGTCGTGCGCGTCCGGCGCGGCGGCGGGTCTGGGGGTCGCTGGGGCGCGGCGCTGCGCCAGAACGTCTTCGGTGACGGCCATCGGGTGAAGGCTCCTCCGGTCGGGTGGGACCGGCTCGCTCGTCTCTGCCGTGGCTCCCACGGCTGGCCGGCACCGTGGGCCGACCCTTCGTTCTTCCTCCCCCGCACGACGGGGACCGCCCCGACGCGCCGCGACCGCTCAGCCGTCGGCGTCGAGGGCTGCCTGCAACCTCCGCCGGACGTCGTCCGGACGAGCCCGGCCCCCGGTCCGCTTCATGGTCTCGCCGATCAGGCGGCCGATCGCGGCCTTCTTACCCGCGCGGTAGTCGGCCACCGCCGCCGGGAACGCGGCCAGGGTCTCCGCCACCGCGGCATCGACCACCCCGGTATCGTCCAGCGAGAGGAGGTTGAGGCGCGCCGCGGCAGCGCGCGGCAACTCCTCCGGCTCCACCTGGGGCAACAGTTCCTTGGCGGCCCGTGCGGTCATCTCGCCGCCTGCGAGCGCCGACAGCAGGTCTCGCAACTGGTCCGCGGAGAGCGGCAACACGTGCGGCGGCAGCCCGCGCTGCCCCTGCAGGCCCATCAGGTCGTTGAGGATCCAGTTGGCGGCCGCGCGGGCCTCGCCGGGGGTCGCCTCGGGGCCGATCGCGGCCTCGAAGGTGTCGGCAATCTCCCGCTCAGCGGTCAGCAGCGCCGCGTCGCCCTCACCGAGCCCGAAGGCCGCCGCGAAGCGCGCCCGGCGGGCGAGAGGCAACTCCGGCAGCCGCGCGCGCACCGTCGCCACCATGGCCGCATCCGCGTCCAGCGGCGGCAGGTCGGGCTCGGGGAAGTAGCGGTAGTCGTGGGCTTGCTCTTTGGTCCGCTGCGAGACGGTCACGCCTCGGTCCTCGACCCAGCCGCGCGTCTCCTGCGGCACCGCTTCGCCCGCGCTGAGGGCGGCGCGCTGGCGCGTCTCCTCGAACCGCAGCGCCCGCTCGACGGCGCGGAACGAGTTCATGTTCTTGACCTCGACCTTGGACCCCACCAGCACACCGTCCCGGGTCCGGGTCGAGATGTTGGCGTCGCAGCGGAAGGCGCCTTCCTCCATGTTTCCCGTCGAGGCGCCGATGTAGCGGAGGATCTGGCGCAGTGCGATCAGGTAGTCCTTCGCCTCTTCGGGCGACCGGAGGTCGGGGTCGCCGACGATCTCCATCAGGGGCACGCCCGACCGGTTGAGATCGACGAGGCTGACCTCCCCGCCGACCTCCGAGCGGTGGACCAGACGCCCCGTGTCCTCCTCGACGTGGACCCGGGTGATCCCCGCGGTGCGGGTGACGCCGCCGGAGACGAACGTGAGCGCGCCGCCCGCGCAGAGCGGGAGATCGTACTGCGAGATCTGGTAGCCCTTGGGGAGGTCGGGGTAGACGTAGTTCTTGCGGTCGAGCTTGTTGTACCCGGGGATGCGGCATCCGAGGGACAGGCCGGTGAGCAGCGCGAGCTCGATCGCCGCCCGGTTCGCGACGGGCAGCGCGCCCGGGAGGCCCAGGCAGACCGGGCAGGTGGCGGTGTTCGGTGGGGCGTCGGCGTAGTCGGCGAGGCACCCGCAGTACATCTTGCTGCGGGTGAGGAGCTGCGCGTGGACCTCGAGCCCGATGACGGTCTCGAACTCGAGCGCTGAGCCGGGCGCGATACCCGCCGCGGGATCGACTCTCACCGCCTCGACCGCCACCGTGACCCCTCCTCCCCGGGTGCGCCCGCCCCGAACAGTGGCCATCTGCGGTCGGTCCGGGCGGTGCTGTCTGGTGGCCCGAGTCTACCACGGGCCGTAGCGCTGCCGGCCCCGCGCGGCCGGGAGCGAGGCGGGTCCGTGCTAGAATTCACGGGTAGATTGTGCCCTTTCTCACGGGCTCACCCTTCTTCCCCAGCCACTGACTCGAGACGTGCCATCGCCGCCGCAGCCGCCCCTGATGCAGTGGGCGAGCCCGGGGAGCCGGAGCAGGAGCCCATGGTCGCCACCCGTCCGAATGTCAAGATGGTCACCGGTAAGATCAACGGGCAGGACATCACCGTCCCGGCTGGCACGTTCATCCTGGAAGCGGCGCGCCAGTCCGGGATCGAGATCCCCAACCTCTGCTACCAGCCGCTGCTGCGGCCCTGGGGTTCTTGCCGCATCTGCACGGTCCAGGTCCTCGGCAAGCGCGGCGGCCTGATCGAGAGCTGCACGACGCCGCTGGCCGACGGCATGGAGGTCCTGACCCACGCGCCGGAAGTGGTCCAGGCCCGGCAGTTCATCCTCCAGATGTACCTGATCGACCACGCGCTCGACTGCCCGGTCTGCGATGCGTCGGGGCAGTGCTATCTGCAGGACAACACCTACCTCCACAACATCAACGCCAACCCCTACCGGCGGCCCAAGCTCGCGCACGCCTACGAGCACTTCAGCGACACCATCGACTACAAGTGGGACCGGTGCATCATGTGCAACCGGTGCACGCGCGTCTGCGACGAGGTGATCGGGGTCATCGCGATCGAGTCGGCCAACCGCAGCCTCGAGGCGACCATCACCCCCTCCTACGGCGTCGACCTCAGCGACACCAGCTGCACCAACTGCGGGATGTGCATCGCCGTCTGCCCGGTCGGCGCGCTGACCGACCGCCACTTCGGCCACCACCCGTGGGAGATGGACACCACCGAGACGGTCTGCGGGCACTGCGATGTCGGCTGCACGCTCAACGTGGAGACGAATAAGGGGATCGTCCGCCGCGTCTCCCACCTCTGGGACCGGGGCGTCAACCACGGCTACACCTGCGAGCAGGGCAAGTGGGGCTACGAGCAGATCCAGGACCCGAGCCGGCTCTTCTACCCGCGCGTCCGCGACGGGGCCGGCAACCTCGACGATGCCACCTGGGACGACGCCATCGACGCGGCGGTCGAGGGTCTGGCCCACCACCAGGGCGACCGCTTCGCGGCCCTCGCCTCCCCGGAGGCGACGAACGAGGAGGCCTACCTCCTCCAGCAGTTCGCCCGCGCGGTCATGGGCACCAACAACGTCGACCGCCACCTGACGCCGCACCAGGCGGCGACCGAGCGCGCCGTCCGGCTCTCGCTCGGCCAGGACGTCTCCAACACGAACAACATGCAGGAGCTGTTCACCGACGCCAAGGCGGCGCTGGTGGTCGGCCCCGACATCGGCAAGGCCGAGCCGATCGCGTCCTACTGGCTCTACCACGCCCGGCTCTACCGGGAGATGAAGGTGGTGGTCGTCAGCCAGGACGAGTAC
>CADCWG010000315.1 GCA_902806335.1 uncultured Thermomicrobiales bacterium | reverse complement strand
GGCCACTCCTACCCCCTGCGACACGCCATCACCGTCGCCGCCCCTGGCATGCCCCCTGCATCCCACGCCTGGACACCGAACTCCCCCGATAGCCTGCCCGTGGCTTGCCGACCCAACCACCTCCCGCGAGGCCCCCATGTCGACCGACCGCGATCACTCCGCCGATGGACCGGACGACGACGCCAGGGGCCTCGACCCGGCGCCACCGACCGACCCGTTCGGCGCGGACTTCGCCGACCTCACCGCCGCCGACCTCCCGACCTCGGAGGGCCTGGCGGCCGGCAGCGCCCCGTACGACGCGATCGCCGTCGCCCGGCGCGCCCTCGAGCCGGTCCGCGCTTCCCTCACCGCCGCCGGGTTCTACGCCTACGGGACCCTCGACGACGCCAACCGGTGGACCGTCGCCGCCGACGACGAGGCGGCGCGGATCGACGTGCGCGTCGGCCGGGACGGCTTCGAGGTCGTCCTCTGGGCCTCCTCACCCGGGCTCTACGTCGAGGAGGAGAACGAGTTCCGCCGTCGCGCCCTCGAGCGCCTCGCCCGGATGACCGTCTCCGGCATCTCCAACGGGCTGCTGGAGCCCCATCAGGGCGCCGCCTGGGACGAGGTCGACCACGGCGTCGCGGTCACCCTCCGCTACGAATTGCCCTTCACCGCCGGGGACGAGGTCGGCGCCTTCGTCCGCGCCCGCCTGCCGGAGCTCGAGCAGCTCCTCGACTTTGTGGAGACCCGCGTCGCTTCCTGAGCCGCCGCCGGAGCCGGCGCCGGCGCTGGCCTCATGTCGGCGGGCGGGCCCGCGGCAAACGGACCCTGTCCCGTCGTTTCGAGCCGGGCGCGAAACGCCGTCCCTCCCCCCTATACTCGCACCTCATCGACGCCCAACACGTCACCGCTGGGACTGCGAGGACTGCCCGTGAGCGCGGCAGACGACCGGACGGACGACGACGGGCGCGCCGGTTCGCCGGCCTCGCCGATGGGTACCACCGATCTCGCGCGGTGGCGCCGCCGGATCGCCGTCGCCAGGGGGGAAGCGCCGCCGGACCTCGTCCTTGCCGGCGGGCATGTCCTCGACGTCTTCGGTGGCGAACTGATCCGCGCCGACGTGGCGATCGCCGACGGTCGGATCGCCGGGGTGGGGGCCTACGCCGACCGCCCGGCGGGCGAGACCCTCGACATCGGCGGCCGGGTCGTCGCGCCGTCCTTCGTCGACGCCCACGTCCACCTCGAGAGCGCGCTGGTCTGGGTCACCGAGTTCGCCCGGGCGGTCGTCCCGCGCGGCACGGGCGCGGTGGTCACCGATCCCCACGAGATCGCCAACGTCGCCGGCCTGCCCGGGATAGCGGCGATCCGCGCGGGCGCCGCCGGGCTGCCGATGCGGGTCGCCTTCACCGTCCCCTCCTGCGTGCCCGCCAGCGCCCACGAGAGCCCGGGCGCCGAGTTTGGCGTCGCGGAGATCACCGAGGCCCTGCGCTGGCCGGAGGCGGTCGCGCTCGGCGAGATGATGGACTTCCCCGGTCTCCTCGCCGGCGACGCCGCGATCGCCGCCAAGCTCGCCGCCGCCGACGGTCTCCGCCGCGACGGCCACGCGCCGGGTCTCCGAGGTCCGCTACTCCAGGCCTACGCCGGCGCCGGCCCCACCTCCGACCACGAGTCGACCACGCTCGCCGAGGCCCGCGACAAGCTCCGCGCCGGCCTGATGGTGATGATCAGGGAAGGGTCGTCCGAGCGGAACCTGGCCGAGATCCTGCCGCTCGTCACCGACGCGACCTACCCCCGCTGCTGCTTCGCCTCCGACGACCGCGACTGTCACGCCCTCACCCACGACGGCCACGTCGACGCGATCCTCCGCGCCGCGATCGCGCAGGGCCTCGACCCGATCCGGGCCGTCCGGATGGCGACCTGGAACGCGGCCGACTACTGGCGGCTGGAAGGCAACGGGGCCGTGGCGCCGGGGTACCGGGCCGACCTGGTCGTCCTCGGCGACCTGCCGCGGGTGACGGTCGCCGCGACGCTGTTCGGCGGACGGGTGGTGGCGCGGGATGGGGCGATGGTGACCGCGCTCCCGCCGAGCGCGGGCGCCGCGCCGGAACTCCGGCAGACGGTCCACCTGGCGCCGCTCTACCGCAGCGACCTCCGGCTCGCGCTGGAGAACGCCCGCGTCGCCGTCGAGGCGATCCCCGGTCAGATCGTGACCCGCGCCGTCGCGGTCGATCCGGTCGTCGTCGACGGCTGGGCGGTGGCGTCGCCGGCCCCGGGGGGCACCGACCTCCTCAAGCTGGTCTGCGTCGAGCGGCACCGGGCGACCGGACGGGTTGGCGTCGGCTACGTCCGCGGCTTCGGCCTGCGGCGCGGGGCGCTCGCGAGCACGATCGCCCACGACGCCCACAACATCGTCGCGGTCGGCGCCGACGACGCCGATCTCCTGGCAGCGATCGCGACCGTGGCCGAGAGCCAGGGCGGTCTGGCGGCGGTCGCCGACGGGCAGGTGCTCGGCCACCTGCCGCTGCCGATCGCCGGCCTCCTCTCCGACCGCCCCCTGGCCGCGGTCGCCGCCGCCTACGCCGCCCTCGAGGACGTGGCCAGAGGGCTCGGCAGCAGCCTGCCCTCACCGTTCGGCCTGCTGGCCTTCATGGCCCTCTCGGTGATCCCCGAGGCCCGCGTCACCGACCACGGCTTCGTCCGCCTGGGCTGACGCGGACCTCCTCTGGTACCGCGGGCGGCCCCCTCCGGTTCTAAGGGTTGGGACCCGGGTTCCCGGAGCGGGTGGCCCGACCTCCCCTGAGCGTCGGTCCTCCCAGACCGTGACGGCACCGGCACAGAGGCTCCCGGGGCCACACGAATGCAAAGCGCGCGGCGACGTCGGTGCTGACCCGTGAACGTCGGGCGAGCGCCAGTGCGGAGCTGAAGGCACCTGTCCGACCCCGTGAAGGGAGGGCTGGCCCTGCTTGACGGTAGCCGGGTGATCGCCGGGGCTTCGCCCAGACGGTCCGCGGCCGGCTTGAGCCGGCTTCGTCCCTGAGCCCGGGGCCCGCCCCGGGCGGGCCCGGCGACCGCTGCCCACACCACCACCGACCAGCCGGATTCCGAAACAAGGTCGTTCGAGGCCCCGGCACCGGGCCGGCACCCGCACCGCGCGGGACCCAGCGCGTCCGTAGCCGGAGAGCGCTCGGCGACGGGACCGGCACGCGCGTTGCTGATAGTGATCCTCAGTTCGCCAGCCCCCGTCGGACCGTCCGGCCGCCATCACCTCACCAGGGAGCCGCCGATGAATCGCAACGCCGCCGCCGGCGTCGGAATCGCGCTCGGGTTCGGGCTGCTGTTCGGTCTGCTGGACCGCCTCCTCGGCCGGGCGAACCGCCCCCGCTGATCACCGGCACCCGGGCCAAGCCCCGCCCCTCGGCTGATCCCCCCCGCGAAGTCCTCCTTGCCAGCCGGACGCTGCCGGGTCGTCGCGACGCGCCCGGAATAAGCGTCCGCCCGGCTTCGAGACCGCGCCGCCCGGGACTGCCTCGGCGCCTCCCGACTCGCGTCCGGCCCGTGGTGCCCCAGACCCAGCCTGGCGGGCGGCAACCTCGGTGATCGCCGGTCCGCTGCCGGTGTCCCGGCGGCGCAGCGCCCGACGGCGGGGCGGCGTCGATCAGGTTCGGCCGCGCGGCGCGGGGGAAGCACGAGCGCGACCGTCTGATCGCACCGATGCCCAGACGACACCCGGACTTCGTGTCGGTGGTACACTAACTCCCGCCGCTCGCAACCCATCGCCCCCTCGGGCCGCCCTGGTCCGTCCTTCGCCCCTCTGGAATGCCCCATGCCGGCCCAGCCGTCCCCCACTACCACCGGCCCCGCGAACGGGGTCGGACCCGCCGGGGGGGCCACGCCCGTCCCCGGTCCGCCCGCGCGGCGCTACGACGTGGTCGTCGTCGGCGCCGGGGTCGCGGGGCTGGCGTTCACGCTGCGCCTCCCGCCCGAGCTCCGCGTCGCCCTCCTCACCAAGGGTGCGCTCGGCGAGAGCAACACCCGCTACGCCCAGGGCGGGCTGGCCGCGGCCGTCGGCAACGACGACTCGCCCGCGCTCCACGAGGCCGACACCCTCGCCGTCGGCGCCGGGCTCTGCGACCCGGTCGCCGTCCGGCGCCTGGTCGAGGGCGGGCCCGAGGCCGTCGCCTGGCTGCTCGCGGTCGGGACGGGATTCGACCGCGACCGCGAGAGCGGCGAGCTGCTGCTCGGCCGCGAGGCGGCCCACAGCCGCCGCCGCGTCCTCCACGCCGGGGGCGACGCGACCGGCGCCGAGATCGAGCGGGCGCTCGTCGCGCGGGTCCGCGAGGACCCCGGGGTCGACGTCTTCGAGGGGGCCTTCGCCCGCGACCTGCTCCTCGCCGGCGACCGATGCGTCGGCGTCGTCGCCGAGCTGGGGCCGGACGGCCCGGCGGAGCGGCTGCTCGCGCCGCTGGTCGTCCTCGCCGCGGGCGGCGCCGGCCAGCTCTGGGCGACCACCTCCAACCCGGCCGGCGCGACCGCCGACGGCCTGGCGATGGCCCTCCGTGCCGGGGTCCCGGTGGCCGACCTCGAGTTCGTCCAGTTCCATCCGACCGTGCTCGCCCTGCCCGGGTCGACGCCGTTCCTCGTCTCCGAGGCCGTCCGCGGCGAGGGCGCGTACCTCCGCGGGGCGGACGGCGGGCGGTTCATGCTCGACACTCACCCCCTCGCCGAGCTCGCGCCCCGCGACGTCGTCGCCCGGGCGATCCAGCGTCGGATGGCGGTCGACGGGACCGACCACGTCCGGCTCGACCTGCGCCACCTTGACGCCGCGTCAACCCGCGCCCGCTTCCCGACCATCGCGGCCGAACTGGCCGTGCGCGGCCTCGACCTGGCGACGGACCTGATCCCGATCGCCCCGGCGGCCCACTACTTCATGGGCGGGATCGTCGCCGGGCCGGAAGGAGAGACGGGCCTGCCGGGCCTGCGCGCGATCGGGGAGGCGGCCTGCACGGGCGTCCATGGCGCCAACCGGCTCGCCAGCAACTCCCTGCTGGAGGGCCTCGTCTTCGGCCTCGCCGCTGCCGACGTGGTCTCGCGCGAGGGCCTGCCGCCGGGCATGAACGCCGCCGACGCCGTCCCGGCGAGCACCAACGACACCCCGGGGACAGGCGCCGACACGCCGTCGGCCGAGGTCGCGGTGCTCCGCGGCCGCGTCCAGCGGGCGATGAGCCGCCACGTCGCGGTCGTCCGCGACGCCGCCGGGCTGGCCGAGGCGGCCGCCGAGCTCGCCGCCGTCGCCGCCGCGGTGCCGCCCCTGGCCGCGGGGTCGGGTGGAGACCGGCCGGCCCGTGAGCTCGCGAACCTGGTCCTGGCCGCGCGTGCGATCGTCGCCGCCGCGTCCCGCCGCGAGGAGAGTCGCGGCGCCCACGCCCGCGCGGACTTCCCCAACCCCGACCCGGAACTCGACGGTCGTCACCAGATCCTGGTCGGGGGCACCGGGGGCACCTGGGCGTTCGGAGCCCTGGAGGACGGTCTCCGCCCCGCCGGCCTGGCGATGGCCACCGTCTGATACTGGATCCGGGTGATCGCCGGCGCTTCGGCCGACGGGGTCGCGGTCGGCTTCGGCCGGGTTCGTCCCTGAGCCTCTGACCTCGGGGCTCGGCCCCGGGCGGCCGGGCCGTCCCGGCGCCCCCGACACCACTTCTGATCAGCCGGATTCGGTACGATGCAGGCTCCAAGTGGCTGCGATGGCCAAGTCAGCTGCCGGCCCCAGTTGGCTTGATGCCTTAGCCCTGAGCGCGCTCAGGGTAGGCCAGGGTGAGCCCGGCCGTCCCCGCGCCCCCGCGTCCCCCGCCGACCGCCCAGGTCCTCCGGCCGCCCCGCGTCGACGCGGCCGGAGGAGCATGGCAACGGCGGCCACGTTTCCGCGTCGCCGGCCATGCACCCGACGGTCGTCGGATCGGGGCCGCGACGGGACCGCGGCCGTCCCAGGAGCAGTCCACAAGCGCGGGATGGCTTGCCTGACCACGACCGGTCCTGGCGAGCCGCCCACCTGTGACCGTCCACCCGAACCGGCCCGATGAAGGGCGGACGGTGCGCCGCCAGGCCCCTCCCCGTCGCGACGCCGGGCCCGAGAGGGCCGGGTGGTCCCGTCGGACAGGGACCAACGCGTAGCCGCCGCTGTCCTCCTCGCCGCCGCCGGGGCTACAATCAGGCGCCTACGATCAGGACTCTTCCGGCGGCGACCCGCCGCCGCCAGCTCCGGACATGTCTCGGACCCGGGTTGGACCCGGCCCGCCGGTGCGGCGGTGCGCCGGGTGGCCGCGCGCGCCGATCAGCGTCACAGTGTGCAGGAGTGCCCCCATGCCCCCGTCCGGTCCCAACGACGCCCGGTCGTCCCGCCCGGGGCGGCTCGACGCGCCCGCCGGCGGTGCCCGAGGGCGTGCCCGCGCTGGCCGGGGTGCCGGTGTCCGGGCCGTGCCCGCGCCGCCACCGACCAAGGTCGCCGACCTCGGCGCCACCCTTGACGAGGCGCGGACGCCGCTCGGCGCCGGGACGTCCGGGGAGACCCTCTCGCCCCGGCCGCTCACGCCCGAGGAGGTGGTCGACCGCCACGTCCCGGCCGACCCGCAGTTCGCTCCCGACGGTAGCAGCCTCCTCTTCACGGTCGCCCCGGGCGGGCGGGTCGGCGAGCACAAGGACCAGGCGCTCTGGGTCGCCCGCGACGGCGCCGCGGCGCGCCCCTTCACCGCCGGCACCGCCCACGACGCCAACCCCCGCTGGTCGCCCGACGGCCGCCACGTCCTCTTCACCTCCGACCGCGCCGAGCGCGGCGAGCATCGCCTCTACCTCCTTGCCATGGACGGCGGCGAGGCGCGACCACTCGGCGACCTCCACGGCGCCCTCGCCGGCCCGGCCTGGTCGCCCGACGGCACGGCCGTCGCGGTGCTCCGCCGCGACCCCGAGACCGCCGAGGAGAAGCGGCGCCGAGAGGAGCGCGACGACCCGATCGTCGCCGATGAGTCCCCGAAGCCCCAACGGCTCTGGGTCGTCGACGTCACGACGGGCCACGCCCGCTGCCTGACCTACGGTCCCCGCCAGGTCTGGTCATTCGCCTGGGGGCCGGACAGCGATCAGCTCGCGATCGTCACCACGCCAAACCCCGAGGGCGACACCGCCTACGGTCCCGGCGACCTCTGGCTGGTGCCCGCGGCGGGCGGCACGCCGCGCCGGGTAGCGGGCTTCCCTTCGCTGCCCGCCGACCCGACGTTCGTCACGCTCCCCGGCGGCCCGGCGATCGCGCTGCGGGCGAACGCCCACCGGTCCGACCCGTCGGACTCGGTCTGGGCGGTGCCGCTGCCCGGTGGCGAGCCGCGCAACCTGCTGCCCGACTACCCCGGCGTGGTCGAGGCCCTGGTCCCCCTCCCGGGCCGCCCAGACGCGGTCGCCGTGCGCCTCGTCGAGGGCACCCACGGGCTGCTCTACCGGCTCGACCTGGCCGAGGGCACACTCATGCCCCTGACCGGCGCGGCGTTCCACGGCCGCGGCAGCGCCGGCGCCGGCCCCTCGCTCTCCGCCGGCGGGAGCCGGGTCGCCGTCGTCTGGTCGGACGGGCGGACCCCGGAGGAGGTCCTGGTCGGCGAGGTCAGCGGCGTGCCACGGGCCGTGACCGCCTTCGGCACGCCCTTCCACGGCCGCCTTGGGCACGTCGAGACCGTCCGCTGGCCCAGCCACGACGGCCTCGAGATCGAGGGCCTGCTCGTCCTGCCGCCCGGCCACCGCGCCGGCGACCGCCACCCGCTCGTGGTCGACATCCACGGCGGTCCCTCCTGGCAGTGGGAAGAGCGGGTGCAGCTCTCCTGGCACGACTGGGCGCAGTTCCTCGGCACCCACGGCTACGCCGTGCTCCTGCCCAACCCGCGCGGCAGCACCGGCTACGGCTCCGCGTTCCAGAAGCGGATCCAGGACGACGTCGGCGGTGGCGAGGCCGACGACATCGTCAGCGGCGCCGAGGCGATGGTCGCCCGCGGCGTGGCCGACCCCGATCGGCTCGGGATCGGCGGCTGGAGCTGGGGCGGCTACCTGACCGCCCAGGTGACCACCCGGACCGGGATGTTCAAGGCGGCGGTGATGGGCGCCGGACTGGCCAACGTGATCTCCGACCACGGCACCGACGACATCCCGACCTACAACACCTGGCTCTACCCCGGCCAGCCCTACGACCACATGACTCACTACTGGGAGCGCTCGCCGATCCGCCTCGCCCGCAACGTCACCACCCCGACCCTGATCCTGCACGGCGACGCCGACGTCCGGGTCCACCCGGGCCAGGGGATGGAGTGGTACCGGGCGTTGAAGACCCTCGGCGTCCCGAACCAGTTCGTCCGCTACCCGCGCGAGGGGCACGGCATCCAGGAGCGCCTCCACCAGCTCGACCTGCTCCGCCGCGTCCTCGCCTGGTACGACCGCTGGCTGAAGCCGGACCAAATCAGAACCAGCCGGTAAGGGGGCCGGCGCCAAACCACGCTTCCCAGCCCCCGCTCGTGAACGGGCTCTCACCATCGCCGGGCCGGAGCTTGAGCAGCCCCGCGATGGTGAGAGTCGATCGGCGCGCGTCGGCCTTCAGATGGGAGGCGCGAAGTGGACGACGACCTCGACGCCCGAAGCGCCGCCCTGACCGCCGCCCCGCTGGGCTGCGCGTTCCTGGCCTGGGCTGAGCGGCTCGGCCTCAATGCCGAGACCGCGGCCACCCCACCGGCGAGCTTTCACTTGCTCGCCGAGGCGGTGATCGAGGTTTCCGTCTGGTGGGCCAACCATGCCGGCCGCGTGCGCGACGTGCTGGCCGAGGGGCCACGCCTGCGCCCGCTGGCCCGCGCCATCCTCGGCCAGCCTGTGGCCAGGTGGTGGTTCGGGCCGCTGGATCGGCGGGCGCAACTCCTGGCCGCGGTCCCGACTGACGCCGCCCCGGGCGTCACCATGAACGCGACCGAGGCGCCCTCGGTGATCGTGACGCCGGACGGCCCACCCACCGACTGGGAGCGCTACGCCCAGAAGCCGGCCTGGGGGGTCTACACCTCGACCGAGGTCGACGGCCTCAGTTCCTTCCTGGTTGGCGCCGCGGGGACGGCGGGCGACCTCGGCCCCATCGACCTGCCCTTCGCGCGCGTTCGGCTCTCGACCCCCTCCCACGCCCGCGTCTTCACGGTGGACGGTCCGGCCGCCTGGCACCGGCTCGGCACCGCCTACCCGGCGCATGAAGCCGGCGGCTTGTTCGGCGGGCTGGTGGCCCCCGACTTCGGCGCGGTGGCGCGCGACTGGGACGCCGTCCATGTGACCTTCGGCGGACTCCTCACGGCCGACCAGGTCCCCATCGAGGGTCCGGACGGCCGCACCGCGCTCCAGGGCTGGGACGCCGAGCAGACGGTCTGGCTGCGCCGGGTCTTCGATGAGGTCTCCCGCCTACCGGACCTGGCCGAGCCCCTCCCACGGCTCGGGGCGCTCCGATGAGGCGGGCCGTCGCCATCCGACGATCTCTGCCCTGTCCGCGGCGTCTGCGGGCGAACGGCATGGTCCCGACGGCCCCCGTCTCACCCGCTACGACGCGACGGGAGCCGCCGAGGTGCGACCCGTATGACCGCCCGGCCGCGGCGCGACGCTGTGCCCAAGGTGGGCCATCCAGGGACGGTCGCACGACAAGCCCCGAGGACGAGGATACCGGCGCTCTCCACTCGTCACCTTGACGCCGCGCTTCCGGGGACCGGTCGGCCGTGCACGCGGCGGGCGCCGATCGTACGCCGTCGGGAACAGCCGCCCGCGGCCATGGCAGGCTGAATAGGGATCCGGGTGATCGCCCGCGCGTGGCCCGGCGGGTTAGCAGCTGGCTTGAGCCGGCTTCGTCCCCGAGCTTGGGGTTTGCCCCGGGCGGGCCCGGTCATCCCCCATCCCCCGATTCCTCCCACGTTCAACCGGATTCGGTACGAGTCCGCGAGACCGCAGCGTCCTCACGCTCCCGCTCCACAGGGCGGGAAGTGGGGTCAGGGGTAGGCACCGTCCTCCGTGCCGGCCGGCCCTACGCCACCCCGAGCAGCTGGCAGACCGTCGCAACGTAGACCTTCGCCTGGGCGACCAGGTCGTCGACGTAGACGCACTCGTTGGCGCCGTGGGCCCGCTCCCCGCCGGGACCGAAGCCGACCGTGTCGATCCCCGCCTGGCGGTAGAACCGGCCGTCGGTCGCCCCGGCCCAGGCCACGAAGTACTCCGGCTCCCGCCCGAGCACCGCCCGCGCCGCGCCCTGGACCGCCGCCACCAGCGGCGACCCCTCCTCGGTGATGTTGGCGTCGATGAAGTCGCCGTGCGGGTCGACCGTCAGCTCGTAGCGGAAGTCGGGGTCGTCGGCCCCGACGGCGTCGAGCGCCGCCCGGACCTCGGCGACGACCGACTCCCTGGTCTCGCCGGGGATCAGCCGCCGGTCGACGGTGATCGTCGCCTCGCCCGGGACGACGTTGTGGGCCACCCCGGCCTGGATCGTGTTGACGCTGATCACCGGCTTACCGACTGCCGGGTGGAACCGGTCGATGTCCCCCTCGAGCGCCAGCACGCCCTTCGCCGCCTTGGCGATCGCGTTGATTCCCGTCGCCCGGGCCGCCGCGGTGTGGGAGGCGCGGCCGAGAAAGGTGACCTCCATGCCGAGGATGCCCCGCTCGGCGTTGCGGACCTTGAGGTCGCTCTTCTCCCCGATCAGGCAGTAGTCGGGCCGCCCCAGCCGCCCCGCCGCGATCTCGTCGAGCAGGTGGATCGTCCCGAAGCGCCCGCTCAGTTCCTCGTCGCTGACGATGTGGGCCTGGAGCCGCCCCCGCAGCGGGGCACCCTGGAGGAGCCCCATCAGGGCGATCATCACGCCGGTCGACGACTTCATGTCCGACGCGCCACGACCGTAGAGCCTGCCCCCATCCTCCGAGAGGCGGGGCTCGTACGGCCCGCTCTCCCAGGCGGCGGCATCGGAGACCGGCACCGTGTCGAGGTGCCCGTTCATCACCACCGTCGGTCCGGCGGACGCGTCGCCGACCGAGATCACGACGTTGGGCCGCTCGGGGTCCTTGGCGACGACCTGGTGCTCGATGCCCCGCGCCGTGCACCACTCGGCCACGAAGCGCATCACCGCCGCCTCCTCGCCGCTCGGACTGGGGATGGCGACCAGGTCGCTGGCCATCCGGACCAGCGCCTCGCGGTCGACCCGGTCGACCCACGCCTGGGCGGCGGCAGGCAGGGCGGTCGCGGCCGGGGTTGCATCGACGGACGTCACGGATTTCTCCTCAGTGGGTGGGCCGGCGGGCGGCACGGACCTGACGCGGGCGACGCCGCCCCCGTGGGCGGACAATCACCAACCAGCGCCGCGAGTTCGCGGCCGACCACCGATCACCCGCGGCTGATAGCTGACGGCTGATCGCTGATAGCCGACGACTGACAGTTCTCAGCTACAACCGCTCGAACCGCGAGACGTTGGCGACGAAGACGACGGCGCCGCCGACCTCGACCTCGAAGTTCTCGGGCATGTAGAGCAGCCCGGGCTCGAGCGCCGGCGAGTAGGGCACCGCGATCTGGGTCCGCCGCCGGCAGGTCCGGCGCAGGATCGCCAGCACCGGCCCGACGACCCGGTCCTCGACGCCGATCAGCAGGCTCGTGTTGCCCGTCCGCAGGAACGAGCCGGTCGTGCTGACCTTGGTGAACCGGTGCCCGGCGGCGATCAGCGCCTGAGTCAGCGCGTCGGTGTCCTCGTCCTGGACGATGGCGATGATCAGCTTCATCCCCACGCCTCCGCCGATAGGTGACCCGGCCAAGCCGCGCGGACACCGTCACCCGTGGCGGGGACGTCCGACGCTGGCGGCGGAGTCTAGCAGATCGCTCCGCGGGTTCCGCCCGGTCGTCGTCCCGGCCGGCGGGAGGGGCACCCGGCGAGGACCGGGGCATCGATCCGGGCGGCTCCCTGGGCCGTGGCGCGTCCGGGTGCGCCGGGCGCCCTACGACGGCAGGCCGGGGGAGGTCGGGACGAGGTCGGGGGCGTGGCGGGCGACGACCTCCAGCAGCGGCGCATGGAGCGCGCCGTTCGTCGCCACCGCCTCGCGGCCGTAGGGGTCGAACGGCCCGCCGTCGTAGCGCGTCACCGTCCCCCCGGCCTCCTCGACCAGCAAGGTGCCGGCGGCCATGTCCCAGGGCTGCAGCGGCCGCTCGTAGAAGCCGTCGAGCCGGCCGGCGGCGACGTAGGCCAGGTTGAGCGCGGCCGAGCCGTCGCGGCGTACCCCCTGGCAGCGGTGCATCAGGTCGCCCCAGACCGCCAGACCCTCGGCCCGCAGCGCCGGGTCGTAGGGGAACCCCGTCGCCAGGAGCGACCCGATCAGGGTCTCCTCGGCGCTGACCCGCAGCGGCGCGCCGTTCAGCGTCGCGCCCCGCCCCCGCTCGGCGGCGAAGAGCTCGTCGCGCATCGGGTCGTAGACGACCCCAAGCACGACCTTCCCGTCGTGCTCGAGCCCGATCGAGACCGCGAAGTGGGGGTAGGCGTGGGCGTAGTTGGTCGTGCCGTCCAGCGGGTCGACGATCCAGCCGAAGGCCGCGCCCGCCTCGGCCTCGACGCCACGGGTGCCCTCCTCGCCGACGAAGCGGTGCCCGGGGAACGCCCCCTTGATCCGCTCCCCGATCAGCGCCTCGGCCGCCCGGTCGGCGTCAGTCACCAGGTCGACCAGCCCCTTGAACTGGACGTCGCGCACGCCGCCGAGGCGCTCCCGCAGGATCGCGCCGGCCTCGCGCGCCGTCGCTTCGGCGAGCCCCCGCGCGCCGGGGGGCGGGGCCTGATCGTCGGTCGCGTCGTCGCTCATCGGTTCCCCACCGCGTCGCCACCTCTCCGTCCCGACCACCGGCATGGCCGCCACCGGGACAGCCGCCTTCGAGCCATCCGCCGTCATCGACGGGGCGCCGATGGCTACCGTACCCCACGGGGCCGCCCGCCGTGCCACGCCGGCGGGCACTCGCACGGCGTCACCCTGCCACCAGGTCGGCGCCACGGGGACACCGCTGGCGGTCGCTAACGGGCGCCGAGCGGCAGGCGGGGATGGACGTCGGCCTCCCAGCCCGCCTGCTCCCCCCGCCGCAGCATGTGGTAGGCGGCGCCGGCGATCATCGCGGCGTTGTCGGTGCAGAGCGCGAGCGGGGGGTAGCGGACCGGCACCGGCCCCCCGCCGCTCGCGGCGGCCTCGCGGGCCACCTCCGCGGCGACCCGATCCCGCAGCGCCGCATTGGCGGCGACGCCGCCCGCGATCAGCACCGTCTTCGCCCCGGTCAGCTGGGCCGCCCGGGCGGTCTTCACCGCCAGCACCTCGACCACCGCCTCCTGGAAGGAGGCCGCCAGGTCGGCGACGGGCATGGCCGGAGAGAAGCTCGGCGGCCGGTGCGCCGCGAACGGCGCGCCGGGAGTCAACGAGCCGGCTCCCGCCGACGCATCCGCCGCGGGCAGCCGGTAGGGCTCCGCGACGCGCAGCAGCGCCGTCTTGAGCCCCGAGAAGCTGAAGTCGAGGTCTCCGTCTCCCGAGCGCCCCGCGGCTGATCGCCCTTCGGCACCCCGGCCGCCCTCCGCCAGCCACGCCCGGGGCAGCGGGAACCGGCCCGGATCGCCCTCCTCGGCGGCGCGCTGGATCGCGGGGCCGCCCGGGTAGCCGAGTCCGAGGAGTCGGGCGCCCTTGTCGAAGGCCTCCCCCGCCGCGTCGTCCCGGGTCTCGCCGAGCCGACGGTAGCGCCCGAGCGCCTCGACGAGCACCAGCTCGGTGTGCCCCCCCGAGACCAGCAGGCAGACCGCCGGCAGCGCGGGTGGCGCCGGCGGGGCGACGATCGCCCCGGTCGTTCCCCCGGCCGCTCCGTCCGTAGTCTCCGGCAGCACGAGCCAGTTGGCGGCGACGTGGGCCTCGAGGTGGTTGACCGCGACCAGTGGCCGCCCGAGGGCGTAGGCGAACGCCTTGGCGACGTTGACGCCGACCAGCAGCGCCCCGGCCAGCCCGGGACCGGTCGTGACCGCGACGGCGTCGATCGCGTCCCGTCCGATCCCGGCCTCGGCGAGCGCCGCCTCGACGACCGGCACGATGGCGGTCACGTGCCCGCGGGCGGCGAGCTCGGGCACCACGCCGCCGTGGGCACGGTGCAGCGCGATCTGCGAGGCGACGACGTTTGAGCGCACGTGCCGGCCGTCCGCGACCACCGCCGCGGCCGTCTCGTCGCACGACGTCTCGATCCCCAGGATGTTCACGCCGCTGCCCCGCCTGCCGTCCCCGGCGCGGGCGCGCCGTCGCGACGACGCCCCCCACCGATGAGGACGCCCCGCACCGGGCCGACGCCCGGACCATGGGTCGGTGTCGCGTCCCCCCGGAGGCTGGATTGGCGCGAAGGCTGGGCTGAGCCCGGCGCGAGGATCGCTTCCCCGCGAGGCCGCACCTCGCCGCACATGGGCTCAACCCGGGAGCGGTGACGCCCGGCGGCGGGAGCGGGACGGCGCGGCGGAGTCGGGGTCAGCGGGATGGGAGGAGGGAGGGTCGGCACGGTCTCAGCCCGACGCGGCGGGGCGACCGGGAGGCCCGCCCTGGAGCCCGGCCGGCCTCCCCCCCGCGCCCGCGCCCGGCTCCCCGAGGATCGGGAACCGCCGCGCGACCGCGCGCCGCAGCTCCTGGTAGCGCGCGAGGTTCTCGGGCTCCCGCAGCGAGGGCGACCACATGATGTAGGCGTCCTCGTTGTTGTCGCTGTAGTACCGCTTCCGCGTCCCGTGGATGGTGAAGCCGTACTTCCGGTAGAGCGCCTGGGCCGGCTCGTTGGTGACCCGGACTTCCAGGGTCAGCCACGCGCCTCCACGCCGCAGCGCCTCGTCGAAGAGGGCCACCAGCAGCAGCTCCCCCAGCCCCCGCCCCCGGTAGTCGGGGTCGACGCCGATCGTGGTCACGTGGGCCTCGTCGTACATCACCCACATGCCGGCGAAGCCGATCAGGCGCCCGGCCTCGTCCTCCTGGCGCCGCCCGAACGGGAGCGACGGCAGTGTCAGCCGCGGCAGCACCCGAGGGCCGTCGCCCACCCGCCCGGCCGCCCCCTGCCCGTTGGCGCCGCGGTCGGGATCGGCGGCGCCCCCGTTCGCTCCCGCCTTCGCGTCCGGCACGTCCCGGAGCACCACGTAGTAGTTCTGCTCGGGCAGTCGGAGTTCCCGGCGGTACGCCGTCGCCGGCCACGGGTTGGTGAAGCACCGTCGCTCGACGCGGGCCACCTCGGGCACGTCGAGCACCGTCATTGGCTCGATCCGAAACACCGGAGATCCAGCTTTCGTCTACCCATCCGGACCGGCCGGTCCGGACGCCACTCCATCCTCACGGACGCATCGCAAGGTATCGGCCGGGGCCGACCGGCCACCGGCGAGCACACGTCGGGGACGACCGGGTCGACACTAGCACGGCGGCTGGGGTCGGAAAATGTCGCCGCCCCGCCCCGC
>CADCWG010000314.1 GCA_902806335.1 uncultured Thermomicrobiales bacterium | reverse complement strand
CGCCGGGGTGGCGGCCGCCCGGGCGACCCCGGCCGTCGCGGGCAGGACCACCGCCGCCCGGAGCCGGTTGCCGTCCGCGGCGGCGGTCGCCACTGCCTCGGGCGCCGCGTAGATCAGCGGCAGCAGGCGCTTGATGTTGACCACTCCCACGATGTGGTCGTTGTCCCGCTCGTAGACCGGCAGGCGCGTGTGCGAGCTCTCGGCGGCGAGCCGGAGCACGTCGTGGAGGCTGGCCTCGACCGGCACCGCCGTGACCTCGGTCCGCGGCACCATCGCGTGCCGCACCTCCAGCCCGGTGAAGGTGAACGCCCGGTCGACCAGGTCCTGGGCCGACTGGTCGACCAGCCCCGCCTCGCGGCTCGCATCCACCGCCAGCCGCAGCTCGTCGGCCGACTGGACCAGGGTGTGCCCTTCCGCCGGCTCGATCCCGAAGAGACGAACCGTGGCGTTGCCGACGCTGTTGAGGGTGGCGATGATCGGCCGGAAGACGATCAGGAACCAGTGGATCGGGACCGCCACGAACAGCGATGTCTCACTTGGCCGCTGGAGCGCGAGGCTCTTTGGCGCGAGCTCGCCGAGCACGATGTGGAGCGCGGTGATCGTCGAGAAGGCGAGCACGAACGAGATGGTGTGGAGGGATCGCTCGCGGGCGCCCTCGGGGATGAACGGGATCGCCTCGACGGCCGGTTCGATCAGGTGGGCCAGCGCTGGCTCGCCGATCCAGCCCAGCGCGAGGCTCGAGATGGTGATCCCGAGCTGGGTGGCGGCGATGTAGGTGTCCAGGTGGTCGAGCCGGTCGAGCACGCCCCGCGCCCGCCGGTTGCCTTCAGCGGCGAGCTGCTGTATGCGGGTGCGCCGCACTGACACCAGCGAGAACTCGGTCGCGACGAAGAACCCGTTGGCGAGCACCAACAGGAGGACGAGGACGAGGGCGACCGGGGTACTAATCGGGGGCTCCTGGCCGGGGACAGCGCGATCCTGGAGGGGCCGAACGCGGGGCCTGCCGCGCTGCCGGATCGCTGCCCAAAAGCATAGCGCATGCCGCGCCCGCCACCGTGGCCGGACTCGCCCCCAACCGCGCCCTAGGTGGCTCGCCGATCTTGCCGCCGGCCGTGAACCGGACGGTTCTCCCCGGGTGGCTCCCGCCGGAACTTGAGCCGGCCACAGGGTCCCGCCGTGCCGGGTCGCTGGGCCGCCACGTCACCCTTGGGCCCGCAAGGTGGCGCGATGTTACGATCGCGCCATACCGGCCGACGGCCGAAGTGGCGAGGACGCGGGGCGACGGGGTGGACGAGTTCCTGGCCGAAGTCTTCTCCTCGCGGGTCCGCGCCGCCGTCCTCGGACATCTCCTGCCGCGCCCGCACCGCCGCTTCTCGCTGACCGACCTCCACCACCGGCTCGACCTGCCGATCAGCTCCCTCCAGCACGAGTGCTACAAGCTCGAGCGGATCGGCATCCTCGTCGCCCGCCGCGATGGCAACGCCCGGCGCTACCACCCCGACCACCGCTGTCCGCTCCTCCCGCCGCTGACGGCCCTGGTCCTCGCCGCGGTCGGACCCGTGGCGGCCCTGCGCGGCGCGGTCGACGGCCTCGACGGGCTCGAGGCGGCCTTCCTCGCCGGCGCGCTCGCCGGCGTCTCCTCGCCCGCCGACGGCCCCGCCCGGGTCCAGCGGGCCGCCACCCCGGACGCGTCGCCCGCCGAGCCGGGTCCGCCGCGGCTCGTCCTCGTCGGCGACCTCGCGCTCGACGACCTTGCCGGCGCCCAGGCCCGCGCCGAGGCCGCCCTCGGCCTGCCCCCCGGCGGGGTCGAGCTCGCCTTCTTTCGCCCGGACGATTGGCGCCTCCGCCGCGCCGAGGGCGGCCCCTACGTCGCGGCGCTGCTCCTTACCCCCCGCATCGACCTCGTCGGCACGGTCGCGGCGGCCCCCTGAGCACGGGCGCTGGGACTGCTCCCTCCCGGCACGGCACAATGCCCCGAACCGCCGCCGTGATGGTCGTCCCGCCGGGGCAGGGCCCGTGGGCATCATCTGCCCTCCCGGCGTGGCCGCGACGGCATGCGGGCGTCCGAGGGCAGCCGGGCGGGGACCCGATCACGTGCCGCCACACGCCACGCTGGGAGACAGGGCCGAGATGACCGCTCAGGGAACGGGCGCCCGCGGGCGCGGCGCGCTGCTCGTCGGCCAGTCCGGGGGGGCGACGGCGGTGATCAACGCCAGCCTGGTCGGGGTCGTCGAAGGCGCCCGTGCCGCCGGCTTCGACCGGGTGCTCGGCATGCGCCACGGCATCGAGGGGCTGCTGGGCGAGGACCTCGTCGACCTCTCGGATCGGCCGGCCGGGGACCTCGACGCCGTCCGTCGCACCCCGTCGGCCGCCCTCGGCACCGGCCGCCACAAGCTCGCCGAGGGCGACCTCGAGCGCGCCCTCGCCGCCATTGCCCGCCACGGCGCGACCGCCCTCGCCTACATCGGCGGCAACGACTCCGCCGACACCGCCCACCGCCTCCACGGCGCCGCCCGCGCCGCCGGTCAGCCGCTGGTCGTCGCCGCCGTGCCGAAGACGATCGACAACGACCTGCCGGAGACCGACCACTGCCCCGGCTACGGCTCGATCGCCCGCTTCCTCGCCAACGCCGTCCGCGACGCCACCTACGACAGCCTCGCCTCGCCGCAGCTCTACCCTGTCAAGTTCGTCGAGGTGATGGGACGCGACGCCGGCTGGGTCCCGGCCGCCGCGGCGCTCGGCTTCGACCCGGCCGGACCCGAGGCCGACCTGGCGCCGCTGGTCTACCTGCCCGAGCGCCCTCCCGCCGACGCCGACGCCGTCCTCGCCGGGGTCGAGGCCCGGGTGGCCAAGCTCGGCTTCGCGGTCGCGGTCGTGCCCGAGACGCTGCGCGACGCCGCCGGGCGGCACCTCGGCGGCGAGCAGCCGGAGTACGTCGACGCCTTCGGCCACGCCTACTTCGCCAGCCCCGGCGCCGCGCTGGTCCGCCTGGTCACCCAGCGCCTCGGCCGTCGCGCCCGCTGCGACCGGCCGGGGACGATCGCCCGGATGTCCGGCGCGCTCGCCTCCACCGTCGACCGCGACGAGGCGTACCGCGTCGGCTGGACTGCCGCCGAGCGCCTCGCGGCCGGCGCCTCCGACCTGATGACGACCCTCGTTCGCACCGGCGACGACCCGTACGGATGCGAGATTGGCGAGGCGCCCCTGGCCGCCGTCGCCAACCGCGTCCGCCCCCTGCCCGACGCCTTCGTCGCCCCCGACGGCCGCGGCGTGACGCCCGCGTTCTTCGCCTACGCCCTGCCCCTGCTCGGCCCGGACCCCCTCCCCGAGTACGGCCGCCTCACCGTCTGAACGGAGTGGCGCGGTCGCCGGCCCCCTGTTCCTGGGATTGACCGTGACGGGGACCACCGATCATCGACGGGAGCGAACACGCCGCCGTTCCCGCCTGGCCCATGGTGGCGTCGGGTTGCCTCTCGGCGCCGAAGCAGTCGTGCCGCCGGACTCAAGCCCGCCAGTGCCGGAGGACCCCGGCCGCGCGGCCGGCCCGGGGTGCCGTCCGGATCGCACGCCGGGTGAGCGCAGACCGGCCGCAAGGGGCGCGGCCCGCAACGGCCCACCCGGACGGCGGGTTGCCCCCGCGGGCCCTTGTCCCACGGTGCGAAGATGGTGACCGGTGGGGCGGCCGGCGTGGCGATCGGCGCGGCGACTGGCGTGGCGATTGGCGTGGCGACCGCACCAGAGGCAGGAGTCGGCGAGGAGACGGGAGCGATGGCCAAGACCGCCGCGGAACTTGTTGCCGAGGCCAAGCAGCGCGTCGAGAACCTCTCGGTCGACCAGGTGGCCGCCGAGCTGGAGCGGGGGGAGGCGCTGGTCGTCGACCTGCGCGAGTCCGGCGAGCGGGCGGAGCAGGGCGTGCTCCCCGGGGCGGTTCACGCGCCGAGGGGCATGCTCGAGTTCTATGCCGACCCGGCCGGCGCCTACCACCGCCCCGAGTTCGACCCCAACCGCCGCGTCGTCCTCCACTGCGCCTCGGGCGGCCGCTCAGCCCTGGCCGCCGACGCCCTCAAGCAACTGGGCTACACGGACGTGGCCCACCTCGACGGCGGCCTGAACGCCTGGAAGGCGGCCGGCCGACCGGTCGAGGACGCCCCGCCCTCCTAGCGGGACCGGCAGGACCACCCTGTCAGTGTCCCCCTTAGCCGTGGCGCTCCACGGGAGGTGCACCCAGTTGTCAAGATTCTGCGCTACCATCGGAGTGGTGTTCCAGGGTCGGCTTAGTCCCCCCTGATCGGCGGGAGGAGACTCCTCAACGCGACGATGACGAGCGTGCACACCGAGGAAGGAGGGCCTGATGCCTTTTTCACGGCGCGATGGTCTAAAGATGACGGGAATGCTCGGCGCGATGGCTGCGGCCGGGTCGCTGGTCCGTCCGACTGCGGCGGCGCCAATCCCGGTCGGGACATCGGAGCCCGAGGCACAGCCGAAGGACGGCGGCGAGTGGATCATCGGGATCAGCGAACTGCCCGATACCCTCGATCCCCACAAGACCGGCGCGGCCATTGCCTCCACGATCCTGGGCAACGCCGGCGACTCGCTGATCGCCCAGGACTACGACGGCAACTACGTCCCCGCCCTGGCGACCGAGTGGACCATCTCGGAGGACGGCCTGACCTGGACCTTCGAACTTCGCCAGGACGTCACCTTTCACGACGGTACCCCGCTCGATGCCGCGGCGGTCAAGTTCTCCTTCGACCGCATCCTGGATCCCGCCACCAAGTCGATCACTGCCGCCGGTCTTCTCGGACCGATGGCGAGCACCGCCGCTCCGGCCCCGTACACGTTCGCGTTCACCCTGAGCGAGCCGTTCTCGCCGCTGCTCGACAACCTCACCGGCTCGACGCTCTCCATCGTCAGCCCGACCGCGGTCCAGGCGATGGGCGAGGAGTTTGGCCGGAAGCCGGTCCTCTCCGGGCCGTGGATGGTCGACGAGTGGCGGACCGGCGACCGCATCATCTTGAAGCGGAACCCGGACTACCGCTGGGCGCCGCCGTTCCTCCACCAGGGCGGTCCCGCGCACATCGAGACGCTGACCTTCCAGTCCATCATGGAAGAGGCCTCCCGGATCGCGGCCTTCGAGGCGGGTGAGATCCACCAGGCGACGCTCCCGTCGACGGACGTCGAGCGCATCTCCAGCGGCGGCGAGAGCTGGGTCATCAATTACCTCCGCAAGGGCGTCGTCTTCCTCGAGTTCAACGTGACGAAGGCGCCGTTCGACGACGTACGCGTCCGTCAGGCGTTCAACCACGCCATCAACAAGCGGGACGTCCTGGACACGGCCATCGAAGGACTGGGGCAGATCGCCCACGGCTTCCTGCCGCCGACGATCGTCGGCTACTGGCCGGAGATCGAGCAGTACGCGCCGGCCTACGACCCGGAGCGGGCGAAGGCGCTCCTCGCCGAAGCCGGCTGGGTTCCGAACGGCGAGGGTGTCCTTGAGAAGGACGGGCAGCCATTCGCGTTCACCGCGCTCAATCTCCCCACCGATGCCTGGAACCGTGGAGCGCAGGTGGTCCAGAGTCAGCTAGGGGACCTCGGGATCGCGATGGAGATCCAGCAGCTGGAGTTCGCGACGCTCCTGGAGGAGGCGAAGGCCAAGAAGCACCAGGCCGAGTTCATGGGCTACACCTACTCCGATCCGGACATCGCCTTCCTCTGGTTCCACTCGTCGAACGCCGGCGCCGGCCTGAACATGAGCCACGTGAGCGATCCGAGGCTCGACGAGTTGATCATCAGCGGACGCTCGACGATCGACCCGGCCGAACGGGCCGCCGTCTACGCGGAGATGCAGCGGTACGTGACGGATCTGGGGCTGTGGGTGCCGCTCTGGATCGACGCGTTCTACGTGGCCTACAACAAGGCCATCCACAACGCCAACTTCCACCCCGACAACGTGACGATCTACTTCGACGCGTGGATCGACTAGGGAGCGGCGGCGGGACCGGGTAGGGTCGCGGGGCGATGCGGTCCGGGTCCTCGGCCGGACGGCGCGTGGGATCGTCGTCGGGCGGTTGCCCTCGATACGGGCAACCGTCCACCCACGGCCGTTTCTGCTACTCCGGGCTGCGCGGCGACCCACCACCTGATCCTCTTCTGTCCCTCTGGGCCCATCGCAACGCGTGAACGGCGTCCGCCTCCCGGGAGACCATGGCCAGTTACGTCCTTCAACGGATCTTGCTGATCATCCCGGTCCTGATCGGGGTATCGGTCGTGGTGTTCCTGATGAGCCACCTCGTGCCCGGCGACCCGGTGGCGGTGATGCTGGGCGAACGCGCGACCGCAGAGGACGCGTCTCGCCTGCGGGAGGAGCTTGGCCTCAACGACCCGATCTACGTGCAGTACTGGCGGTACGTCAGCGACGCGGTGCGGGGTGACCTCGGCGAATCGATCAGGAGCGGGCAGCCGGTGCTGACCGAGATCCGCGAGCGGTTCCCGTCGACGTTGGTGCTGACGTGCTGCGCCGTCGTCACGGCGGCCGTCGTCGGCGTCGCGCTGGGCGTCGCCGCCGCCGTGAGCGGGCGCGGCTGGGTCGACGCCGGGATCATGGCCTTCGCGCTCCTCGGTATCTAGATGCCGGCCTTCTGGTCCGGGATCCTGCTGATCCTCCTCTTCGGGCTGAAGCTGGGCTGGCTACCGATCGCGGGATCGGGGCCGAAGGCTCTCATCCTCCCGACGATCACGCTGGCGGCGCCCGCCGCGGCGGTCCTAGCCCGGATGACGCGCTCGACCATGCTCGAAGTGCTTGGGCTGGACTACGTCCGTTCGGCGCGGGCCAAGGGGCTGCGCGAGCTGATCGTCGTCGTGCGGCACGTGCTCCGCAACGCCCTCGTCCCGGTGGTCACGATCATCGGCTTGCAGTTCGGCGGTCTTCTGGCGGGGTCGGTGATCGTCGAGTCGGTCTTCTCTCGCCCAGGGCTCGGGCGGTATACCGTCACCGCCATCGAGTCGCGCGACTTTCCGCAGATCCAGGGTGTCGTGCTAGTCACCGCCGCCTTCTACGTCTTCGTCAACCTGGTTGTCGACCTGCTGTACGCGGTGATCGACCCGCGGATCGGCTACCGTTGAGCCCGGGGGCGGCACGATGGCAAGCGTCGACGCGGTGGCGGTCGGGCAGTCTGGGCTCCTGATCGGGGCGGATCGGGTTCGGCACGGACGGCTCCATCAGGCTGGACGCCGGCTCAGACGGCGTCCGGGCGCGCTGGCCGGCGCCGTGGTGATCCTCTTCTTTGTCGCGGTCGCGCTCCTCGCGCCGGTCATCGCGCCGGCCGATCCCAACGAGATCTCGCGGGACCGACGGGCCGCGCCGTCCGCCGACCATCTCTTCGGCACCGACGACCTGGGACGGGACGTCCTGAGCCGTGTGATCTACGGCGCGCGCGTCTCCCTCCGGGTGGGCCTGGTCTCGATCGGGATCGCGCTGACGGTGGGGTCGCTGCTGGGCGTCGTCGCGGGGTACACCGGGGGAAGGCTCGACAGCGTCGTCATGCGCGTCATGGACGTGATGCTGGCCTTCCCTGGGATCCTGCTCGCGATCGCCATCGTCGCCATCCTTGGTCCGAGTCTGTTCAACGTGATGATCGCGGTGGGGATCGAGGCGATCCCCGTCTACACTCGGACGGCGCGCGCATCGACGCTAACCGTGAAAGAGTTGGAGTACGTCATCGGAGCCCGGGCTCTGGGCTGCGCGCACGCCCGGATCATCTTCCGGCACGTACTCCCCAACATCGTCGCCCCGCTCATCGTGCTGGCGACCATAGGTGTGGCGGGCTCGATCCTTACGGCCGCCGGATTGAGTTACCTCGGGTTAGGTGCGCAGCCGCCGACGGCGGAATGGGGGGCAATGCTTAGCACCGCCCGCAACTTCCTGCGGGACTCCTGGTGGATGGCGACGTTCCCCGGCCTGGCCATCATGCTCGTGGTGCTCGCCCTCAACCTCTTCGGCGACGGACTGCGTGACATCCTAGACCCGCGCCTCCGCGATTAAGCCGTGTGATGCCCGCGCTTTGTCCCCCCTGCGCGTTGCGCCCCGACCGGTGGCCCCGCCCCGCACTCCCTCCCGCGCCGTCCCTCACCCTGCTGTTGTCTGCCCGGACGCCGCGCTCCGAGGCGTGAGGTCCTCGTCGTCTCTCCTCGCCACGGTGGCCGCACCGACGGTCGGATACGAACCCCGGGACGACGGCCCGGCGCGTGCGGACCCGGCCCGGTGTTTGCCCCCGCGCCGGGCACGGCCGGGGAAGCGATCGGTCGTCCCCCCGGTCAGTGCGCGGGGGCCGGCTCGCCGCCCGGTTCGGTTCACCCTGGCGGACGGGGGGGAGGCACGGGTGCGGGTGCGGCGGATGCGGCGGCGGATGCGGGAGCCCGTCAGCGGGCTGACGCACCTGGCGGGTGCGGGGCTGGCCGCCGTGGTGCTGGCGGTGCTGGTGCGGCAGGCGGCGGAGACCGGGTCCACGCGGCGCCTGCTGGCCGTCGCGGTCTTCGGGTGCAGCCTGGTCCTGCTCTACGCGGCGAGCGCGCTCTACCACCTGCTCCCGCTCCCGCCCCGCGGCGTCGCCCGCCTGCGGCGCTTCGACCACGCGATGGTCTTCGTGCTGATCGCCGGGACCTACACGCCCTTCTGCCTGCTCGCCCTCGAGGGAGGGTGGCGCTGGGGACTGCTCGGCGCGATCTGGGGCGTCGCGGTCGTCGGGATCGGGTCGAAGCTGCGCTGGATGGACGTCCCGATCTGGCTCTCGACGGGCGTCTACCTGCTGATGGGCTGGGCCGTGGTGCCGGCCCTGCCGGCCCTCGCGCGGGCGGTGCCGGGCCCCGGACTGGTCTGGCTGGTGGTCGGTGGCGTGGCCTATAGCCTTGGCGCGCTCGTCCACGCTACCGGGCGCCCGTCCCCGAAGCCGGGACTGTTCGGGGCGCACGAGGTGTGGCACCTCTTCGTGCTCGCCGGCAGTGGGTGCCACGTCTGGGCGGTCGCCCGCTACGTCGCCCCGGCCGGCTGAGGCCTCCGTCGAGGGTGGCGCGGCCAGGTCTCGTCTGGCAGGGGCATCGTCGAAGGCGCGGCGTGCCCGGCCCGCGCCGCCCGTGGTGCGATCACCGGTGATGCGCGGCTCTCGCGGCCCGATCGGCGACAGCCTGCGCCACGGTGACGGTCAGGCCGTGTTCTGGGGCGAGGGGCCCCCAGGTATCTCGGGTCCTACGCGGCCTCGAAGGCCGCGACGATCATCCCGGTGGCGTAGGCGGGCGGCGCCTCGTCGCTGAGGACCTCCCCGCGCGGCGGTCGCCGCCGCATCACCCCCGCGAGCAGGAGCGCCTGCCACAGCCCGTCGATGGCCGCCGCCTCCACCTGCCGCTGGTCGAGCCCGATCAGCCGCCCCGGCTCGCTCGCCCGCAGGGCGTCCACGACGGCGGCGTCGACCTCGGCGGCGGCCGGGTCGACCCCGTAGCGCCCGCCCTCGTGGGTGTGCGCCCAGTCGCACGAGGCGACGACCGCGACGCGACGGCCGTCCTCCTCCGCGGCCTCCGCGACCGCCTCCCCGAACGCGACCATCGCCTCGCGCGGCAGCGCGCGGACGGGGGTGACCACGACGATCGGCGGCCCAAGGTCCTCCGCCGGGTCGGGCGAGAGCACAGTGCCGTACCCGGGCATGTTCCGCCCGTGGCCCAGGAACCACAGCGGCACCATCGTTCCCCAGTCGAGCGGGACCACGCTCACGGCGCGATCGTTGCCCCCGTACGCGGCCAGCGCGACGGGGAGCCCGACCCGGCGGGCGACGGCGGCGATCGCCTCGGTCAGGGGCCGGTCGACGGGCACGTTCAACTCGACGGTCCGACCCTCGTGGTGGAGGGTCCCGGCGCCACGGGCGACGGAGGCGAGGCGGACCGCGCCCTCGACCCGGATGTTGTGCGGCGTGGCGATGACGACCACGTCCGGCCGGGCGTCTACCGCGCGGCGGCCGATCACCGTCAGCGCGGCGCGGGTCTGGAGCGCGCCCGGCGCGTCCTCGCTGAGGTCGGGGATGGTCGGCCACCCGTGTGGCACCACGCACCCGAACACGACCCCCGCCATGCGGTCCCCCTCCCCATCGGCGCCCGGGACCTGAGCCCGGTCCGTCCCAGCCGGCTGGAGACCTGCCGCGCCACGTGGGCTGCCGCCCAGCCGACGGACCTGCTCTCCGTCGCTGGGCGGCCTCTTCCCCGGGGGATGGCTAGGGCGCCGACCCGCGCGGACGCCGGTCGTGCCTGGCTGGGCGAGGGAGCCGTCCTCCTCGGCGCGAGTGCCCACCGTCCGCGCGGGTCGGCGCCATCGTACTGGGCCGCCGAGCCGAGAGATAGGCGGATGGCACCCCGTTTGCTGGCCTCCAGCGGCGCGGGGGGCCGATGTCCCCACAGGCGCGGAGCAGACAGAGGAGGCACGGGATGTCCGACGACCACAGCCCCGGCGACCGGCGGCGACCCTACGCCGACCGGGGAGGTACCGAGGGTCGGCACGCGGAGACCCACGACGTGCGGCGCGAGGCACTGACCAACCCGACCGGCCCGGCGCCCGTGGACGAGAGCTTCGCCGCGCAGCTCGCGCCGGACACCTCGGCCGGGGCACCGGGGGGGCATGTCGCGGAGAGCGCCCCGGCCGCGGACGACAAGGACCTGCGTCGCCGGCTGCCGGAACTCGCCGCCGATGAGCTGGCGCGGTTGGCGGTGCTGGAGCCGGGCGCGCGGCTGGATCAGGGCGGCACCTACCTTGACCTCGACGACCCCGGGCGCGGCCCCTTCAAGGCGCTCGGGGGGCAGGAGGCTGGCCCGGGGAACCGCTACGTGGCCAAGCGCGACA
This sequence comes from uncultured Thermomicrobiales bacterium, assembly GCA_902806335.1. Taxonomy (GTDB): domain Bacteria; phylum Chloroflexota; class Chloroflexia; order Thermomicrobiales; family UBA6265; genus CADCWG01. The sequence goes on along the minus strand of CADCWG010000314.1, from coordinate 4,679 downwards.
CCGACTACGAGCTCTGGAACCGGCTGGTGGGCGACCGCGAGCCGGTTGTGGAGCGGCCCGTCGACTGAGGGTCGGCCCGAAGGATCACGAGGTCATCCCCCCGGCTGCCCGGCCACTGGTCCCAGCCGGCCTTCGGCCAGTTTCGTCCCCTAGCCTTTGACCTCGGGGCATGCCCCTGGGAACCCGGCTGCCGCCCGCCTCCCGATACCACCGTGCTGCCGGATTCCGTACCAGGGAGACGTACGAGGGGACGCCGCGGCGCACCAGATCCTTCGGCACGTCGAGGGACGGCTCGTCCTCGCGGTCAGCGGCGGGGCCCCAGCCCCGCCGCTCACTCGCCGGTGCGGAGCCGGTAGCCGACGCCGGGCTCGGTCACCAGGAGGCGGGGGCGGGCGGGGTCGTCTTCGAGTTTGCGGCGCAGGTAGTTGACGTAGACGCGCAGCTGCTGCGAGTTCTCGGCCGCGTAGCCGCCCCACACCCGCTCCAGCAGCTGGCGGTGGGTGAGCACCTTGTCGGCGTCGGCCGCCAGCACCCGGAGCAGGTCGAACTCGGTCGGCGTGAGGTGGATCTCCCCGCCGCGCTTGGTCACGACGTGGCGGGCCAGGTCGATCGTGACGTCGTCGATCGAGAGGACGGGGCCGTGCGGCGGGCCCGCGCGGCGCAGCACCGCCCGCACCCGGGCGAGCAGCTCGCCGACGCCGAACGGCTTGGTCAGGTAGTCGTCCGCCCCGAGGTCGAGCGCCTCGACCTTGTCGCGCTCCTGGCCCCGCGCCGAGAGGACGACGATCGGCACCGCCGACCAGGCGCGGGTCTGGCGCAGCACCTCCAGGCCGTCGATCCCCGGCATCACCAGGTCGAGCACGACGACCTCCGGGGGGTGCGCCGCCAGCGCCGCGAGCGCCGCCTCGCCGTCCTCGGCGACCTCCACCTTGTAGCCGTGCCCGCCAAGCGCGGTCCGGAGCGCCCGCCGGATCTGCGGCTCGTCGTCGACGATCAGGACGCGCTCGCCGCTCATGCCGACTCCTCGTCGCCGCCCTCGACCGGGAGGGTGAACCGGACGACCGTGCCGGCGCCGGCGCGGCTCTCCGCCCAGATCCGGCCGCCGTGCGCCTCGACCAGCCCCTTGCTGATCGTGAGCCCGATGCCGGTCCCGGCGACCCGGTCGGTGCCGTCGGCGCGGTAGAACTTGTCGAAGACGCGCGGCAGCTCCCGCGCCGGGATTCCGGGGCCGTCGTCGCGGACCGCGAGCTCGATCGCGCCGGCGACGCGCCGCGCCGCGAGGGTGATCGCGGTGCCGGCCGGCGTGTACTTGACGGCGTTCTCGATCAGGTTCATCAGCACCTGGGCGGTCGCGACGTAGTCGAAGCAGGCGAGCGGCAGGTCCGGCGCGACGTCGGTCGCGAGGCGATGGCGCTCGGCGAGGCCGTGCGCGCGGCCGGCCACGTCCGCGACCAGCTCGGCGACGTCGTACCACGCCTTGTCGGGGCGGAGCGCCCCGCCCTCGATCCGGGACAGGTCGAGCAGGTTGCCGACCACCAGGGTCAGGCGGTCGGTCTCCTCGTCGATGGCGTGGAGGAACTCCGACCGCGCCGCCTCGTCCCACGGCACCGACGGGTCGAGCAGCGACGTGACCGAGGCCTTGATCGCCGCGAGCGGCGTCCGCAGCTCGTGGGAGACCGCGGCCAGCAGCGCGGTCTTCAGCTCGTCGGACTGCGAGAGCGCCGCGACACGCCCGGCTTCCTCGGTCAGGCGCGCCCGCTCCAGGGCCAGCGCCGCCTGGTCGGCGAAGCTGGTCAGGACGCGCGCGTCCTCGTCGCCGAACCGGCCGCCGCCCGGCTTGTCCCCCACTTCGAGCACGCCGATGGTGCGCTCCGCGGTCGCGATCGGCAGGTAGACGACGTTGGGGCCCGCCCGCCGGACGGGCGGCATCCGCCCACCCGCGACCTTCTGCGGGGGGAAGACGCGGCGCCCGGCCGTGGACTGGCCGGCCGGGGTGCGGTGGCCCATCGCCCAGGTCGCCATCGCCAGGTTCTGGCGGTCGATCGCCTCGTCGAGGGAAGGGGGGAAGCGGGCCCGCACCGCGAGTCGCCCGCCGTCGTCGGGGAGCAGGATGCGACACCGGTTGGCCCCGTAGACGCGGACCACCCGCTCCACGATCCGGCCCAGGATCGAGTCGAGCGTGACCCCGGCGACGAGGGCGGCGTTGAGCTCGTAGAGCAGCGCGGTGCGCCGCTGCTCGCGCTCGGCGACCTCGGTCCGGGCGCGGACCCGGGCCACGAGTTGGCCCGTGACGATGGCGACGCCGAGGTAGGCCAGCAGGGCGAGCAGGTGGCCGGTCCCGGTGACCATGAGGGTGTGGTACGGGGGGATGAAGAAGAAGTTGAGCGCGAGGAACGAGAGGACCGCCGCCAGGCCGGCCGGTCCCGAGCCGGCCACGAGCGCCAGCGCGAACGAGAGCAGGAGGAAGACGAGCAGGACGTTGAGCACGTCGAGCGCGTCGCGGGCCGTCAGCATCGCGCCGGTCGCGACGGCCACGGCCGCCACCGCCAGACCGTAGCGCCGAGCGGCCGACCCCGCTGGCAGCGACGGCCACCGGGAAGCCAGGATGCGCCGGATGGTCATCCCCACCGCCTGTGCTCCCTCCCCGGCGCGGGCGGACCACCCCGCGCCGCCGCGGGGCCTGCGTAGCACGGAATCCGGGTGACACCGGGGCGTCGCCCGGTGGGCTCGCGGCCGACTTCAGCCGGCTTGGTGCCTGAGCCCCGGGCTTACCCCGGGCGGGCGCGGGGACGACCAGGCCCCGATACCCACCACCGTACCGTCGGATCCCGTCTAACCTCGGGGCTCGGCCCCGAAGGGCGAAGCCGCCGGCGCACCCTCGCCCCACCACCGAACGGATGGGCTCCGCCCAATTTGCGCCGCGCGGCGCTCCGCCGTCCGTTGCGCCCGAGACGGGGTCCGCGGCCCGGCGCGCACCCGGAGAGTACCGTCAGCGGCCCGTCGACCGCCTCCGACCCCACGTCGTCCGCATCGGCGCGGGGACGCGCCGGGTCGGCGCCGTGTCGCCCCTGGGCAGCGCGTGGCACCGCCAGCGGGCGGGGCGACGCCGTGCCGCGGCCCCACCACTGTCCCGCGGGCGAAGCCCTCAGCGGGCTCCCCGCCCGCGCACCGGCGTCGCGCCACCGGCGACGGTCATCGGGCGCGGCGCGGGGAGGTCGGTGGCCGGGGATCCCGGCCGGGCACCGGTCGCGCCGCAGCGCCCAGGCCGAGCGGGTCCACGCCGGTGCAACCCGCCGCGCCGGCCGCCTAGTCGACGTCCGCGCCCGGCTCGCCGAGGACGGTCGCCAGCAGCGCGACCGCCGTCTCGGCGCTGCGGCCCCCGGGGTCGAGTTCCGGGTTCAGTTCGACCCAGTCGACCGAGCGGATCGGTCCCTCCCACGCCGCCAGCCGCCGCAGCACCCGCCCCGCCTCGCGCAACGTGAGCCCGCCGGGCACGGCCGTGCCCGTCCCCGGCAGCACCGCCGGGTCCAGCACGTCGAGGTCGAACGAGACGTGGACCGCCTCGACGCCGCGCGCCGCGAGGTGGGCGAGCGCGTCGTCCAGCCCCTCGACGATGCCCCGCTCCGACCACGCCGCCGCGGTCAGGTGCCAGATCCCGCGCTCGCCGATCAGGTCGGCCTCGCCGGGGTCGATGTCCCGCACCCCGAGCAGGCAGACGTCGGCCGCCTCGACCTTCGGACCCGGCCGCCCAAGGTCGACCAGGGCCGGGACCCCCGTCCCGAGCGCGGCCGCCAGCGACATCCCGTGGATGTGGCCGCTGGGGCTGGTCGCGGGGGTGTTCAGATCCGGGTGGGTGTCGAACCAGAGCACGCCGAGCCGCCCCCGCGCCGCCATCGCCGCGCCGGCGATGCTGCCGGCGGCCAGCGCGTGGTCGCCGCCGAGGACCAGCGCCAGCGCGCCCTCCTCGACGGCGGAGGCGACCTCGGCCGCCAGGCGGTCGCAGGCCGCCGCGACCGGACCGAGGAACTCGAGGCTCCGCCGGTGGAGCCGGTCGGCGGCGTCGGCGGGGACCTCGACCGGAACGGTCACGGTCGGCGCCAGGCGCCGGGCCAGGTCCTCGTCGCCGCTCCCGTCCCATCGGTCGCGCAGGCCGTCGTCGAGGAGCCGTGGCCCCATCTCGGCGCCGCGCCGCTCCGCGCCCAGCCAGAGCGGCATCGCGATCGGCCGGACCGGCCCCTCGGCCAGCCGGCTGCCCCCGCCCCATTCCACGCGCGCGCCCGTCGCGGTCGCCGCCTCGATCTCGCCGATCATCGTCCTCTGGCCCTCCCTGGCCGATCCCGGACACCGCTGGCCGGGTGTCACCCGCGAGCTGTCCCTGTCCCCGGGGCCTGTCCCTCGGCCCTGGCCTCGTGCTCGGCCCGGGCCCAACGGTCCGGCGGCAGACGAGACGTCGCCGTGGCCGCGGCAACCGCGGCACAACCGAACTGGCCCCGCGACGATCGTCGCGCGGGGAACGAAGTGTACGTATGCCGTCCACCTGATTGCCGGACCGGACCCACGGCGAGCGGCGGGCCCGCCGCGGGCCCGTCGCCCGGGCGGTCCGCGCTGAGCCGGAGGCCGGGGCTATTCCTGGTCCGCGTCCGCCGCGTCCGCCGCGTCCGCCACGCCGCCGAGCGCTT
>CADCWG010000313.1 GCA_902806335.1 uncultured Thermomicrobiales bacterium | reverse complement strand
GCGGAGGCGGCGGGCGGCGGCCGCCCCGCGCTTCGGGCGGGGCCGGGCCGCGGGCTCCTCGGGCCGGCCGAGCCGCAGCGCCTGGGCGAGTTGCTCCTCCTCACCCGGGGTGAGATCGCGCCACTGCCCGCTCGGGATTCCCTCGATCGAGAGGGGGCCGATCCGCACCCGGCGCAGCTTCTGGACCTGGATCCCGGCGACCTCCATGATCCGCCGCACGGCATGGAAGAACCCCTCGTGGATCACGATCTTGAGCAGCAGCCCCTGGCGGGTCTCGCGCAGGATCCGGAACTCTTCGGGCACCACCTTCCGCCCATCGACGACGAGCCCGTCTCGCACCCTGCGCAGGGTCTGGTCGTGGGGGCGCGTCGGCGTGAGGACGTGGTACTCCTTCTCGAGCCCGTAGCGCGGGTGCATGACCCGGTTGGCCACGTCCCCGTCGTTCGTCAGCAGGAGGAGCCCGTCGGTGTCCCGGTCGAGCCGTCCGACGGGATAGACCCGCTCGCGGACGTTGACCAGGTCCATCACCGTCCAGCGGTCGCGCTCGTCGTTGGTCGTCGTGATGTACCCGGACGGCTTGTTCAGGAGGATGGCGCGTCGGCGCTGCGGCGCGAGAACCTGGCCGTCGACCCGGATCTCGGCCTTGGCCGGGTCGACCTTGGTCCCCAGTTCGGTCGCCACCTGGCCGTCGACGGTCACGCGGCCGGCGCGGATCAGCGCTTCGGCCGCCCGGCGGGAACCGGATCCCCGGGCGGCCATGACTCGTTGCAGGCGCTCCATGGGGCGGCCCTCCGGACGGGGGCCGGTCCGGCGGGCGGATCCGGCCGGCGGTGATCGCTGGGCAGGGAAGGTTTGGGGGCGGGCATCCGACCAGCGGCGTGGAGCACGACCTGGGGTCTGCCCCCGCCACGGGACAGCGCTACATCTGGTAGAGGGGGCGCTCGGCGATCAGATCGGGACCGGCGAAGAATAGCACGCGGCCGACCTCGTCACCGGCCTGGCCGCTCGGCCCCAGGCGCAGCCTGAAGCTCAGGTCTTCCCGGCTTCCCGCCGGAACGACCAGGTCGGCCGTGTTGTCCATCGTCACCCCCCACACGGCCAGCGCCTCCTCCAGGCTGGCGAGACTCGGCACCGACTCCTGGTCCGTGGGGGAGACCCACTCGTAGTCCTGGAACAGGCCACGGATCAGCCGCAGGGTGTCGACGAACCGGGGGTCCTCCGAGAGGCTTCCGGACAACGCCGCGTCGTCGACGATCTCGCTGCCGAGGACGACCGTTACCACCCGGCTCTCGGCCACCCGGGCGGCGGCGACGAGGCAGCCGCCCGCCGCCTCGGTGGTGCCGGTCTTGACCCCGAGGATGCCTTCCTCGCGGAGGAGCGTCTGGTTGGTATTGACCAGGTTGAACCCGCGCGCCTCCGGCCCCGCCGAGACCACGTACATCTCGGGGGTGGCGACGATGGTGGCGAGGATCGGGTCGTCGAGCAGCGCGGCGGCGATGATGGCGAGGTCGCGCGCGGTCGAGACCTGCCCTTCCTCGTCCTCCCCGGCGGGATTCTTGAAGGTGGTCTCCGTGGCACCGAGGTCGGCGGCGAGCGCGTTCATGGCATCGACGAACGCCTTGGTCGGGTCCGCGTCGCCGCCCGGCAGGTCGGCGCCGACGGTGCGGGCCAGGGCCTTAGCGGCGTCGTTGCCCGACGGCAAGAGCAGGCCGTAGAGGAGGTCCTGGACCGTCAGCGTGTCGCCCGCCTCAAATCCCATGTTCGAGAAGACCGTCACGTCGACGGTGTCCCCCTCTTCCACCACCACGTTGACCCCCTCGGGGTCCTCTACGTTGCGGGTCACGACGAGCGCGGTCGCCATCTTCGTGGTGCTGGCCGGGGCCCGTGGCTCGTCCGCGTTCAGGGCGTAGAGCACCTGGTCGGAGTCGATGTCGACGGCGATCGCCGCCGCCGCGCTGACGTCCGGCGGGGGCGGCACCTCGCGGGTGGCCGCCGGGGTCGCGTCGTCCTGGGCTCGGGCCACCATCTCGCCGGCGGGAGCGACCCCCCGCGAGAGCAGGAGCAACGCCGCGGCCAGGACCGCCACGACGCGGTGGCGCCAGTGCGGAGCGAGGCGAGGTCTCGGGGCAGACGGCGTCGGTCCGGACATGCGGCTCAACCCGGTGATGTGGTGGCCCCGGTCACCGCGGCGCGGGGCCACCGAGGGGAGGCTGCGGGAGGTGAGGGTGGCGGTTGGGTCGCTGGTCTTCACGGGTGCCGAGTATAGGTGCGCCACGCCCGGCGGGCCACCAGACGGACCCCGGCCGGTCCGTGGTAGGGCCCGTCAACGAGGCGGTGGGCGAGGCGGGGTACGTTATAGTGCGGTGAGCCGGTACCGTCCGGACGATGACGAGACGAGCCCCGCCCGACGGCGTGGATGGCGCCGACGCCACGCCGTCGGGCGAGACGATGCGGGGAAGGGAACACGGCTCGGGTGGTCCGAATCGCCGCCATTGGGGATCTTCACGTTCGGACGCAGGTCCCGCCTGCGCTCGCGGACGACCTGGCCGTGCTGCGCCACCGGGCCGATGTGCTCGTCCTCGCCGGTGACCTGACCGACAACGGCCGCCTCCTCGAGTTCGAGTCGGTGGCGGACGCCCTCGCGACCGTCGGCCTGCCGATCGTCGCGGTCCTTGGCAACCACGACCGTCGCTGCCTGCGGCGGACAGCGCTGCGCCGCATCCTCAGCCGTGCCGGCGTCGAACTCCTCGACGGCTCCGCGACGGTCGTCGAACTCCTGGGGCCCTTGTCCGCGGACGTGCCGCACCCGCTCCTCGCCGACCGGCAGCGACGCCTCCGGGTCGGCTTCGCCGGGGTTGGCGGCTACGGGGGCGGCTTCTGGCCGGACGAGGGCCCGCCCTACCCGCCATACCGCGCCGCCCAGGCCCTCGCCGTCCGGGCGCGACGGGAGGCGGTCCGGCTCGACGCGGCGCTGGACGAGCTGGACCCGTCGGTCGACCACACGGTCGTCGTGATGCACTACTCCCCGACGGTCTCGACCCTCGGTCGAGAGCCGCTCGCCAAGCAGTGGATGCTCGGCAACAGCGAGCTGGCACGGGTCGTCGATCGCCACCAGGTCGACCTCGTCATCCACGGCCACGCGCACCTCGGCAACCCGGCCGGTCAGACCCTCGGCGGGACGCCGGTTCGCAACGTCGCGACGACGGTGGTGGGAGCACCCGTGATCGAAGAGATGCCCCCGGTCCGGGCACGGCGCCGTTCGACGGCACGGGATGCCGTTGCCGCCCGCCCCACCGGAACGTGAGCCCGGCCCGATGAGCCGCCCCCGACCGACACCTCCGTTCCCGGCACGGCGGGCGCCGACGTCCTCCGGACCGATTCGCCTCGACGTGCTTGGCAATCCCTTCGGCCCGTCGCTGGGGGTGTTTGATGCCCTCGCCGGCGCCGACGGGCTTCACCTCCCCGCCGGAGGACGGGAGGCCGACCTCCGGCGGCGCCTGGCCCTCCAGCACGGCGTCCCGTCCGACCGCCTGGTGCTTGCCGACGGGATCGACGCGCTGATCGGCATGGTGCTGCGCTGGCGGCGGGACCGGGGCCCCCTGGTGCTGTTTCCGCCCCACGACCCCGAGGACCGCCGCCGAGCCGCGTCCCACGGCGTCGAGGTCATCGAACTCGCCCGGGGTGAGCGGTTCGGCCTCGGCCTTGACCGAGAGACGCTTGCGGAGCTGCCTCCCGGGGCGGCTGCCCTGGTGACGACGCCCAACGATCCGACCGGCACGCTGCTGGGAAGCCAGGACGCCGTGCGGCTGACCCGTGGCTGTGAACTCCTGGTGGCGGACGAGCGGCACGGCGAGTACGCGGGCCGGTCGTTGGTCCCCCTCGTCCGCGAGTTCGACAACCTGGTCGTGCTTCGGACCTTCGAGACCTGGGCCGGGCTCGCCGGGCTGCCACTCGCCTATGCCGTCGCGCCCCCCGGGTTCGCCGCCGAGTTGAACGGGTTCCGCCGGCGGGAGGGCGTGCCCGCTGGCGCGGTCATCGCCGCGATGGCGACCCTCGACGACCTCGCCTACGTGCGGGCGACGGTCGCCCGGGTCCGCGAGGAGAAGTCGCGCCTCGTGCGGATGCTGCGGAAGCTGAACATGATCAGCGTGCCGCATCCGTCCTGGGCCAACTTCGTCCTCGCTCGGGTCGAGCGCGGGGACGCCGCCCTCTTCGCCGAGCGACTCGCCCAGCGCGACATCCTGGTCCACCGTCCCGACCACCCAGCGCTGCGGGACACCCACCTCCGGATCAGCGCCGGCCTGCCCGACCACACCGAGGCGCTCAAGCGGGCCCTGATCGAGATCGCGGCCGAGGAACTCTAGCGGAGAGCGCCGATCGCGGCGCTCTCCTCGGCGGACAGACCCTCCCCGGTCACGGCGCGAGCACGCGCGTTGGTGTCATGCGTCAAGAACCTGGCACGGTCGCCGTGTGTCGCACGGGGAGATCCGTGGGCGCTACCGCAGTTGGTCGCGGCGGCGGGTCAGGTAGGCGGTCTCGGCGGTGTTGCCGGCCAGGTCGATGGCTATGTCGTAGGCCGCGCGCGCCTCTTGGCTGCGGCCAAGCCGGCGCAGGACGTCGGCGCGGCTGGCGTGATAGGCGTGGTAGCCGGCCAGCTCGGTCGCAAGACGGTCGACGGCTGCGAACGCCACCTCCGGGCCATCGAGTTCGGCGACCGCGATGGCCCGGTTGAGGGCGACGATCGGCGAGGGGTCGAGGTGGATGAGTTGGTCGTAGAGGGCGACGACCTGTGACCAGTCCGTGTCGCGTACGTCGCGGGCGGAGGTGTGCACAGCGTTGATCGCGGCGAGGATCTGGTAGCGACCCGGAGCCACCCCGGCGGCGGCGGCGGCGAGGCGCTCGCGCACCAGTCGGTGGCCCTCGGCGATGAGGGCCGTGTCCCAGGCTCCGCGGTCCTGCTCGTGGAGGGCAACCAACTCGCCGCCCGCCGCGACCCGGGCGGTGCAGCGCGCCTCGATGAGGAGCATCAGCGCCAGCAGCCCGGCCACCTCACCGTCGTCCGGCAGGAGGACGCGGATCAGGCGGGTGAGCCGGATCGCCTCGGTGGTTAGGTCCTGACGTACCGGATCGGTGTCGGGGCCGGTCGCCAGGTAGCCTTCGTTGAACACCAGGAACAGGACGGTCAGCACGCCGGAGACTCGGACCGGGAGATCCTCGGCGGAAGGCACGCGATAGGGGACGCCCGCCGCCTTGATCTTGGCCTTCGCGCGGGTGATCCGCTGCCCGATGGCACTCTCGGCCACCAGGAAGGCACGGGCGATCTCGGGCACGGTCAGGCCGCCGACCATACGCAGCGTCAGCGCCAGGCGGGCTTCCATCGCCAGCGCCGGGTGACAGCAGGTGAAGATCAGCCGGAGCCGGTCGTCGTCGATGGCGCCGAGCGGCTCCGGTGAGCCGTCGTCGTACACCACCCGAGCCTCCTCGTGCTTGTCGTCGCGCTTGTTCTCGCGGCGGATCCGGTCGATGGCCTTGCGTTTGGCGGTGGTGGTCAGCCAGGCGCCGGGGTTGGGGGGCACGCCGTCGGCCGGCCACCGCTCGACGGCGGTCGCGAACGCCTCGGCCGCGGCCTCCTCGGCGATGTCGAGATCGCCGAAACGCCTGGTCACGGCGGCGACCACCCGGGCCCACTCCTCGTGGTGCACCCGGGTGATCGCCACCGCGACGTCGCTCACTGGAACGGCCGCACCTCGATCTTCCGATCGCAGATCTTCGACGCCTCGGTGGCGAGCTTGAGCGCAACGTCCAGGTCGGGGGCCTCCCACACCCAGACGCCGGCAAGGTACTCCTTCGACTCCACGAACGGCCCGTCGCTGAACACCGCCTGCTCGCCGCGGTTGTCGATCACCGTGGCCGCGGTGGTGTCTGCGAGTCCGCCCGCGAAAACCCAGTAGCCCTCGGCGATCAGTCGCTCGTTGAACGAGCTGATGGCAGGCTGCCGGTCCGTGCTGCCGGGATTGCTCTGGTCAGCGATCACGGAAACCAGATACTGCATCTGAAGGTCATCTCCTGTGGTGTCGAGACCGTGTGGTGTACCGGTCAGGGACGTCAAGCCGATGCGTACCGCGGGCGCCCGGCCGGCCGGTAGACCTGGATCGTGACGCCCTTCGAGTCGCCGCGCGACTCGACCAGCTCGAGCGCGAGGTCCGGGCCGGCCTCCGGGAACAACCGCGCGCCCTGGCCGAGAACCACGGGAACGACGATCAGAGTCATCTCGTCGACCAGATCGTTCTCCAGCAGCCACCGGGTCAGGGCGCCACTGCCGTGTACCTGGAGTTCACCCCCCGACTGAGCCTTCAGCTCTCGGACGGCGGCCGCGACGTCTCCGGACAGGACGGTGCTGCCCGACCACGCCGGATCGGTGAGCGTGGTCGACGCCACGTACTTGGGCCGTGTGTTCAACGCCCGCATGATCGGCTCCCAGCCAGGGACATCCCGGACCTCCAAGGTCCCCCATGAGCCGGCGAACAGCTCGTAGGTCCGCCGGCCGAGCAGGAACGCGTCGGCGCGCTGGTAGGTCTGGTTGATGAACGCATGGGTCTCGTTGTCACCCTTCCCCCGGGCCCATCCGCCGCGCTCGAATCCGTTCCTGCGGTCCTCATCCGACGCGTGGCCGTTTCCCTGCATCACTCCGCCGATGGTGACCTGGGTCATGGTCGTCAGCTTCATGTTCGCGCTTCCTTCACCTGATGCCGTCCCCCCGTGGGCGGCCTCACCCCTACTACGAACACCACCGTCCCGATTCGACACTGCCACCCGGATTTCTGTGCGGAACGTTCCGGGACGCCGGTCGTCGGCTATCCGACAGCACGAGTTTCGTGGCGACAGCGCTCCACGACCGCAAGCGCGCCCAGTGCGAACCAGTTCGGGGCCAGTTCCACCGGTCCGCTGGTAGTCCAGCTGGGGGACGCCTCGTCACGTGTCGAGGTAGGCCTGGCGCGGTGTCCGCTCGCCGAGGGCTTGGTGCGGTCGGACGCGGCTCTCGATGTCGCGAGAGCGAGCAATCTCCACGCCGAGTGCGCCACCGTCGTCGGTCGGTGCGTGGTAGAGGTGCTCATACGCCAACGTGTCCAAGAAGCGCCCGATGACGCCATTGGTCTGCGGACGCCGGTCGCCGGTCGTGGCGCAGCAGCGGGTCCTCGTCGGCAACAGCGGTCTGACCGGCCTCGCCCGGCATGCCGTCCTCCAGCGCCGCCTTGCCCGCGTCGACGAACCGGTCACGCCACCGGTTGATCGACTCCGCCGACGAGCCGTGACGACGCGCCGCTTCGGCAACTGCGTTTCGACCAGGACCGGGTCTTAGCGCCTACTCAAGATCGTTTCACCTGTCACGGTTTCGCCTCAAAACCCCTGCCGAGAACCATGACGCTAGACCGGCACGTGCATGGGATGCGAGCCCGACCACTCATCCCAGCGTTACCTCGCGCGAGTCTAGAACACATGATCTATACTCAGGCGAGACAACGACTGACCGGTCGACGTCGCTGGGGCGCCCATGGCGACCGTCCGCACGATCCTCCACCTCGACCTCGATGCCTTCTTCTGCGCCGTCGAAGAGCGCCGTGATCCCAGCCTGAGCGGGCGACCGTTCGCCGTCGGCGGTCGCCCCGACGGTCGGGGGGTGGTCGCGTCGTGCTCGTACGCGGCCCGCCGGCTGGGCGTGCACTCGGCGATGCCAATGGCCGCCGCGGTCCGGCTCTGCCCCACCCTGCTCATCGTGCGAACCGACTTCGCCGCCTACCGGGCGGCGGCCGCGGACGTCATGGCCCGCGCCCAGCGGATCACGCCCGTGATCGAGCGCCTCTCGATCGACGAGGCGTTCCTCGACACGACCGCGGTGCCGGGCGACGGCGAAGAGCTGGCCGCTCGGCTCCAGGCGACGATCCGCGACGAACTGGCGCTGCCCTGCTCGATCGGGGTCGCGGCCAACCGCCTCGTGGCAAAGATCGCCACCGAGGTCGCCAAGACCAGGACGAAGACCGACGGCTACCCGAACGCGGTCCTCGCCGTGCCGCCCGGCACCGAGGCGCACTTCCTGGCCCCCCTGCCGGTGTCGACCCTGTGGGGCGTCGGCCCGAAGACCGCCGACCGGCTCGCGGCGCTGGGGATCAGGACGGTCGGCGTCCTGGCGCGCTGGCCCGAGGAGGACCTCGGGCGACGGTTCGGCCGGCATGGCGCGACGCTGGCCCGGCATGCCCGGGGTATCGACGACCGCGAGGTGACCGCCGCCCCACGCGTCCCACGCTCGGTCTCGACCGAGACGACGTTCCCGCGCGACGTGGCGGACGGCGAAGCGCTGCGGAGTACCATCCGCGCCCAGTCGTCCCACGTCGCCAGGGATCTCCGCCGCGCCGGCCTCGCCGCGTCCACCGTCCGGATCAAGCTGCGGTGGTCGGACTTCACGACGATCACGCGCCAGGTAACGCTCTCCTCGCCGACGGACCGCGACGCCGCTATCCGCGCGGCGGCCGAGTCCCTGCTGCTCGCCTCCTGGCCCTTCGGCCGGCCGGTGCGCCTCATCGGGGTTGGCGTTGACGGCCTCCGCGAGCCGGCGCGCCAGCTCGCGCTGCCCGAGGGACGACCGCCGCTCGATCCCACCCGCGAGCACGCCGCCCGAGAAGCGGTCGACCGTCTTCGCGGGCGCTTCGGCGAGGACACAATCCGTTGGGGGAGGCCGTGACCGCAATCGCGCTCTTCGTGGCCTAGCTGAACGTCGGAGAACGCCGTCCTCCCGTGAACTGTAGATCTCCCATGGGCGTGGGTGAACGTCGCTACGAGGCGGCGCTCCTCCGGTCTACCGGCGGCCCCTGGACCTCGAGCGCGGCGAGCTGGGCGGCGAAGAGGCCATCCAGGCCGGTGCTCGCGAGCAGGAGGAGCTCGTCGAGGGTGGCCTGGGTGAAGGGGTTGCGCTCGGCGGTCCCCTGGAGCTCGACGAACGCCTGGCCGTCGGTCATCACGACGTTGAAGTCGACGTCCGCGCCGCCATCCTCCGAGTAGTCGAGGTCGAGCAGCGGCACCCCGCGGACGACCCCGACGCTGACGGCCGCGACGGCGGCGCGGAGGGGGTCGCGCTTCAGTCGGCGCTCGGCGCGCAGCTTCTGGCACGCCAGCGCCAGCGCGACATAGCCGCCGGTGATCGCCGCGCAGCGCGTGCCGGCATCGGCCTGGAGCACGTCGCAGTCGACGACGATCTGCCGCTCGCCCAGCGCCTCGAGGTCGGTGACCGCCCGCAGCGACCGCCCGATCAGCCGCTGGATCTCGACCGTGCGCCCCCCCTGCCGTCCCTGCGTCGCCTCCCGTGGTGTCCGCTCCTTGGTGGCCCGTGGCAGCATCGCGTACTCGGCGGTCACCCAACCGCGGCCCTTGCCGAGCATCCAGCGCGGCACCTTCTCCTCGACGCTCGCCGCGCAGAGCACCCGGGTGTCGCCGACCGCGATCAGCGCCGAGCCTTCGGCGAACGGGACCGCCCCGGGGGTGATCGACACCGGGCGGAGCTCCTCGGGGGCGCGTCCATCCCGGCGGCGGCCCGGCAGCTTCAGCGACGGGTCGGCCGGCCGCCTGGCGTCCGGGTCCGGACGACGGTCGCTCACCCTGCCCTCCTGTTCCCCTGGTCGGGAGGTACCGGGCTGACTCTCGGATTGCCGGGAGCCTGGGCGGGCGCCGGGCCCATCGCCGGCTGGTCATCCGCTGGGACGCCCGGATGCGAGCGTTCGGCTCCAGCCTTGTCCGCCGAGGTGGCCGCGTCTGTCCCGCCGCCAGATGGTTCGTAGATCGCTCGGACCCGTTCGAGCCGGCGGCCGAGTTCGGCCTCGTGGCCGCGGTCCGTCGGCCGGTAGTAGCGGCGCCCGGCGAGGTTCTCCGGCAGGTTCTGCTGGGCGACCACGCCGCCCTCGAAGTCGTGCGCGTACTTGTAGCCGTCCCCGTAGCCGAGGTCCCGCATCAGCCCGGTCGCGGCGTTCCGCAGGTGGAGGGGAACGGGATCGTTGCGGGTCTCGGCCACGTCCGCCTGCGCGGCCTTGTACGCCGCGTAGACGGCGTTGCTCTTCGGCGCGAGCGCCAGGTGGACAGTCAGCTCGGCCAGCGCGAGCGATGCCTCCGGCAGGCCGAGGAAGTGGACCGCCTGCTGGGCGGCCATCGCCAGCGGCAACGCCGTCGGGTCGGCGAGGCCGACGTCCTCCGAGGCGAACCGCACCAGGCGACGGGCGACGTAGAGCGGGTCGTCCCCCCGCTCCAGCATCCGCGCCAGCCAGTACAGCGCGGCGTCGGGGTCGGAGCCGCGGAGCGTCTTGTGGAGGGCCGAGATCGTGTCGAAGTGGTCGTCGCCCCCCTTGTCGTAGGTCGCCGCCCTGCGCTGGGCGGCCTCGGCGACGAGGTCGACGGTGATCGCCCGGTCGCCGCCGTAGCCCGCGCCGGTGGCGGCGAACTCGAGGGTGTTCAGGGCGAACCGGGCGTCGCCGTTAGCCAGGTTCGCGAGCAGGTCCAGCGCGTCGTCGCCGATCTTCAACTCCTGGTCGCCGAGACCACGCTCGCGGTCGCCCAGCGCGCGCAGGATGAGCGTTCGCACGTCGTCGTCGGTGAGGGGGCGGAGGACGACGACGCGGGAGCGAGAGAGCAGCGGCGCGTTGACCTCGAACGAGGGGTTCTCGGTCGTGGCGCCGATCAGGACGACCGTGCCGTCCTCGACGTGCGGCAGGATCGCGTCCTGCTGGCCCTTGTTGAAGCGGTGGATCTCGTCGATGAAGAGGACGGTCCGCTGGCCGTGCATACCGAGCCGGTCCCCGGCCTCCCTGATCGCGGCGCGGAGGTCGGCCACCCCCGAGGTGACGGCGCTGACCGCGGCGAAGTGGGCCTCGGTGGTGTTGGCGATGATCCGGGCGAGGGTGGTCTTCCCGGTGCCGGGCGGTCCCCAGAGAACCAGCGACGAGAGGCGGTCGGCCTCGATCGCCCGCCGGAGCAGGGTGCCAGGGCCAACGACCTTGGCCTGGCCGACCAGCTCGTCGAGGGTGCGGGGGCGCATCCGGGTCGCGAGCGGCGCCCGGGAGGCGAGCCGCTCCTCCCGGTTCGCGGCGAACAGGTCCTGGGTGGCGGCCCCGCCGTCCTCCCAGCTTCGGAGCCGGGCCGCGTTGCCCCCGGTCGCGCGCGCCATCCGTTCCGCCTCCCCGCTGGGCCGTCCATCCGATCGACGTGGCTCGCACGGTGCCGTGGGCGCGGGGACGGGTGCATCAAGTGGTCGCGGGAACCGCAGTATAGCCCCGACCAGGGGGCATCACCGGCGGACGGGTCCAACGTCGATGACGAAGGGCCGCGTGGGAGGCTCCAGCTCGCCCGCTCGGCGCGCCCCTCGGCTAGGCTCGCCCCTCGAGGGCGTCGCCATCCTCCTCGCCCGGCGCGGCTTCGATGGCCTGGTCGAGCTCCGCCATCCGCCGCTCGGCGGCGGCCCGCGACGCGACGCCAAGCGCGTCCATCTCCTCGACCAGCGGCCGATTCCCGGCCGCCGCGGCGGCGTCCCGGGTCTCGACTCCCGCCTCGTCGAGCGCTTCCACCAGCTCCTCGAAGCGGTCCAGCTCGGCGAGGAGGGCGTAGAGCTCGTCCCCCGCCAACGCCTCCGCGTCTTCCCCGGCCGTCGCCTCGGGCGGGAACTCGCCGTTCGTCGGGTCGGTCATGCTGAGGGTCCTTCGCGAAGGGTTGGGCGCCGCCCCAGGCTTGCCGCCGTCGGACGCTCCCGGGGGTCGCGTCGACGTGCCGGCGGGCGGGGGACCGATGGTCGGCGTCTCGTCCCACCGGGCGGGATCAGGCCGTGAGGGCCGGGATCAGGCCGTGAGGGCCAGGATCAGCAGGGCCACGGCACCGACGACGCCGTACTCGAGGAGGTCGCGAGAGCGGACGGCCGAGCGCTGGGCACTGGCGAGCAGCACCCCGGCCACGAGGTAGAAGCAGACGAGGAGGACCGCGCCACCGGTCCACCCGTGCGTCGGCCACCAGTTGACCGCCAGGGTCGCCTGCCAGAGCACGAGCGCCCCGAGCAGGGCGTAGAGCACCCGGGTCGTCGTCGCCAGCTGGGCTCGTTCCAGGGTCTCGAGCACCAGCGCGCCGCCGACCAGCCCGGCGAGGGTGGCGCCGAACCAATCCGGCAGCTTGTTG
Source organism: uncultured Thermomicrobiales bacterium (assembly GCA_902806335.1). GTDB lineage: Bacteria > Chloroflexota > Chloroflexia > Thermomicrobiales > UBA6265 > CADCWG01. The sequence continues at coordinate 3,435 of CADCWG010000313.1, read as the reverse complement.
AGGTAGATCGTACCGAGCGTGAGGAAGGCGGCGGCGTGGATGACCAGGGTGTGGACGGTACTGGCCATCCGGTGGGCCGACTCGCCGGCATCATCGAGGAGGTCGCGGGAGAGCAGCGAACCGGCGATCCCGAAGAAGGCGATCGCCGGACCGACGAAGAGCATCGCCAGGTTGTGGTAGGTGGCGACCAGCAGCAACGCTCCGAGCGTGGCCACCACGGGGACCGCCCAGGCGGTCGCGAGGGTCGCCTGCCCCCGCGGATGGCCGACCGCGGCGGCCGCCGCGGCCGCGGTTCGCTCCGCGTACTGGGCGCCGATCCCCGCGAGGACGACCGTCGCGATCGCGATCAGCCAGAACAGCGCTCCGGTGGTCTGGGTCATCGGCGTGCCGCCCTCGCCCTCGCCGATGGCGAAGCCGGCCAGGCCGGCGACGACCAGCGCCACCGCGAAGCTGACCACGATCCCCTTGCCGAACGTCGGCTGGTTGACGCTGCTCGAACTCGACATCGCCACTGATTCCCCCCTCACGGCGCCTAATGGTACCGGAGCATGGGGAAACGGGGCGACGGCGCGGGCGACGCGTCGCCAGACGGCGGCGTGCGAGGCCGATCGTCCGTCGGACAAGCCGCCTCCACGCCAGGCGGGGTCAGCGTCGGGCTCAGCCTTCGCGCGCCGCGGCCCAGGCCTCGCGCAGCTCGGCGGCGGGGATCGCGCCCTCCCGCAGGATGACCAGATCGTCGCCGTCGATCCGAACGACGCTGCTGGGGAGCAGGCCGGGCGTCGGACCGCCGTCGAGGAGCAGGTCGAGGACGTCGCCGAGGACCGCCGCGACCTCGCCGGCCGTTCCCAGGGGCGGCTCTCCGGAGCGGTTGGCGCTGGTCGCGGCGATCGCGCCGCCCGCCGCTTCGAGGAGGCGAAGGGCCAGCGGGTGGTTGGGCACGCGGGTCCCGACCGTGCCGTCGGGGGCGACGACCTCCGCGGGCAGCCCGGCTCTCGCCGGGACCACCACGGTCAGCGGGCCCGGCCAGTAGCGGTCGAGCAGCGTCAGGAGGCGAACGTCGGGCAGGGGATCCCGGGCGACGATCGCCAGGTCGTCCACGGACGCGAGGAGCACGGGCAGGACCCGTTCCGCCGGGCGCCCCTTGATCGCGAAGACGCGGGCGAGGGCGCTCGCCTTCGCGAGCGACGCTCCGAGCCCGTAGACCGTATCGGTCGGGAAGGCCACGACTCCGCCGCCCACGAGCCGCTCGGCGGCCCAGGTGGGCGCGTCGGGGTTCCCCCGCTCGAGCACGACCAGCCGGTGGCCCTCACCGGGTTCGTCCGGCGCGGGTGGCAGCAGGTGCCCGAGGTTCGGGTCGGTGCTCCGGTCGAGACCGCCGAGGCCGGCGGCCGGCAACGGGATCTCCGGCGGCGGACCCGGCGTGAGCGGGGCGGCCCAGGCGTGGTCGGCGCCGGCACCCCCGGAGGGACCAGCGGCCGGCGATGGAGCCGCGACGTTGGCGTCCGCATCACCGTCCGGGATGTCGGGGTCGGCCGGCACGCCGCCGGGCGACGGGAGATGGCGGGTCACAGCGCGGCCTTGATCTGCGCGGCGAGTGCCGGCGTGATGCCCTCGACCGTGGTCAACTCGGCCTCGGTCGCCTCCCGGATGGCCTTCAGGCTGCCGAAGCGCCGGACCAGCGCCTTCTTGCGCTTGGGGCCGATGCCCGGGACGTCGTCGAGCTTGGACTGGAAGGTCGTCCGGGTCCGCTTCTGACGGTGGAAGGTGACCGCGAAGCGGTGGGCCTCGTCGCGGACGCGCTGGACCAGGAAGAGCGCCTGAGAATCGCGCGGCAGCACGACCGGCTCGCTCTGTCCCGGGAGGAAGAGCTCCTCGTTCTCCTTGGCGAGGCCGACGATCGGCTGGTCGGCCATCCCGACGGACTCCAGGGCGGCGACGGCCGCCGAGAGCTGCCCCTTGCCGCCGTCGACGATCACCAGGTCGGGCAGGGTCGTCCACTTCCCCGGCTGGTCGTCGTCCTCGGACGCCTCGAGGGCGCGGCGGAAGCGGCGTCCGATCACCTCGGCCATCATCGCGAAGTCGTTGCTGCCGGTGACGGTCTTGATCGCGAAGCGGCGGTACTCCTTCTTGGCGGGGCGGCCATCCTGAACCACGGTCATGCTGGCGACCGGGTTGGTGCCGTGGAGGTTGGAGATGTCGAAGCACTCGACTCGGCGGGGCATCCGGGGCAGGTCGAGGGCCTCGGCGAGTTCGGTCATCGCCGCGGTCATCTTCATCTCGTCGGAGAGGAACCGGAGGCGGCTCTGCTCGAGGTTCTCGGCGGCGCTCTTGGCGATCAGCTCGACGAGGTCGCGCTTGTCGCCGCGGCGGGGGACGAGGAGCTCGACCTTGCCGCCGCGGCGCTCCTTCAGCCAGGGGCCGATCACGGCCGCCTCGTCCTCGGGGAGGGGGTGCTGGAGCAGGAGCTGCGGCGGGACGACGGCGGCGTCGGCGTAGAACTGGGAGACGAAGCCGGAGATGACCTGGCTCGGGGTGTCCTCGACCACGGCGCGCATCGGGAAGAACTCGCTGCCGAGGATCTTGCCGTTGCGGAGGAAGCCGACCTGGACCCCGGCGTCGCCGCCCGCCCCCTGGGCGACGGCGACGATGTCGGCGTTGGTGCCGTTGGGGCTGACGATCTTCTGGCGCTCGAGGACGTGCTTGACGGCGTCGATGCGGTCGCGCAGCTCGGCGGCGCGCTCGAAGTTCCAGGCGTCCGCGGCCTGGTTCATCTCTTCCTCGAGCGGGGCGAGCACCTCCTCGCCGCGGCCGGAGAGGAAGAGGGCGGCCGACTCGATGCTCTCGACGTAGGTGGCCCGGTCGACCGCCGCGATGCAGGGCGCCGTGCACTGGTGCATGTGGTAGTAGAGGCAGACCTCCTCGTGGCCGGTGATCTTCTTCTCGCACTTGCGGTAGGGGAAGATCCGGTTGAGGAGGTTGAGGGTGCGGTAGGCGTGGCCGGCGGACGTGTAGGGGCCGTAGTAGCGGCCGCCGTCGTCGAGGATGCGGCGGGTGGTGATCACCCGGGGCCACTCCTCGTTGGTGATCTTGAGGTAGGGGTAGGTGCTGGAGTCCTTGAGCAGGACGTTGTACTTGGGCAGGTAGCGCTTGATCAGCTCGTTCTCGAGGATCAGCGCCTCGGCGGCGGTGTCGGTGCGGATGACGTCGAAGTCGGCGATGTGGGCGACCAGCTCGCGCGTCTTAGGGTCCATAGCGCGGCGGGACTGGAAGTAGGAGCGGACGCGGTTGCGCAGGGCGATCGCCTTGCCGACGTAGATGACCGTGCCCCGGGCGTCCTTCATCAGGTAGACGCCCGGCTCGGTAGCGAGGGCGCTGAGCCGGTCGGCGAAATCGGGCTGGGCGGGAGCGTCGGTCGTCATAACCGAAGTATAGCGG
>CADCWG010000312.1 GCA_902806335.1 uncultured Thermomicrobiales bacterium | reverse complement strand
GGGCGGCGTCGAGATGGACGACTGGGGCGGCGGGGCCACCCGGCTCGATTCTCCGCCACTCCCGGTCCAGGATGCCGAAGAGGAGGACGTCCTCGAAGTGGCCGTCGAGGTAGGCGGCCTCGCGCAGGGTGCCCTCGTGGGAGAGGCCACAGCGGCGGTAGAGGCGGTGCGCCCGAGCGTTGGGGGCCTCGGACCGCAGCCAGACGCGGTGGAAGCCCCAGGCGTCGAAGCAGGCCGCGAGGGCGGTCCAGAGGGCGTCGGTACCGAGCCCCTCCCCCCAGCGGTCCGGCTCGCCGATCATCAGCGAGAGCTCGGCCGAGCGGGCCTCGGACTGGATCTGGGAGAGGACCACCTGGCCGACCGGCTCGCCGTCGACCGTCTCGACGACCAGGCAGGCGGGCCGGCCGAGGGCGGCCTCGTCGGCCAGGGAGCCCTCGATCCGGCGCTGGGTCTCGGCGAGGGAGACGGTGTGGTCGGGGGCGCCCCAGCCGGCCATCACCCGGGGGTCGTTCAGCCACCGGTGGAGGGCCGGCGCGTCCTCGCGCTCGACCGCCCGCAGCGTGACCAACTCGCCGTGGATCGCCACCCGGAGCCCTCAGCCCTCAGCCGTCAGCCGTCAGCCGTCGGAGATGCTAGCGGCCGGCCACCTGGCCGGCAACGGTCAGGGCGCTCTCCCACTTGTCGGCGAGGTCGATGATCGGGGTCGAGAAGAGGCCGAGGGCGATCGTGGCGATCACCATGCCGGCGATGCCGACGTCGAGCAGCCGGGTGTCTGCCTGGCGCGGCTGGCCTTCCGGCTCGTTGAAGTACATCACCGCGACGAGGCGCAGGTAGTAGAAGGCGCTGACCGCCGAGAGGACGACGACGGCGACCGCGAGCCAGAGCAGGTCGGCGTCGATCGCCGCGAGGATCACGTAGTACTTGGCGTAGAAGCCGATCAGCGGCGGGACGCCCATCAGCGAGACCATGAAGACCGCCATCGCCGCCGCGGCGAGGGGGTGGGTGGTGGCCAGACCGCCGAAGTCGTCGAGGGTCAGGCCACGGCCGCGGTGCTGGAGCCAGGTGACCACGGCGAAGGCGCCGATGTTCATGAAGTTGTAGGCGAGGATGTAGTAGAGCAGGCTCGACACGCCCTGGTCACCATCGCCCGCGCCGGCGCCGAAGCCGGTGCCACCGGTGGCCTGGTAGGCGGCGAGGCCGACCAGCATGTAGCCGGTGTGGGCGATCGAGGAGTAGGCGAGCATCCGCTTCACGTTGCGCTGGGAGATCGCGACGATGTTGCCGAAGGCCATCGTCAGCAGCGCCAGCACCGAGAGCAGGGTCACCCACTCGTCGCGGAGCGGGCCGAGCGCCTGCACGAAGATGCGGACCGTGGCCGCGAAGGCGGCCGCCTTGGGGACCACCGACATGAAGGCGGTGACCGGGGTCGGGGCGCCGTCGTAGGCGTCGGGGGTCCAGAAGTGGAAGGGCACGGCGGCCATCTTGAAGCCGAGCCCGACGGTCAGCAGGAGCAGCCCGAGCAGGAGAGCCGGGTCGAGGAACTCGTCGCCCCCGACCGAGGCGGCGAGGCTGCGGGCGATCGCGTCGAGGTCGGTCGACCCGGTCACGCCGTAGACCCAGGCCATGCCGTAGGCGAGGATCGCGCTGGCGAAGATGCCGAGCAGGAAGTACTTGAGGGCGCCCTCGACGGAGGTCAGCCGCCGCTTGGCGAAGGCGGCGAGGACGTAGGTGGCGAGCGAGGAGAGTTCGATGCCGACGAAGACCATCACCAGGTCGCCGGCGGCGGCGACGAGCATCGCGCCGAGCACCGAGAAGGCGAGCAGAACGTAGAACTCGCCGATCGGCATCCGGCCTTCGAGCCGCTCGACGTAGGAGGCCGAGACCATCACGGTCAGGACCGCGGCCGAGAGGATGATCACCGACAGGAAGACCGTCAGCCCGTCGGCGCGGAAGAGGCCGTAGAAGGTGGTCGCGTTCTCGTTGGCCTGGCCGACCAGGGCCACCAGCGCGGCGAGGTAGCCGACCAGGGAGAGGCCGGTCAGCCACACGAAGTGGCGGGTCCTGGCGACGAAGGCGTCGCCGAAGAGCAGCGCGATCGCCAGCCCGAAGACGATGAACTGGGGCAGCGCCAGCCACAGGTCCGGCGTTTCGAGGTTCAGGTCCAGCGGCATCCGAAGAGGCTCCGTTCGCGACCGGTCGTGACATGGCGGTCAGCGCGATCTGGGCGGCGGGCCGGCCCGACGGGGGCCGTCGACGGTCGAGCTTACTGTACCCCGACGGGTGCGGCGCCTGGGGTGGAGAGGGTGTGCGCCCGGTCGTCGCCGAGGTCGAAGTAGCGCGGTGGGGGGATGGGGGTGCCCCAGTCACGCGCGGCGTCGAGCCAGAGATCGATCACCTCCCGCCCCTGCCGGAGCGCCTCCTCGTAGGTCTCGCCGTGCGACCGACAGCCGGGAAGCTCGGGGACTGTCACGACGAAGATCCGGTCCTGCGGCTCCCACTCGATCACCATCGAGTAGTGACCGCGCTCGTCAGCGGTCATGGTTGCCTCTCCTCTGTCAACGCGGCGAGCCGGGACAGGATGTCCTGGACCTGCCGCTCCTGGTACCTGCGCGCATCGGCCCCATCGTTACCCGAGATCACGATCACCTCAGCCGGGAGGAGCGGATGCCGCCAGAGCGTGTGACTCCCCTTGCCTGGTCTCGTCACGAACCCGACCGCTCTCAGGTCGGCCTTGAGCTCCCGAATCTTCCGGGGCATCGACTCGCGCCCCCTCCCACCGACTACGGGAACATCGCCAGGATGCGCTCGAAGGAGGGCTCCACGATGTCGAAGATCGGGGACGGGTAGACGCCGGTGACGATGGTCAGCACCGCCAGCGGGAAGAGGGTCGCGGCCTCCTTGCGGGTGAGGTCGGGCCAGACCTGGGCGTGGCCGTGGTCGTCGTGGTGGGGATCCTCGGCCGGCACCGTGGCGTCGGCGTACTCGCCGCCCGGCGGGTGCTCCCCGGGCGAGGCCAGGGAGGACGGGGCGGTGTTGGCCTGGGAGCCGCCGGCCACCGGCAGGGGCGCCCCGTGTCCGGCGGGCACGGCGACCACGCCGCCGTGCCCGTGCCCATGCCCGTCGCCGAGGGCGGCGAGTTCGGCGCGCTCGGCGGGGGTGAGGGCGTTGTCGTGGGGGTCCGGGGTCTCGCCCGGGGCCCGGCCGAAGATCACCCGCTGGAACATCCACATCATGTACCAGGCGGAGAAGATCACCACCGCGAAGGTGAAGACGGCCGCGACCGGGTTGTAGTTCCAGGTGCCGAGGGCGACGAGCCACTCGCCGACGAAGCCGGAGAGCCCGGGCAGACCGATGCTGGCGAACATGAAGAGCGCGAAGTAGGCGGCGTAGGCGGGCATCCGGGTGGCGAGGCCGCCGAAGGCGCTGATCTGGCGGGTATGGGCCCGCTCGTAGATCACGCCGACGAGGAGGAAGAGGGCGCCGGTGTTGAAGCCGTGAGCGAGCATCACCATCATCGACCCCTCCATCCCCTGGAGGTTGAAGATGAAGATGCCGAGCGTGACGAAGCCCATGTGGCTGACCGACGAGTAGGCGATCAGCTTCTTCATGTCGGGTTGGACGAGGGCGACGAAGGCGCCGTAGAGGATGCCGATCACCGAGAGGACGACGATCGCCGGCGCCCAGTCGCGGGCGCCCTGCTCGTAGAGGGGCAGGTTGAAGCGGAGCAGGCCGTAGCCGCCCATCTTGAGCATCACCGCCGCCAGGATCACCGAGGCCGCGGTGGGAGCCTCGACGTGGGCGTCGGGGAGCCAGGTGTGGAACGGGAACATGGGGACCTTGACCGCGAAGGCGATGAAGAACGCGGCGAAGACCCAGAACTGGAAGGTGGTGCCGTAGGTCCCGTTCTGGAGCTCGAGCACGTTGAGGGTCCGGATGCCCTCGCCACCGCCGGCGCTGGTCTGGGTGAAGTAGCTCTGGTAGGTCGCGACGATCGCGACCAGCATCAGCAGCGAGCCGAAGAGCGTGTAGAGGAAGAACTTGACGGCGGCGTAGACCCGATTCGAGCTGCCCCAGATCCCGATCAGCAGCGCCATCGGGATCAGCATCAGCTCCCAGAAGATGTAGAAGATGAAGAGGTCGAGGGCCATGAAGACCCCGAGCATCCCCGTCTCCAGGAGCAGCAGCGCGATGTAGTACTCGCGGGTCCGCTTGTTGACCGTGTCCCAGGACCAGACGATCGCGATCAGGGAGAGGAGGGTGGTCAGCACGATCAGGAGGACGGCGATCCCGTCGACGCCGAGGAAGTAGCTCACCCCGAGCCCGGAGAGCCACTCGACCTTCTCCTGGAACGGCACCTCCCGCCCGGCCTCGAAGGGGGCGTCGGGGTCGAACGCGAAGAGCATGATCAGGGACAGCACGAAGCTGCCGGCGGCGGCCACGAGAGCGGTCCGGCGCGCGGTCTCCTGCGAGACGCGCGGGGTGAAGAAGATCACCAGCGCCCCAATCAGGGGCAGGTAGGCGATCGCGCTCAGCAGCGGAAACCCGTCCACAGATCCCTCCAAGAACGCGGGTCACGCACCGCGGGGAGCCACCCTCACGCCGGGGTCGCCCAACGGTGCGGCGCAATCAGGGCCGCGACGCCCGTCAGCGGAACAGGTCGCTGTAGAGCGTCAGGTAGGTGCCGACCAGCACGACCATCCCGAGCGCGATCGCCAGCGCGTAGTTGGCGACGAGGCCGGTCTGGACGTGGCGCAGCCGCTGGCTGATGGCGCCGATGCCGACGGCGATGCCGTTGACCGTGGCGTCGATGATCCCGATGTCGACCACCCGCCAGAAGAGCATCGCCAGCCCCCGCGACGGCTGGACGAAGAGCCGATCGTAGAGCTCGTCGAAGTACCACTTGTTGAGGAAGAACTGGTAGAGGGGGCGGAACCGGGCGGCGACGGCCACGGGGTTGATGACGCCGGCGACGTAGGCGAGGTAGGCGGCGGCGATCCCGCCGAGGGCGACCAGGGTCGAGAGCGCGCCAAAGGTAAGGGTCGTGGCGGTCGAGACGTGGTGCGCCTCCTCGCCGTGGGCCTCGCCGCCGAGCGCCGCGCCGTCCTCCTCGCCGTGCTCCTCGTCCGCCGCGGCCCCGGCGCCCGCGCCCTCGGCGCCATGGTCGCCCTCCTCGGCGCCGTGGTCGTCGGCGCCGGCTTCGCCCGCGGGCGTCCCCGCCCCGTCCTGGGCGAGGAGGGTGTAGGGCGCGGCGGCCTCGGTCCCACCCTCGGCGTTCGGCCCCTCGGGACCCGGGGCCTCGGCGGCGGCGCCGGACTCGAAGACGGGCTCGAGGAAGTGGTGGAGCGGGCCATCCTCGGGCGGGAAGCCGACGAAGCCGATCAGGGCCGCCGGGACGGCCAGCAGCACCAGCGGCAGCGCCATCGACCTGGGCGACTCGTGGGGGTGGACCGTGGCGGTGTCGAAGCGCTCGCGGGTGAAGAAGGTCAGGAAGACGAGGCGGAACATGTAGAGGGAGGTCAGGAAGGCCGCACCCAGGCCGACGATGGCGACGATCTTCCCGATCGGCTGGTACTCGCTGATCCAGGAGCCGACGATGATCTCGTCCTTGCTCCAGAAGCCGGCGAGCGGGACCACGCCGGCGTTGGCGAGCGCGGCGACGAGGAACGTCCAGAAGGTGATCGGCATGTACTTGCGGAGGTTGCCCATCCGCTGGATGTTCTGCTCCTCGTGCATGCCGTGGATCACGCTGCCGCAGCCGAGGAAGAGCAGCCCCTTGAAGAAGGCGTGGGTCATCAGGTGGAAGATCGCGGCGATCCAGGCGCCGGTGCCGAGCGCGAAGGCCATGAAGCCGAGCTGGCTGACCGTCGAGTAGGCGACGACCCGCTTGATGTCGTTCTGGGCGATCGCGATCGTCGCCGCCATCAGGGCGGTGAAGGCGCCGACGATCGCCACCACCAGCAGGGCCGTCTCGGAGCGCTCGAAGAGGGTGTGGGAGCGGGCGACCATGTAGATCCCGGCGGTGACCATCGTCGCCGCGTGGATCAGCGCCGAGACGGGGGTCGGGCCCTCCATCGCGTCCGGCAGCCAGACGTGGAGCGGGAACTGGGCGCTCTTGCCGCAGGCCCCGAGGAAGAGCAACAGCGCGATCGCGGTCATCGTGCCGTCGCCGCCGACGCCGCGCTCGGCCTGGGCGAAGATGCCCTCCTCGCCCCAGAAGTTGATCGTGTCGAAGGTCCAGAACGTCAGCATGATCCCCAGGCCGAAGCCGAGGTCGCCGATCCGGTTGACGATGAACGCCTTCTTGGCCGCGTTGCCGGCCGCGCGCCGCTTGTACCAGAACCCGATCAGCAGGAAGGAGCAGAGCCCGACCGCCTCCCAGAAGACGAACAGCAGGAGGAGGTTGTCGGCCAGGACCAGCATCAGCATCGAGAAGACGAAGAGGGGCAGGTAGGCGAAGAAGCGGTAGTACCCGCCGTCGCCGTGCATGTAGCCGGTCGAGTAGACGTGGACCAGGAAGCCGACGGTGGTCACGACCAGCAGCATCACCGCGGTGAGCTGGTCGACGAAGAGGCTGACCTCGACGTCGAAGCTGCCCGAGGGGATCCAGCGGAAGAGGTGCTGGCGGAGGGGATGGTCGTTGCGGGCGATGTCGACGAAGGCGGCGATCGAGAGCAGCCAGGAGCCGAAGACGGCCGGGGCGGCGACCAGGTGGGCGCGGTCGCGGAGGTAGCCCCGCCCGGCCAGGATGTTGACCACGAAGGCCGCCAGCGGCAGCAGCGGGATCAGAAACAGCAGGTTGGCCATGCGCGCGGTCAGCCCTCAGCTCTCAGCCGTCAGCCCTCGGCCGTCGGCGCGGGAACGGCGACCCGGTGGACGCCAATCCTCGCGCGGGCACGCCCGGCCGCGCCGCGGGCGACCCACGGCGGGCGGGCGGAAGTGTATCGCATGGGCGGCTGGTCGCCGCCGCCGAAACCGCCCCGACCCGGCGCCCCTGCCACGCCCGCCGACGACGGGCGGGACTCATGCGAGGTCGGCGAACAGTGCCTCGAGGTCGACCGCGAGGCCGGGCAGGGCGGCCGAGCGCGCGACGCGCTCCTCGCCCGGCTGGGCGACGTAGGCGCCATCGTCGAGCGTGAGGACGGCGAGGGTGCCCGCCTCGGGGTCGACGTGCCAGACCTCGGGCACGCCGGCGCGGGCAAACAGCGCCAGCTTGGCCCCCTCGTCGCGCGCCCGCGTCGACGGGGAGACGATCTCCACGAGGAGATCCGGCGCGCCGTCGACGAACGCCGGGCCGACGATCTGCACCCGGTTCGCCAGGACCACCAACAGGTCGGGCTGAACGATGTCGTGAGGGCCGAGCCGCACGTCAAGCGGCGCGAGGTAGACCCTGCCCAACCGCCCAGCGGCGAGGACGCCGAGGAGCAGCACGTAGAGCCGACCGACGAACTCCTGGGGCTGAGGAGACGGCGACGGCACCTCGACCAGCCGCCCGCCGATCACCTCATGGCGCCGCCCGTCGTCCGGCAGGGCGGCGTAGCCCTCGTAGGTCATCGGCCGGGCGGTGGTCGCCATGACGGCCTCCTCCTGGGCGGTGGTCGCCCCCTCGGAGCCTCGGCCCGATCGCGTCCCCGGCCCGTCGCCGCCGCGCGGAACCCGGCGGGCTAGTCGCGCAGGGAGCGCAGCGCGTCGACGTCGACCGTCCGCTGGCGCCGGCTGAGGGCCATGATGATCGCCAGCCCGACGGCGGCCTCGGCGGCGGCGACGGCGACGATGAACACGGCGAAGGCCTGGCCGTCGAGGGAGTTCAGCCCCCAGCCGAAGGCGACGAGCGAGAGGTTGACCGCGTTGGTCATCAGCTCGACGCACATGAAGATGATCAGCAGGTTCCGCCGCGTCAGCACGCCCATCATCCCGATGATGAAGAGCGCCGCGCTCAGGAACAGGAAGTGGTCAACGCCCAGCTCGCCCATCGTCGCCCTCGTCGCTGCCGCGCCACGTGTCGGCCGCTTGCCGCGCCACGGGGCGCGTTGCCGTTATCGCTTGTCGCCCATGTGGCCGAAGGCGTCGGCGTCGCGCGTCATCACCAGGTCCCGCACGACGCCGGTCGGCGTCGGGCCGGCGGAGACCTCGCGGTCGTTGCCCGTCGCCACCGCGCCGCTCGCCCGGGTCGGCGAGGTCGAGTGGCGGGTGGGGATCAGGGTCTCCCCGGCGGGACGTCCTTCCGGCAGGGCCGCGTCGACGCCGCGGGGGTGGCTGAGCGAGATGGAGCCGCGGCGGGCGACGCTGGGGCGCTCCCCGAGCCGCTCCGGCAGCGCCAGCACGATCGCGCCGACGACGCCGACGAGCAGGACCAGCGAGACGACCTCGAAGGCGAGCAGGTAGTCGCTGTAGAGCACCCGACCGAGGGCCTGGGTGTTGCCGCCGACCGCCGCGATGTTGTCCGGCGTCGCGGTGCCCTGCTCGCCACTGACGCTGCGGGTGACGATCGCCGCGCCGACCTCGAGCAGGAGGATCGCCCCCAGCAGCAGCCCGACGTAGCGCTGGACGGGACGGGCGGCGTGGAACTCGGGCAGGTCGTCGGGGTTGACGAGCATCAGCACGAAGAGCACCAGCACCAGGATGGCGCCGGTGTAGACGATCACCTGCACGACCGCGAGGAACTCGGCCCCCATCATCACGAACGTCGCCGCGATGTTGACGAAGCAGAGGACGAGGAAGATCGCGGAGTGGACGGGGTTGCGGGCGACGACCACGCCCGCCGCGGAGAGGACGCAGACGGCGGCGATCAGGTAGAAGATCAGGACGTCCCAGGGCATCGTCGGGCTCCTCGCGCCGCGCGGCGCGTCCGTGGCGGCCGGGCCGCGGCGGGCTTCCCCGCGCTCCCTCGGCTCGTCGTCGCGTCGCTAGTCGCCGCCCACGGCGGAGGTCCGGGCCGGGGCCGCCTCGCCGCCACCGCCCGGCCGCAGGCTGAGGGCGAGGAGGGCGACCACCGCGACGGCGACCGCGATCCAGACCCAAACGGGGATCTCCAGCTCGCCGTTGGCGACGAGCCGGATGAAGGCAGTGAAGACGATGTTGAGCAGCACCAGCGGCAGCAGCACCTTCCAGGCGATGCCCATCAGCTGGTCGTAGCGGAAGCGCGGCAGGGTGGCCCGGAGCCAGATGTAGAAGAACAGGAAGACGATGGTCTTGGCAAGCAGCCAGAAGATGCCGAGACCCCAGAAGCGATCCGAGCCCGGGCCGCCGGTGCCGCCGAGGAAGAGCGTGCTCGCGAAGAGCGAGATCACGATCATGTTGATGTACTCGCCCAGGTAGTAGAAGGAGAAGCGGAAGGCGGAGTACTCGGTGTGGAACCCGGCGGCGAGTTCGGTCTCGGCCTCGGGCAGGTCGAACGGCGCGCGGTTGGTCTCGGCGACGGCGGCGATGGTGTAGATCACGAAGGCGATCGGCTGCGAGAGGATGAACCAGTTCGGGATGTCGATCGGGCCGAGGCTCAGGGTCTCCTGCTGCCGGGCGAGGATGTCGCGCAGGCTGAGCGACCCGGAGAGGATGAAGACGCCGACGAGGGCGAGCCCGAGCACGATCTCGTAGGAGATGACCTGGGCGGCGGCGCGCAGCCCGCCGAGGAGGGGGTAGCGGCTGGCGGAGGCGTAGGAGCCGAGGATGATCCCGTAGACCCCGAGCGAGCCGAAGGCGAGGATGAAGAGCGCCCCGACGTTGAGGTCCGCCGCGAAGAGGTTGACGTCGCGGCCGAAGATCTCGACCGTGCCGCCGAAGGGGATCACGGCGACGGAGACGATCGCGGTCACGAAGATGACCAGCGGCGCGAAGAAGAAGACCGGCTTGTCGGCGGCGGCGGGGATCAGGTCCTCCTTGCCCAGGAGCTTGATCCCGTCGGCGATCGGCTGGAGGAGCCCGGCCGGCCCGGTGCGGGTCGGGCCGAGGCGGTCCTGCATCCGGGCGAGGACCTTCCGCTCGAACCAGGTCATGTAGGCCATGCCGGCGAGCAGCACGTTCATCGCGGTGAACGCGACGATGAAGGTCAGCCAGAGCGGTTGGTCGTTCACGGCGTGTTACGCCCCTCCGCGCCGGCGGCTCGCCGCCCGCGGTCGAACTCCTGAGTGCGGCGGAATGGCCGCAGGCCGAACATCCGGCGACCCGGCGGGCAATTGTACCGCTTCGGTCGCCCGGGACCGCCGAGCCTCCGGCAGCGTCGCCCTACCTGAACAGCTCGGCGACCGGGACCGCGAATCCCGGCAGGACCGGGGGTCGCCTACCCGGCCGCGGCGAGCGTGCCCTCGGGGGCACCGTCCGCCGTCCCAGCACCGGCGCGGGCGGCGATGTGGTCAGCGACGCGCTCAGCCTCCCAACCGACGACCCGGATAAAGGTCGACTTCGGGTCCTCGCGGAACGTCATCCCGACGCAGTAGAGCCCCGGCACGGCCGTCACGCCCCGATCGTGGGCGAGGTGGCCGTCCTCGTCGATCACCGGCGCGTGGACCCAGGAGAAGTCGACGCCGTAGCCAGTCGCCCAGACCACGGTGGTGATGCCCGCGGCGCGCAGGTCCAGCTCCGGCGGCGCGCTCAGGGCAAAGCCGTCGGCGAGGGCCTCGTCCGGGGACGGGTCAGGCGGGGGGGCGTCGAGGCCGCGCTCGGCGATGTAGCCATCGACGCCGGCGCGGAACGCCGCGGCGTAGGCGTCGGCGTAGGCCAGGTTGGCGTGGAGGTCGTCGGCCAGGTCGAGGAGGTGGCCCCGGGCGCCGGTGACGCGGCCAAGGAGGGTCACGCCGTCGCGGGCGAAGCGGTGGAGGTTGAGGTCGCGGCCGCCGTCGCGGCCGGAGCGGTGGGCGTCGCCGCCGAGCTTCTCGCCGTCCGGACCGTGGAACCGCCCGATCGCGAACCACCACGAGCTGTCGGTGCCCCGGTAGCGGCGCGGCACGCGGCCGGTCCTGCCGACGGCCAGGTAAACCCGGCGGCCGCCCAGGACGAGGTCCTCGGCGATCTGCGCGCCGCTCTGCCCGGTCCCGACCACCAGCACCGCCCCGGGGGGCAGGCTCTGGGTGTTGCGGTACGTATCGGGGTCGAGCTGGAGGATGTCGGGAGGGAGGTTGGCGGCGAACGTGGGGCGCCGCGCCGCGTGGTAGATGCTGGTCGCGACGACGACGCTGGCCGCGCGGAGCGGCCCGGCCGAGGTGGCGAGGACGAAGCCGCCGTCGGGAGCGGGGTCGAGCGCCGTGACGTCGACGCCGGGGCGGACCGGGGCGCCGAATCTCGCCGCGTAGCGCTCGAGGTAGGCGACGAAGCCGTCGCGGTCGGTGAAGGCGTCGCGGTCCCCCTGGTAGGGGAAGCCGGGCAGGTCGAGCCCCCAGTTGGGCATGATCAGCCAGAAGGCGTCCCAGCGCCTGGCGCGCCAGGTCTCGCCGACGCGGCCGCGCTCGAGGACGGCGTGGGGGACCCCCCGCCGCGAGAGCTCGTAGCTCATCGCCAGCCCGGCGTGGCCCGCCCCGATGACGACCGTCTCGATGGTCTCGGCCGGCGCCAACGCGGCAGTACCCTCCGGGGACGAGCGCGATGTGGGGGAGCGGGGGACGGAGGGCCCGCGGGGTGAGGACCCGCGCGGCGGGGGCGCGATGAATCGCGCCCCTACCGGTCGACGGAGCCGAGGACGATGTCGATGGTGCCGATCAGGGCGACGACGTCGGCGAGCATCGCGCCCTGGGCCATGTGCGGCAGCACCGAGAGGTTGACGAAGTCCGGGGTCCGGATCCGCCACCGGTACGGCATGGGGCTGCCGTCGGAGACGAAGTAGTAGCCCAGTTCGCCCTTGGAGTGCTCGATGCCGACGTAGGTCTCGCCGACCGGCGGGCTGAAGCCCTTGATCACCCAGATGAAGTGGCGCTGCATGTCCTCGGCGGTGGTCATCGTGCCCTTGTGGGGGGGGATGACGTAGGCCGACTCGTAGGCCATCAGCGGGCGGTCGTCGCGCTCGATCGCGTCGACGCACTGGTGGACGATCTTGACCGCCTGCCGCATCTCCTCCATCCGGACGAGGTAGCGGTCGTAGGTGTCGCCGTGCTGGCCGAGCGGCACCTCAAAGTCGAGTCGGTCGTAGACGCAGTAGGGCATCGCCTTGCGGAGGTCGTAGTTGATGCCCGAGCCGCGCAGGCAGGCGCCGGTCAGGGAGTAGGAGATCGCCGCCTCGGGCGTGATCACACCGACGCCCTTGGTGCGGGCCAGCCAGATCGGGTTGGCCGACAGCAGCGCCTCGTACTCCTTCAGCCGCTCGGGGAAGATCCGCAGGAAGTCGTGGATCTGCTCGACCAGCCCCGGCGGGATCGGCCGCGAGAAGCCGCCGATCTCCATCATGTTGGTGGTCAGGCGGGCGCCGCAGAAGGCCTCGAAGATGTCGAGGATGATCTCCCGCTCGCGGAAGCAGTAGAGCGACATCGAGAGCGCGCCGATGTCGAGCGCGTGGGTGCCCAGCCAGACCAGGTGGGAGCAGAGCCGGCTCAGCTCGGCCATGATCACCCGCCAGTACTGGGCCCGCTCCGGCGCGACCACGCCGCAGAGCTTCTCGATCGCCAGCACGCAGCCGAGGTTGTTGTGGGGCGACGAGACGTAGTCGGTGCGGTCCGTCCACGGCATCAACTGGTTGTAGCGGTGGACCTCGCCCAGCTTCTCGGTCCCGCGGTGCAGGTAGCCGATCACCGGGTCGCACTCGGTGACGATCTCGCCGTCGAGCTTGAGGACCACGCGCATCACGCCGTGGGTGCTCGGGTGCTGGGGACCCATGTTGAGGGTCATCTGGCGCTCGCCCGAGGCCAGCGTCTGCTCGTCGCTGACGATCAGGGAGCCCGTCTTCGGGGCGTCCTCGTTGAAGTCGAACGCGCTCTCGGCGAACGAGTCGGCGGCACTGGGGCCGGCGAGCGCGGCCCGAGAGGCCTTGGGATCGATGGTGGTGCTCATCGTCGGTCCTTCACGGGGGTGGCGGCGGCGGGACGGCCGCGCGGGACAGGTCCAGGTCCAGGTCTAGACGCCCCGCCCGGTCCAGCGGGTGCGGACGCGGGGGGCGACCCGCTCGGTGTTGTAGACGGGGAACTCGCGCCAGCCCCGCAGCGGGTAGTCCTTGCGGAGCGGGTGCCCTTCTTCCCACTCGTCGGGCAGGAGCATCCGGCGCAGGTCCGGGTGCCCCTCGAAGATGATTCCGAACATGTCGTAGGCCTCGCGCTCCAGCCAGTTGGCGCCGTTCCAGATCGGCACCAGCGACGGCACCGACTGGCCGTCGTCGATCCCGGCCTTGAGGCGGATCCGGTGCCGGTTGCGCAGGGAGTAGAGCAGCACCACCACGTCGAAGCGGGGCGCCTCGCGCAGCCGGAGCATGTCGACCGCGGTCACGTCGGTCAGGAAGTCGAGCGCGATCCGCTGGTGGTCGCGCAGAAAGACGCAGATCTCGCGCAGCAGCTCCGGGCGGACGTGGACCGTGGTCTCGTCGCGGAAGCGGACGACATCGAGGACCGCGTCCGGGTAGCGCTCGCGCAGGGCGCGCACGACCGGGTGCTTCTCGACGTCGGGGTCGACCCAGGCGTCGCGGCCCCAGGCGTCGGTGACCGCGGTGCCTTCGAGATCCATCCGCTCGCGCATCGCGTCGATGTTGGCGAGCGGGGCCTCGGCGGTCGCCGTGCCCTCCTGGGTGGCGGTCGGCAGGGTCTGGCTGCCCCCGACCTGGGGGTTGGAGGGCGCCGCGACGGCGGCGATCGTGCCCGAGGGGTCGGCGTTGGCGGCCGAGCCGTCGGCGGTCTGCTTGGTCTGCGGCTCGGGCTTCTCGGCCCCCGCTGCCCGCTGGCTGGGGCTCTCGGCCGGGCCGGCGGTCGCGGGTGCCCCCGCGGGCGCGGAGGAGGGCGCCGCCCCCACCGCCGTCGGGGTGACGTCCTGGGCGGCCTGTTCGGGCGGCACGGTGGAGCCGGGCGTCGCGTCCTTCGCGATGTCGGGTTGGGCCGGCTGCTGCCGGCCGGGGGTGACGCCGTCGCTCACGGCTGGCTCCTGACGAAACGGCGGGTGGGACAGGGAGTCATGGCGCGGAGGAGGCCGGTCCGGGGACGGCGAGGAACGGGGCGGTGAGCGATGCCCCTCGCCGCCCGGGCGCCCGGGACGCTAGCCGTGCTGGGCGGCCATCGACTCGGAGCGGTCGGCGACGCGCTGGGCCTCGGCGGCGGCGACGCCCTGCTTCTTGGCCATCGTCTCGTACTTGATGACCCGGTTCTGCAGCTCGAGGATCCCGTAGTAGAGCGCCTCCGGGGTCGGCGGGCAGCCCGGGACGTAGATGTCGACCGGGACGATCTGGTCGACGCCCTGGACGACGGCGTAGGTGTCGTAGGGGCCACCGACGTTGGCGCAGCTGCCCATCGAGAGCACCCACTTCGGCTCGGGCATCTGGTCGTAGAGGGTGCGCACGATCGGCCCCATCTTCCGGGTGACCGTGCCGGCGACGATCATCAGGTCGGCCTGCCGGGGAGAGGCCCGGTAGAGCATCCCGAAGCGCTCGGCGAGGTCCCAGCGGCTCATTGACGCCGAGATCATCTCGATCGCGCAGCAGGCGAGCCCGAACTGGAGCCACCACAGCGAGGAGCGCCGGGCCCAGTTGAAGACGAAGTCGAGCGAGGTGACGAAGACGTTCTTGTCGAAGCGGTCGTCGATCAGACCCATTCGAGGGCCCCCTTCTTCCATGCGTAGATGTAGCCGACGAACAGCAGCCCGATGAAGCTGACCATCTCGACGAAGCCGTAGGTGCCGAGCTCGTCGAAGATGACCGCCCACGGGAAGATGAAGATGGCCTCGATGTCGAAGATGACGAAGAGCATCGCCACCACGTAGAACCGCGGCGAGTAGCTCGGCCGGACCGGCTCGATGTCCGGCATCCCGCTCTCGTAGGGGGCGGCCTTGGCGGCCGAGGGCTTGGACGGGGCCATGATCTTGTTCAGCGTCAGCAGGAGCATGCCCATGCTGAACGCCGAGACCAGCATCAGCCCGACCACCAGCCAGTTCTCGCCCAGGGTCTGGGTCTCCACCGGCACGCCGCCTCCTCGCTCGCCCCCGTTCGCCCCGCGGGGAGCCCGTCCGGGCGGGCATCGTGGCCCCGTCCGACGCCGTTCTCACTTTGTGTATGGTATCACGAACTTGGCCGTCTCCCGCCGTCTGAAGGCGCCGCAACGGCCGTGCCGAGGCCGATCCGCGCACCGGTTCCCGACCTCCCGCCGCAGGCCGCGCGACGCCCCGCACCCACCCAGTGGGGTCTAATGGGGTCCTATCCGATCCGCACCGCGGCCTCCGGAAAGCGGTAGCGGACGGTGGCCTGCTGGCGGCGCTGGAGCGCGTAGACCGCGGTCAGCGGGCCGACCCGGCCCAGGAACATCGCCCCGCAGAGGACCAGCTTCCCGGGCACGGTCAGCGTCGGGGTGATCCCGGTCGAGAGGCCGTCGGTCGCCAGGGCGCTCATCGCCTCGAACATCAGCGCGATCAGGGAGTACCGGTGGCCGCCGACCGGCCCCTCGGTGACCGCCAGGGCCAGGGTCGCGAGGAAGTGGGCGACGCCGAAGAGGGCGATCACCGCCAGCGCCCGGAGCACCAGCGCCGACGTGATCCGCCGCCCGA
>CADCWG010000311.1 GCA_902806335.1 uncultured Thermomicrobiales bacterium | reverse complement strand
CGTCCCCGCCACCCGCTCGGTCCGCTGCACCGCCTCCTTGGAGACCTCCACCTCCTCGGCGACGCGGGCGGTCCTCGTCAGCTCGACCTCCTCGCCCCGCACCGGCACGTCGATCGTGCCCTCCACGAACGCGTCCGGGTCCCCCGTCGCGTCCCGGTCCACCGCGCGGCGCTCGACCCGCACCCGCTCCTCGGTGACGGGCACCGACAGCACCCGCTCCTCGGCCACCACGTCCTTCTCGATCACCACCTCGCCCCGCTCCACCTGCCGGGTGCGGGCGGCGAGCTCCTCCTCGTGCACCGGCACCCGCAGCGTGTCCGCGTCGCTGACCTGGCTTGTGCGGGACGCGGCGCCCGCGTCGTAGGCGCCGGTCGTTGTCGCGTCCGCCGCGTACGCGCCGGTGGCGGCCGTCGACTCGGCCGCGTAGCCGCCGGTCGTCGCCCCGGCCGCCATCGACGCGTCGGCGAAGTCGCCGGTCCGCCCGGTGTTGTCGGTGTCCATCGACCCGACCGTGTCGGCCGCGTACCCGCCCGTCGCCGTCGCGTCGGTCGCGTAGCCGCCCGACGCCGTCGTGGCGGTGTCGGCGTAGGTGGAGTCCGTCGCGTAGGCGGAGCCGCCGGCGGCGGGGGCCTGGTCCCAGCCCTGGTTGAGGGCCTCGTCCTTGGTCACCGACAGGTAGACCTTGCCGCCCTCCTGGCTCGCCACCGCGCTGGTGGGGATGTAGTAGTCGGTGGGGAAGAAGAAGCCCTTCTCCACCACCACGTAGTCGGGGTGGACCGCCACCACCTCGCCCACCTTCGCCCCGTCCGAGCCCACCACGTCCGTCCCCTCGGCGATCTGGTACCCGCCGCCCATGCTCCCGCTGCTGTCCATGAGTTTTCCTCCTGAAGGTCACTCGTCGGTGATCAAACGAGGTCGAATCGCCTGCATCGACCTCTCCGGCGGCTGAAAGGTCGCACCGGGCGTGCCACCCGCTAGGGGCGACGGTCCCCCCGAGCCCCGGCAGCCTCCAAGCGCCTCGAGGCCACCTCGGTCGACGTCTTCCGGAGGAGCGCCACCCCGACGAGAAGAACCGCCAGCGCCAGGCCTCCGAAGGCGAGGTCATACGGGAGCAGGTTGTCGGTCTCGCCGCGCACCTGGTGGATCCGCAGCAGCTTGTGGTTGACCGTGGCGTCGAAGAGGTTGAACCCGCCCAGGCCGACGAGCACCGCCCCCAGGAGGCCGGGGCCGATTGGTCCGGCGCCGCCCGACGCGCCGCCCGGGAGACCACTCCCTTCGCGGGCGCGGAGCACCGCGCCGCCGGTCGCGCTGAGCGCGATCACGAGCCCAAGCGCGAGCACGGCGGTGGAGACCAGATGGAAGACCCCATCCGAGACGATCCCGGCGTGGCGACTCCCGCGGTCGTAGAAGGAATGCCACTGCAGCACCTGGTGGAGCACGACCTCGTCCAGCGTCCCGGCGAGGCCGACCCCGATCAGGACGCCGCCGGCGCGGCGCCGGTCCAGCGACCCGAGCCGTGACCCATGGCCCGCTGCTCCCCGCATCGCCATCCGCTTTGCCCCTCCAGCCTCTCAGCCCGCGCCGGTGCCCGCGCGGCCACCCGGCCCTGGGCGCCGCCCATCTGTCCCGCCGCGAACGGTCGTCGTTCCACCATGTGAACGGCAAGCGGTGCGCCACGGCGTCCCCGGATCCCGGGGACTGGCAACGGCTCAAGGGGAAGCCTTAGCCGCCCGCTTATCCCGGGGAATTGGGGCTCTGAGTGCTCACTAGTGGATGAGTAGCAGTTGTTACGGCGCTATGTCCGCTACTACCATTGCCGCCAGCGTTGGGCGCGTGGCGGCACAGTAGTCGGTGCCGGGCGCCCGGGGACCCAGGAGGTTTGGCATGTCGGTGAACACGCGGGAGAGCGGTGAGGCGCGCTCGCACGAGCGCGCCGGGGACTGGCGGTCGGTGATGGGAGGCGCTCGATGAGAACGCCCCACTCGTGCCGGGTCGAGTTCCACGGCGACGGCCACAGCCGACTCCTGGCTCGAGCGGGAGACCCCGGGGAGGCACGGTCGCTCCTCGCCCGCCACGCCACCGCCCTCTCCGAAGCCGGCGCCCTCGGCCGGCTGGTGCTCCTCGACGAGGCCAACGGCCAGGTTCTGGCCCGCCGCCAGGTCCGCCCGGGTCGGCGGCCGGTGACGGGAGGCGACGCCGTCCGGCCGGCCGAGTAGCGCGCCGTGGCCACCACCTGCTTGCTGAGGCGAGAGCGTGGCTCCGACCGGCAGGTGCACCACAGCCGGGTCCCCAGGTGGCACGGCTTCTGCATTAGTGGCGGCGGCGCGGAAGGGTGCCCTCCCGGGAAGTCCGGGACGTCGACCGGGTCGAACGGCAAGCACGGACCCTTGGTACCGAACTTGCTCTAGGCACGGTGGCAGGGAACACTCGCATCCCGCCGAGACCGATGAACCAGCGTCTGCTCGGGACTGCCCCTATCGTGCGCTTCGGGCGCATGCACGCCGTCGATCCCACCCGGCTCCGCCGGGATTGGCGGCCTCTCCCCTGGAGCCACGAACCACCCCTTTCCTCCCCTTTCGGTCACCGAGCAAGACCATCGAATGGGCGGCCCAACGGCCGCCCAATCGGTTTTTCCGTGCCCCCGGTCCGTGAGTCGCCGGCGGACACCGTCGCCCCGTGCCACCTCGGCTCGGCGCCGCCGCGGCCGCCGATCCCCACGGCGCACGGCGACGAAGCCGCCGGTCGTGAAGGAAGCGCCTGGCCGCTCCTGTCCCGCCTATCTCGACCCCTGATACGGACTCCGGGTATTCGCTTGAGCGACTGACGGGTGGGTCGTACCCCCGTCCGGCCGGGGCGGGCCGCGAGGCCAGGGGCTCCGGCATCAAACCGGCTCAAGCGGTGCGCGGATGGTTGGGACGAAGCGCCGGCGACCGCCCGGGCCCCGTCTGACACCGGATCAGGGCGAGAGCGACAGGAACTGGGGACGAGGGGAGGTCATGCCCGTCCGGTCAGCGCCCCAAGTCGGTTGCTCGGCGACCGGGCCGGCCCAGACCGGCTGCGGACCCGTCAAGCACCGCCGGCGACCACACGGATGCCGCATAGCCAATGGGCGCCAATGAGGGTCGTTGGCCGGACACCAGTCTCGCCCCAGGCGGCCAGGCGGCCAGTCGGCCAGTCGGCTAGGCGGCCAGGAGCGGTAGTCGGCGAGCGTGCCGTCCGTCGATCCCGCCGGCAGGTCAATGATCTAGTTACGGGACGTCGGCGGGCCGTCGCTCATCGGGCGCGGTCACGCGCCGGGCCCGATGAGCGATCCGCCCGCCGACGAACACTCCCGTCGGTCGCTCGGTCCGATGTGACGCCGACGACCACCGGGGGGTCAGTCCTCGCCGATGAGCCGACGGAGGAAGGCACCCACCGCGCCGTAGCCGTCGACCCGGTTGGCGCGCTTGACCAACCCGTGTCCCTCGTCGTCGAAGACGTGCAGCTCGACCTCGCCCCCCCGCCCGCGGATGGCCGCGACGATCTGCTCGGCCTCCGACAGCGGGACGCGCGGGTCGTTCCGACCGTGGATCACCAGCAGCGGTACGGCGATCCGGTCGGCCCGGTGCAGCGGCGAGATGGCGCGAAGGGTTGCCGCATCCCGGACGGGGTCGCCGTACTCCGCCGCGCGGGTCTCCCGCCGCCAGGGGCCGGTGTTGGCGAGGAACGTCGCGAAGTCGGCGATCCCGACCACGTCCACGCCGACCGCCCAGAGGTCCGGCTGCGTGGTCAGGGCCGCGAGAACCATGAAGCCGCCGTAGCTCTGGCCCATCACCGCGAGCCGCGCCGGGTCAACGTCGGGTCGCCGCCGGAGCCAGGCGTTGGCCGCCGCGAGGTCGGCCACGGCGTCGGGACGTCGCTCGATGTCGTCCAGGTGACAGTACGCCTTGCCGTAGCCGGTGCTGCCACGGACGTTGGGCGCCAGCACCGCGAAGCCAAGGCCGAGCAGATACTGGGTGATCGGGGCGAAGGCGGGCCGCCGCTGGCTCTCCGGACCGCCGTGGACCTCGACCACCACCGGGAATGGGCCGGGTCCGGGGGGCTGGAACCACAGCGCGGGGATAGAACGACCGTCGAACGTCGGGTAGCGAATCGTCTCCGGCGCGACGAGGGCGGCCGCGTCGAGCGTCCCGAGGTCGACCGGCGTCTCCCGCCGGGCGACGCCGTCCCGGCCGCAGGACCAGACCGCGGACGGATCGGTCGCCCCGGAGAGCGAGAAGGCCAAGCGGTCTCCCTCGGGAGACCAGACGAGGCCGTCGACGACGCCGGGCGGCAGCCCGGTCACTGCCCGCTCCTCCCCGCTGCCGATGTCCCGCAGCGCGAGTCGGGACGCGCCATCGACGTTGACGGTGTAGGCGAGGCAGTCCCCGTCCGGCACCACCGCGACCGCCTCGACCTCCCAGTCCGGGTCCTCGGCGAGCACCGTCTCCTCGCCCGTCGTCAGGTCGATCCGCGCCAGCACGGCGCGGTCCCGATCCCGATTCGAGACGAGGAGGACGCCGTCGCCGCCCTCCTCGAAGGCGGAGTGATGGAACGATGCCTCCCCCTCGTGGGGCGTCAGGTGGCGGGGCGGACCGCCGTCGGCGGGGACCAAGAAGAGGTCGCCGTCGAGGTTGGTGTTGGCGCGGTGGACGAGGAGGCGGCCGTCCGGGGCGAACGCGACCGGTTCGAGGAGTTCGTCGTGAGCGAGGGCCAGGGTCGGCACGGCGGCGGGGTCGTCGAGGCCGAGCAGGAGGACGTCGAAGAACCGGTGGTCGCGCCCGTTCGCCGAGAAGGCGAGGCGGCGGCCGTCGGCCGCGACCGGTCCCAGGCGATGGATGGCCGCCGGGTCGGCAGTGAGCGGACGGGCACGGGGAGCATCCTCGGACGAGGCGGCCCCGGCGGCGCCGTCCCCCGCGGGCTGGTCGACGGCGACGGACCACAGTTGGTGTCGCTCGTCGCCGCCGCGATCCATGCCGAAGAGCAGGCGGTCGCCGCCCGGGGTGGCGGCGAGGGTGCCGATGCGGTCGGGGAAGTCGGTCAACTGGCGAGGCTCGGCCGTTCCCGGCTCCCGGAGCCAGACCTGGGGGACACCGGACCGGTCCCAGAGGAAGGCGAGGCGCCCGCCGGAAAGCCAGGCCGGCGTCGTGGCGGCGGGCACCGCAAAGTACGGGGTGGGGTCGAGTCGGCCATCCTGCTGTCCGTCGCGCACCGGGGTTAGTCCTCCCGTTGTCCTCGCGGTTGAGCGCAGCCCGGTCCGGGGCACATCGGCAGCCCGAAGCAGGCCAAGCGCGGGATCCCGGTCACCCCCGTGACCACCGAGCGGGCTCTGCGACGCGCCGACCACCGCCGATCGCCGCGACACCGCCCGCGGTGCGGTTCCCGACGCTGGCCGAACCTCGGCACCGCATTGGCACCAGGCGCCGGTCAGGCTTGGTACGCGGCCCAGGGACTGTACCGCCGTCCGCGCACACTCGCACGGGGCCGCGGCGACCCCTCTCCAGCATCCGTCCGCGCGCTCGACGAGCGCACCAAGGTCAAAGGTCATGGGCGTGGTGGACCGGGGCTACGGTGGACGCTGGAGGGGAAGCAGAGCGGGCGTCCCGGCGAAGGGCAATCAGGGTCCGGCGCCACGCCCGTCCGGGCACGGACCGCGACCACGACGCGCGGTCCAACGGTGAACGCGCGTCGCATCGGTGGAGGTGACGGCTGTTGGGTTGAGAGGCGCCCGCCAGCGACGTCGTGGTGTCGGCGATCGCCATCCGCGGCAGCAGATGTGACGGCGGCGGTGACCGGAGTTCGGGACGGGAGCGCGCGAGATGGACATCGAATCGGCGGTGGAGTGGCTCGACCTCGACATCCTCGCCGAGGTGGTGCGCCGGGTGCTGGACGACGGCAGCGCGGAGGTCGCGAGTTGGCACCGGGAGCGCATCGACTACGCCAACGTCGGCCCTGGCTCCCGGGCCCTGTATCGCGTTTCGGGCACGGCGTACCTCCACGGCGAGCTCGTGCCCTGGTCGACCGTGCTCAAAGTCTTCCGCGCCCCGGAAGGCGACCCCACCGCCGACCTCAGCGACGAGCGCTATTACCGACGCGAGGTGCTCGCCTATTCGTCAGCTCTGCTGGCCAGCCTACACGGCGGACTGACGGCGCCTCGGCACTTCGGCGTCTCCGAATGGCCCGGCGCTGTTCTCGGCCTGTGGCTCGAGGACCTAGCCGGAGTGGGGACCATTGGAAGGTCACTCGAGCGGTACGGACTTGCCGCGCACCATCTCGGCGCCTTTGGTGGCGCCTACCTCGCTGGGAAGAGCGTGCCGACGCTCCCCTGGCTGTCACGACGGGCGCTCGCGACCTGGGTCGCGGACCACGGCCCCCTGGTCGACCTGATCCGTCGACCCGAGGCCTGGCAGCTTCCACTCGTGCGGCGGGCGTTCCCACGCCCCGTCGCCGACGATGTCCTGCGGCTGTGGTCGGAGCGCGCGACGTTCTTCGACGCGCTGGAGCACCTGCCGCGGACGCTGTGCCATCACGACGCCTCACCGACCAATCTGTTTGCTCGGCGCGACGCGGACGGACGGGAGCAGACCGTGGCGATCGACTGGGAACTCGTCGGACACGGCGCCGTCGGCGAGGATATCGGCAACCTCGTGCCGGTCAGCGTGATCGATCTTCACGTCCCAGCGGAGAGCGCGCGGGAACTGGAGGGGGTCGTCCTCGATCGGTACCTGGCGGCCCTGGCCGAGGGGGGTTGGCAAGGCGACCCCCGCCAGGTACGACTCGCCTACGCGGCGACCGCCGCCCTCCGCTGGCTGTTCGCCGCGGTCGGCTGGCCGCTGGCAATCGCCCTCGACGAGAGCGGGCGGCATGTCGCCGACTCCGAGCGCCGGTGGGAACGCCCGATCGAGGACATCCTCGACCAATGGGCCGCCCTGGCACACTTCCTTCTTGAGCGCGCCGAAACGGCCCGCTCGCTCGTCGACTCCTGACGTCCGAGCTTGCCGCCAACACCACGGTCGGCAGAGTCTCGGTCCGCGTCCCCCGTTCGACCAGGGATCGCTGCCCTCTGCCCACCGTGGGACCGGCCCAACTCGGTTCGGCCGGGGCACGAATGGTCGTCCATCGGCCGGAGAAGACGACCCAACTGGCACCCGGTCGTCGCCATGGTTGAGGAAACGTCGGATTTGGCGCGACCCCGTGGCCAGCCGAGCGGGGCGATCCTTCCCCGCGGTCAGGCGGCGCGGCGCAGGGAACGGCTGGCGGCGAAGGTGCCGGCCGCCAGCAGGGCCGCGAGGACGGCGTTGGCGCCGACGGCGGGTCGCACCCCGACCTGGTCGCCCAGCCAGCCCGTGAAGAGCGCACCCAGCGACGGGACCCCGATCAGCGTCAGGGTATACAGACTCATCACCCGCCCACGAAGTTCGCCCGGCACCTCGAGCTGGATCAGGGTCGCGGTCAGCGCCGACCCGATGGTGGCGCAGAAGCCGGCCAGCGCCAGGGCCGGCAGGGCCAGGGCGTAGCGGTCGGTCGCCGCGAAGAGGCCGAGCATCGCCGCGAGGAGGAGAGCCGCCACGTGCACCACCCGACCCCGGCGGCGGACCTCACCCCGCGCCGCGAGCCCGAGTGACCCGGCCAGCGTGCCGAGGCCGGGCGCCGCGACGAGGAACCCGAACGCGACCGAGCCGACCTGGAAGACGTCGCGCGCGAAGACCGCGAGCAGCGGCCCGTAGGAGCGTCCGAACAGGCCGGTCGCGAGCGAGAGCAGGAGAAGCGTCCCGACAAGCGGTGTCCTGGCGACGTAGGCGAAGCCGGCGCGGACGGTTGAGAGGACGCTGCCGGTCACCGGGCGCCCGCTACGCTGGGGGATGCCCCGCACCCGGCCCAGCGCGAGCAGCACGGCGAGGTAGGAGACGGTGTTGGCCGCGAAGACGCCACCGACGCCGACGACGGGGATGAGCGCGCCCGCGATCGCTGGGCCGACGAGAGCCGCGCCGGTGAAGACCGCGGCGTTGAGCGAGATCGCCGACGTGAGCGCCTCCCTCGGCACGAGGTCGGGCACCAGCGCCTGGCGGGTCGGGTTGTCGAACGCCAGGATCACGCCGGTCAGGAACGCGTAGGCGACGAGGACCGGCACGTCGGCCAGGTCAGCGAAGGTGAGGACCGTCAGCGTCGCGCTCAGGCTGAGGTAGCCGATCTGCGCCGCCCACAGCACGCGCAGCCGGGGCACCCGGTCGGCGATCGCGCCGCCGATCGGCGGCAGGGTCAGCATCGGGACCGCGAACGCCACCGCGATCAGGCCGAGGACGAACGGCGCCCGATCGGGTGCGATCTCCGTCACCAGCCAGCCCTGGGCGGTGGTGGCCATCCAGGTACCGACGTTGGAGGTGAGCAGCCCCGCCCAGAGGAGTCGGAAGTTCCGCGACCGCAGCGCCGCGAACCGCGCGGGCACCGGTCCTCGCCCCTCAGTGGCGTCCGCCCTCACCGACCTCGGGGTCCCACCACCGTCTCCCCCTCGCGCACCGACCGCGTTTCCGACAGGCGGCACGGGCTCGCCGGCCGGCACGGGCTCGACGGCGGCCTCGGAGGGAGGACTGGGGCGGGCGGTGGCCATCATGGAGGCGATGGTAGCACCGGCCGCCCTCGCATCCGGACCCGGCCTGCCGCGACGCCGCCCTGCCGCGACGCCGTCCGCCCGGCGTGCCCGCGCAGCCTCCCGTCCGACGCCGTCAGCCGCGACGCCACCGGTTATTCAGGTCGATGACCGCCACACCAGGGCGGCTGCTCAGCCGCGCACCGCTACGGCGTCGTTCGTCTACGGCGTCGCCCATCCGCGCCGAGACGCAGTGCGCTCAGCCTGCGCGATCCGGCTTCGTCGCTGAGCCCGGGGCTTGCCCCGGCCGGACCCCGTGACCGCCCGGTCCACCGACTCCGAACCCGGCGACCGACACCTGGGCCACCCAGCGGACGAGGACGGGCGGATCGCGTCGCCGGTACGGTCCCCGGCCCACGCCGACACCGCGCCCGACCGTACCGCCCCACAATCGCGTCCCAGCCACCGAGGAGGAGACCGGGTGTCCCGTGCCCGAGGCCCACGGACCGGGACGGCGGGCCCTGCGACGCTCGGGAGTCCCCTACTCCGCCGGGAGCGACGCGATGAAGGGGAGGTCGCGGTACTGCCGCCTCAGGTCCAGTCCGTAGCCGACCAGCAGCTCCGGCGGGGCCTCGAAGCCTGAGTAACGGATGGAGACGTCCGCCACGCGGGCCGAGCGACGGTCGAGCAGGGCACAGACCTCGACCGCGGCCTGGCGGCGGCGGAGCCAGCGGGCGAGGTAGGCCAGGCTGAACCCGGTGCTGACCGCGCCTTCGACGACCAGCACCCGCCGCCCGACCAGTGACGCCCGCGGTGCCCGCCGCAGCCGCACCCACCGCGCCCCGCCCGCGGTCCGGTGGCGGACGAGCTCCACGCGGTCCGCCTCGCAGTCCACGTCCCGCTCCCGGAGCCGTGCCACCAGGGCCTTCTGGATCCGGTCAGCTCCTCGCCCGACGCCGACGACCAGCAGCGGCCCGTTCGACCCCGTCCGGGCGAAGGGCCGCGCGTCCGATCCCCAGCCGACGCCACCCGCGTCCGCGGCCACCGCGTCGGCGAGTTCGATGATTCGCCCGGCGATCGCCGCCTCGTCCCAGATCACGCTCCCCGGCGTGCATGCCCCGGCAATGGGCGGCGCGTGCGCGGCGAGCAGCCGCAGGTAGTCGCGCCGGTAGAGCAGCTTGACCCGCACGTTGGGGCAGACCTGGCGCAGCAGGCGCACCTTGCGATGCTTTCGCGTCACCAGCCGCTGTCGCATCGAGGTCAGCTCGACGTAGAGGCGGTGGTCGGGCAGGTAGAAGTCGGGGGTGAACTGCTCGGTCGGCCGACCGTCCGGGGCCCGGGTGAGGCAGAACGTCGTCGGCTCGTACGCCCAGCGGACGCGGTGGTAGTCGAGCAGGCGCGCGAACTCGTGCTCGAACGGGTGGGCAAACCCCTGGCCGAGCGGCGCCGGCGCGAACTCGTCGGCGAGCGACGACCCACGAGGATCGCGGAGCATCAGGCGGAACGGCGGGAGCGCCGGCTGCCACGCGGCGAGCTCGGACGGGGCAAGGACGACCGCCAACCCGTCCGGCGGTTCTGGTGCCCCGGCACGCGACGCCGGATTCTCCGTGTCACCCACCGAGACGACACGTTGGTCGTCGTCCCACCCCGCGCCCGCTGCCCAGCCGCCGCGCGTCGCCGTCTCGGGCATGCCGCTCCCCGCGCCGGTGCGTCGGGCGTGCCGACGGCCGGGCGCCGTGCTCCGCGCCGGCCGAGCGGATCGGCCAACGCTCTCGGTGGTTCCCTGCGGGGTGGTCCCATTGTGGCATGGGGGCCGACAGGGGGCAACGGCCAGGTTGTCACGGACCGTCCGCCACGACGTGTCGCCGCGGGGAGTTCCGGGAACCGTCAGTCCTCGATGGTGAGCTCCCCGGGCAGCAGGATCGAGAGGTGGGTGAAGTCCTCCCCCGGCTCCGCGCCGTGCCAGTGGCGCTCGCCGGGGCGGACGAGCACCACGTCGCCGGGGGAGACGCGGAGCTCCTCCTCGTCCGTGGCGACGATGCCTCGTCCGGCGGTCACGACGAGCACCTGCTCGGTCGAGTGGTGGTGCCAGCGGTTCCGGGCGCCGTCCTGGAAGGTCACCGCCGTGACCCGGAGCGAGTCGGCGTCGCCCTCCGCGACCAGGTTCTGTCGCAGCACGTCGCCGACGAAGATCGGCCCCTGGTCCGCGACCGCCGCGGCGAGGTCCTGGCGTACCAGCTTCATCCGTCCTCCCCCCATGTCGGCGCGGGTCGGCCGCCGCGCGCGGGGTCGCCCGCCCGGCGCCCGTCTCCCCCCCGCACCCCCGTTGCGGCGCGGATGGTATCGTCGGACGAGCGAACCGTCACCTCGCCGAGGTTATGCTGATTATGTCG
This sequence comes from uncultured Thermomicrobiales bacterium, assembly GCA_902806335.1. Taxonomy (GTDB): domain Bacteria; phylum Chloroflexota; class Chloroflexia; order Thermomicrobiales; family UBA6265; genus CADCWG01. Next base: position 39,156 of record CADCWG010000311.1, on the reverse strand, counting down.
TTTCCCCCTGCTCCCCTGCGGCCGGGCGAGGCCGACGTGTCGGCGTGCGGCCTGACCCCCGAGGAAGACTCGATCCCCGACGAGGAGGAGTCGGACATCGACGACCTCCTCCCGGCCGACCTCTGGTTCTGACCCTAGGTCACCGCCAGGCCGGCCGCCTGAGCCTCCGACCTCCGGACCTGCGCTGGACGAAGGCGCCAACTCGCCCCCCATACCACCACCGAACAGACGGACCCCCGACGACGCCGCGGGCCGGCTCGGGAATGTGTCGGCGGCGCGATGGGGTCATGCCGGCGGGCGTATACTTCCGTGGACAGGAACCAACCGGATCGCCGTCGGCTCGCCAGGCGCGCCGGCGCCCCGGGAGGGCAGCGGCGGCGACCGCGCGGGGGACCCCCCGCCGGGCCGCGACGCCGGGCCGAGCCGGCCCGCGCGGCACCCCAGGGAGAAGAGACACCCCGATGGCGGACCCCGTATCCACCACGAACGACGGCGGCCGAACCGTCGATCTGGTCATCCTCGGCGGCGGCACCGGCGGCTACGTCGCCGCGATCCGCGCCAAGCAACTCGGCCTCAACGTCGAGGTGGTCGAGGAGATCAAGCTCGGCGGCACCTGCCTCCACCGCGGCTGCATTCCGACCAAGGCGATGCTGAAGTCGGCCAGCATCTTCGACGACGTGAAGGCGGCGAAGGAGTTCGGCGTCGAGATCGGCGGCGACATCAGCTTCAACTACGAGACGGCGCTCGACCGCTCGATCAAGGTCGTCGACGGGCAGTACAAGGGCCTGCGCTACCTCTTCGACAAGAAGCACAAGATCCCGGTCCACATGGGCCGCGGCCGGCTGCTCGGCCCGAACACCGTCGGCGTGACGCCGAACGACGGGAGCGCGCCGTTCAGCATCGAGGCTCGCCACGTGATCGTGAACACGGGCTCCCGCCCGCGGCCGATCAAGGGCGTCCCCTACGACGGCGACAAGGTCATCAACTCCGACCACGCGGTCGTCCTGCCGCACATGCCGAAGCGCTTCATCATCCGCGGCGGCGGCGCGACCGGCGTCGAGTGGGCCAGCATCTACCACCGCTACGGCGCCAAGGTCACCGTGGTCGGCCGGGTCGTGCCCCAGGAGGACCACGAGGTCTCTGAGGCACTCGCCAAGAGCTTCGCCCGCCAGAAGCTGGAGGTGATCCCCGGCTCCCGCCCGACCGCCGAGGACATCGACGTCACCGCCAAGGGCGTGACGATGCGGGTCCAGGACGCGAAGGGCAAGGAGAAGGTCCTCGAGGCCGACACCCTGCTGGTGGCGATCGGCCGTCAGGGCAACGTCGAGGACATCGGGCTGGAAGAGGTCGGGATCCAGACCGAGGGCGAGTTCATCCCGGTCGACCCGATGATGCGCACCAACCTGCCGCACATCTACGCGATCGGCGACGTGACCGGCCAGCAGCTGCTCGCCCACACGGCGATGCACATGGGGATCATCGCGGTCGAGCACATCTGCGGGCAGGACCCGTACCCGCTCGATATCCTCAACTCGCCGAGCTGCACCTACTGCGAGCCGGAGATCGGCAGCGTCGGGCTGACCGAGCGGGAGGCCAAGGAGCTCGGCCACGAGGTCAAGGTCGGGCGCTTCCCGATGCGGCCGAACGCCAAGGCGACGATCGAAGGCCACACCGAAGGCTTCACGAAGATGGTCGCCGACGCCGAGACCGACGACCTGCTCGGCGTCCACATCATCGGCGCCCACGCCACCGAGTTGATCGCCGAGGCCGCGCTGGGGCGCCTGCTCCAGACCAGCGTGACCGAGGTCGCGATGACCGTCCACCCGCACCCGACGGTCTCCGAGGTGCTGGGCGAGGCTGCCCACGACCTGCTCGGCCACGCGATCCACATCTAGCCTAGGGTTCGGACCGTTCCGGGAGCGATCCCGAACGCGCAACGACGACCAGCGAGGACGGGGCCGGGCGATGCGCCAGGCCCCGTCCGTGTCCCCAGCCGGCATCTCGCCGCGTGGTCGCCGCCGTCGCCGCCGCGTGGGCGCCGCCGTCGCCCTGGTCGGACACCCCGCCGCGGGCCCGCCCGCCGCCGGGCCTGCCCACCGCCCACCTGGCCCCCGAGGGCCGGGCGCGGACCCCTCGTGGCCCGCCAACGGTGTCTCGCCGCTAAGGGCCCGGCGGGCCGTGCCCCTGTGGGTAACCGGGCAGCCCATGCGTCACCCCGAACGGGACACGGCCCCCCGGCGGACGACGCGCGACAGACCAATCGGTGTCCGGTCTCGCCCCGCGCCGGCACGAGGCGGCCGGCGATCCTCGGGGACCGGAGATCCTCGCGCGAGTCGGGGCACCCTGGCGCGCGACGACCCGATCACGGGTGCCAACGGCCCACGGCGGAGAGGGCTGCTGGAGATGCGGCTCCGCTCGCGGGGACCGTCTCGGCCCGCGCCCGCCGACCCACCTGTCGGACATCCTACGGCGACCCCAGGGCGCCTGGGAGCAGCGACCGGTGGGGAGCCCGGCGCCCGGGTCAGTCTGGACGCGACGCCGCCCAGTCGGCGAGGAACGGAAGGACCGCTCCCATGAAGGGCGCGAACCGATCACGGCGAACGTTGTGCCCGGCTCCGGGGATGTGGGCGACGCGCAGGCCGGGCACGAGGGTCCGCAACTCGTCGCCGTTCTCTTCGGTCACGCCCGCCCCGAGCGCCGAGTCGGCGGTGATCAGCAGCGCCGGACAGGCGATCCTGCCCAGCGTCGCCGGCCAGTCGATGCCCACGTCGGGGCGGCGGTCGAACGCGCCGATGACCTGGCAGCCGAGCCGCGCCTTGGCGTCCGCCCACGGGTCGAGTTCGGCCTCGTCCCACCCGGGCGACGCGGCGCGCTGCGCGGCGATCAGCTCCACGCGCGTCTTGCGCTTGATTGCCGCCAGCCAGGCCCTGAGCTCGACGCCCCACTCCTCGACGTCAGACGGCGCCTCGGAATGGGCTGCCCACCAGGCCGGCGGGTCCTCGAGCAGGATCGCGCCGGGGAGGTCCGGCCGCGTGCCCGCCAGCACCAGCGCCGTCGAGGCCCCCATCGAGTGGCCCAGGACCGCCGGCCGCCGCAGCCCGAGGGAAGTGATCACCCCGGCCAGGTCGGTCGCCTGGGTGTCCGGGCCGTACCCCTGGTCCGGCGCGTCCGAGCGCCCGTGGCCCCGCGCGTCGACCATCACCAGGTCGTACTCGGAGGCCAACGCCTCGGCGACCGGTGTCCAGCACAGACCGTCGTCCGAGAGTCCGTGGGCGAGAACGACCGGCGGCTTCGCACCCCCCGTCCGGGTGTAGTGCAACCGCGGCCCGTTCGCCTCGACGTAGCCGGATGACCACTCGCCCACCACGACCCTCCGCCCCGCCGCTCCGAACCGCGCCGGATCGTACTACAGCCCTCCCCGGGACGGTCCCGCCGGCGCGAGTCAGGACAGCCGCCCCTCGTGACGACCGGGATGCCGCCGGAGCGCGCGAACCCTGGCGACGATCGCGGCACCGACGGCGAAGCCGACCAGCGTGAGCAGCGGCCCGGTCTCGCCGTCGGCCACGGCGAGGCCAAGCACGGCGAAGAGCACCAGAGACGCCCAGAACAGCAGGTCACCCGCCAGGCGGAGGGGCCGCGCCGTCTCCGGGCGGCCGCCCAGACGGCGTGCCGCCAGCCCCCAGCCGAGGGGCAGCAGGCCGAACGGGACGGCGAGCATCCACCGCCCATAAGTCCCCAGCCCGAGCCGGACATCGAGTGCCGCGAGCATCAGGCAGGCGGCGCCGATCAGGATGTTCGCCCGAGCGTCGCTGGCCCCGACGTGCTGCTCCCCGGCCCACCAGCGCCGAATCGCCCTCCCCAGCACTCCCGCGCTCCCTCCTCGACGTTCCGCGCAATCGCCGTCTTGCCTCCCCGACCGTCCCTTCCTCCTACTGTAGAGTTTGGTGTGATGACGGAGCATGGTATGGGTGACTCAAGGGCACCGGCCGCCGAACCGTTGCCGCCCGGCACGAGTCGCGTGGGCGCCACCGAGGCCCAGACGTTCCTAGTCGGCCGATTCGGCGCCGGGGTGACGGACGTCGAACCCGTCGGCGGCGGCGCGTGGTCGAAGGCGTACGCCTTCCGGCGGGACGGCGCGCCCTTCGTCGCGCGCTTCGGCGGCTACCCGGACGACTTCGGGAAGGACCGGTTGGCCGGGCGCTACGCGTCGGCCGACCTGCCCATCCCCGCGGTCACCGAGATCGGACGGGCCTACGGCGGGCACTACGCGATCTCGGAGCGGATGTTCGGCGGGTACATCGACCACCTGGACGGGGGGCAGATGCGGGCCACCCTGCCATCGCTGTTCGCCGCGCTCGACGCGGCCCGAGCCGTTGACCTGTCGGCGACGACGGGGTACGGGTCGTGGGACGCCGAGGGGGTGGGAGCGTTCTCGAACTGGCCGGCGGCCCTCCTCGACGTCGCGACCGACCGGCCGGAGGACAAAGGGCACGGCTGGCGGCGGCGCCTGGAGACGTCGGCCATCGGCGCGGAGCGGTTCGACGAGGCGTACGCCCACCTTCGGTCCCTCGCCGGGTTCTGCCCGGAGGAGCGCCACCTCATCCACCGGGATCTGATCCACTTCAACGTCCTGGTCGCCGACAACCGCATCTCGGCCGTGTTCGACTGGGGCTGCGCGCTGTACGGCGACTTCCTGTACGACCTGGCCTGCTTCGCGTTCTGGTCGTGCTGGTTTCCGGCCTGGCAGGACATCGACTTCCGGGAGGAAGCGGCGCGCCACTTCGCGGCCATCGGGTTGGAGGTGCCGCACTTCGACGAGCGGTTCCGCTGCTGCCAGGTCCACGCTGGCCTCGACGCGCAGCAGTTCCAGGCCCTCGTCGGGGATTGGGAGAACCTCGAGCGGGCGGCCGGGCGGACCCTGGCGGTGGCGCGGGGCGAACTCTAGCGGCGCACAAACCCGCTCGCCGACACAGCCGGTGGCTCATGGAGGATCCATACCGTTTCTCAGGTTCGACACAGACGTGACAGCGGAGTCTCAAAAGCGGTCGTTCTCGAGACACACGCGGGCAACTCCGGACGCAGGCGTATTCGGGCACAGTTGATCGTGCCCTTAACCGCATCCGAATGAGTATCGAGATTCGTGGAGCGTCCTGCGGGCTTAGAGCCGCGCGAAAATGCCTAGTCTCATCCTGATAACGGCCGTTGTCTGGGGATGGCCATTCCGATGGGGGCATTGCTCGGAGCTTCGCCCGTGGCGTTGCTGCCTCGCGCTGTCGCTTCGCCGACCCGGGACAGAACCGGGCAGACCGGCGGCTCCGTCCAACTTGATAGGCTCGGCGGGTGAGCCCCATCCCCCGCGAACCGCTGCGGGCCTTCCTGGCCGGACGCTACGAACTGCCAGCTCCGATCGCCATCACGCTTATCCGCTCGCATACCAATGGCGTCTTCTTGGTCCGGTCGGCCGACGATCGGTCTGTCCTGAAGGTCTACGGCAGCGGTTGGAGGACCGAACCCGAGATCCGGTACGAGGTCGGGTTGCTCGATCATCTCGCCGCCATGGGCGTCCCGGCGACTCGGGCGATCTCCGGCAGAGACGGGGAAGCGGTGCAGCCCCTTGGCCCGCCGGCAGCACCTCGCCTTGCCGTGCTGTACTCCTACGCGCCCGGCGCGACGCCGGAGCCTCCGTTCACCGCCGACCTGTATGAGACCGAAGGGCGCGCCACGGCGGCACTGCACACGGCCGCCGACGGCTTCGTCTCTGAGCACGAACGCCGCCGGATGGACCTCGTCTACCTGCTCGACCGACCCGCCGCTCTCGTCGCGCCCCTGATCGGCCACCTCCATGAACGCCGCTTCTTCGCCAGGTTCGTGGAGCAGTTGCGCCGCGCGATCGCGGACCTGGCCGACCGGGACCTGGACTGGGGCCCCTGCCATGGCGACCTGACCCTGGACAACTTCCACCTCACCGCCGACGGCCGGATCGTGAGGTACGACTTCGACTCCGGCGGGCCGGACTGGCGCGCGGGCGACCTGCAGGGCTGGGCGGCCTTCCACCCCAGGGCGTCGGAGAAGTGGGCAGCGTTCCTCCGGGGCTACCGGGATGTGCGATCGCTCGACCCGGTCGATGTCGCCGCGGCGCCCTACCTGGCGGCCGCGTTTGACGTCTGGGAGATGGCGGTCGACCTCGAGAACCGAGTGACATAGCGGGGCGACGGGGCGGTCGAGGAGTACCTTTCGGTGTCCTTCGAGAGATTGCGGTCGTGGGCGACACATTTCCGTTTTTCCGCGCGGACACGGAGCGAGTAGCGCTACAAGGTGGGGATAGGGTTCGCTCGATCATCGCCGCTCCCGGTAGCCACGATCGGGTCCCGATAAGGGCTGCTATCAGGAGCCAGGAATCACGTACCACTAATCCACCCCGCTAAGTATGAGCAGTCCCCATCATGAGAACTTGGACTGGCCGCAAGGGCTCATCGACAGTGGATGGCAGGTCTGCAACACGGGCGTCTTGCTAGTTACCCTGCAAACGACGAAATAGACCTGGGTTCGCGTGTTCGGTCGCGGGAAGTTGCCCCGCCTCGGCCAGTCCGAACCCATGTTGTCCACGGGTGCTGACCCGAGGGCCGCGTCAGCGCGGTCGGAACGCTCGTTTCCCGTCCTCCGGCATCCGGCATCGTGACGGCGCGTCTCCCGCCGTCACGCTCCTACGGAGGCGATCGGCGGGGCGCCCCGCACGTGTGGGTTGCGCGCGGTCACCAGCGCGAGCAGGGCCATGAGGCCGCCGCACGCAAGCGCGGTGGCCGCCCCGCCGACGCGATCGAGCAGCACGCCGGTCAGGGCGAGGCCGAACGGCCCCATGCCCTGGGCGAACATGCGGAAGACGCTGGTGACCCGGCCCTGGAGCCGGTCTGGGACCAGGGCCATCCGGTAGGACTGCTGCACGGTGTCGTACAACGGCCCGACGAGGTTCCACAGGACGAGCGCCGACAGCACCAGGAGCGGGGTCGTGGCGACCGCCAGGAGCAGGATCGCCACCGCGCTGCACCCGATCTGCCCGACGATCGCCTGCCCGAACGAGACCCGCTGCTGCACGAACGGGGCGGCGATGGCGCCGACCACCCCGCCGACCCCGCCGGCCGCGAAGATCGCCCCGATCTCCGCCGGCGAGGCGCCCTGGCCGCGGGAGAGCACCACGGCGATCAGCGTGATCCCCTGCCCGGAGAAGTTCAGCATCCCGGTCAGGACGGCCATGTAGCGGATGAGCGGGTGACCCCAGAGCCAGCGCACCCCCTCGGCCACTTCCGCCCGGATTGACCGCGCGGCGGCGGGCGCGCCCGGCAGGGGCGTGCGCACCGCGGCGAGGGACGCGCCCGCCGCCGTGTACGAGGCGGCGTCCACGGCGAACGGCAGGGCGATGGACACTCCGTACAGCGCCCCGCCCAGCGGCGGCCCGACGATGCCGCCGACCGAGTACTGCAGCTGCTGCTGGGCCACGGCGGTCGGCAGTTGCGCGGTCGGCACCACCTGGCGCAGGGCCGCGGTCTCGGCGAGCCCGTAGACGACGGCGAAGGAGCCCTCGACCAGGCTGACGGCGACGATGTGGGGGATGGTCAGGGCGCCGCCGGCGTGGGCGGCGGCCACCGAGGCCAGGGCCAGGGCGCTGCCGGCCGAGCAGACGACCATGGCGGCCCGGCGGTCCCGGCGGTCGACGAGCGCGCCGGCCGGGAGGGGGAGCAGCAGGTACGGGACCGTGCGGGCCGCGGCGACCAGGCCGGCGGCGGCGGCGGATCCGGTGAGCCCCAGGACCAGGAGCGGGAACGCGATCTGTGTGACCTGGGTCCCCAGGACCGACCCCGCCTGGCCGGACCAGAGGAGCACGTAGTCGCGGTTGCGCCACAGGGGCGTGGCGCCGGCAGGATGCCGACCGGATGCCCCGTCGATGCGGTCCCTCCGCGGGTTCGTCGATCGGCGTCGCCGCAGTCGAGCAGCGCGGCGTCCGTCGGTCCGCGGGCGTGCACGATGGACGTGCGCTCATGATGGGAAGCACGCGCCCGCTCGTCAACCCGCCGAAACCCAACGGCGGCCGGCCGCGACTCCCCGACCGGGGCTCCCTCGCCGGCATCGTCGTCGTCCTCCGCACCGGCTGCCCGTGGCGCTTGTTGCCCAAGGAACTGGGGTGCGGCAGCGGCACCACATGCTGGCGCCGGCTCCGCGATTGGCGAGAGGCCGGCGTCTGGGAGCGGCCGCACACGCGGTTGCTCAGCTGGATGGGCGACGAGGTGGACATCGACCGGAGCCGGGCGAGCGTGGACAGCTTGAGCGTCCGGGCCAAAGGGGCCGAGCAGACCGGCCCCAGGCCGACGGACCGCGGCACCCCCGGCTCCCAGTACCACCTGGTCGTCGACCGTGGCGGCATCCAGCTGGCCGTTCGGCTGTCGGCCGCCACCGCCCCGACGGAGCTTGGGCCCGTTGGTCGACGCCATCCCCCCCGATTGTCGGGCCACGTGGGGAACCCGGTCGGCCCCGGAAGCGCCCAGCCAAGCTCCACGCCGACAAGGGCTACGACTACCCCGCCCTACGACGCGCTCTCCGTGTCCACGGCATCACCCCGCTCATCGCCCGGCTGGGGATTGACTTGAGCGAGCGGCTGGGGCGGCACCGCTGAGTGTGTGGGACACCATCACGCCGGTAAGGGCTGAGTAGGGCGGGATTCGTGCGGTGGCCTTGCCCGACGGCTCAGATGGCGCGGCGGGGACCGACGGTCCCGACGAGAAGGGTGAGATGGCGATGAACAATGTCCTGGCGCCGCTGCGCCGAGTCGACCTCCGGGCGGCGGGGATCGCCGGGGTCGTGTCGGTCGTCGCCTACGCGGCGACGATGGACCTCGACCGGAAGCTGACCGGGAGCAAGATCGACGACCTGGTTCTCCTCGGTCGGCCGCTGGTGCCGCGTCGGCCGGACCTGGCGCGGCGGGTCGGGATGGCGGTCCACCTCGCCAACGGTGTCGCGATCGGCGTCGCCTACGCCGCGCTCGCGCACGAGCACCTGCCGGGACCGAGCTGGGCGCGGGGGATGCTCTTCCTGACCGCCGAGAACACCGTCCTCTATCCCCTCACCGCCCTGATGACCGCCCGCCACCCGGCGGTACGAGACGGCCAGCTCGACCCGTACTGGACCTGGCCCGCCTACCTCGAGTCGACCCCGCCCCACCTGGTCTACGGCGCCCTGGTTGGCCCGCTCTACGAACGCCTGCGCCGCCGCTGAGGCCCCTTCTCCGGCCGGGGACACTACCCGGCTCGGGCCTTGCGACGCCCGCCGGGTCGGCCGATCCGGCCGGCGCGACGAGCGAAGCGATGGGGAGCAACGGGTGAGATTGGAAGGACGGGTGGCACTGGTCACCGGGGCCGACAGCGGGATCGGGCAGGGCATCGCGGAGGCGTTCGCCCGCGAGGGCGCCGACGTCGTCGTCAACTACCGCAGCGACGCCGACGGCGCGGCCGAGACGGCCCGCCGCGTCGAGGCCGCCGGCCGGAAGGCGACCACGGTCAGCGCGGACGTCGGGATCCCCGATCAGGTCGAGCGGCTCTTCGCCGAGGGCCTCGCGCCGTTCGGGGACCGGATCGACATCCTGGTCAACAACGCGGGGCAGGGCGGCGGAGGGCCCATCCTCGAGACCTCCTTCGAGCAGTGGGAGCGGACCATCCGCACGAACCTGCACGGCCCCTTCCTCTGCGCCCAGCAGGCCGTCCGCCGGATGCTCGACCGGGGCACGGCCGGGAGGATCATCAACATCACGTCGGTCCACGAGGAGGCGGTCATGCGCGGAGCGGGCGCCGACGCCTACTCCGTCTCCAAGGGCGGCCTGCGCAACCTGACCCGAGCGCTCGCGCTCGAGCTGGCGCCGCGCGGCATCACCGTCAACAGCGTCGCCCCGGGGATGATCGTGACGCCCATGAACCAGCAGATCCTCGACGACGAGCGGGAGCGTGCCGAGCGGGCGGCCCAGATCCCCACCGGCCGCGCCGGGTACCCGGCCGACATCGCGGCGATGACGGTCTTCCTCTGCTCGGACGAGGCCAGCTACTGCACCGGCAGCACCTACTTCGTCGATGGCGGCTGGATGCTCACCTACCCGCCCGTCTAGGCGGCGACCTCACTGCCAAGGACCACGGCGTTCGGTGGCGGGTGGCCCGCCGGGTCGTCCTTGGGGCCCAAGCACCCGTCGGGCCGTGTCGACGTGGCCGCGCCGCCGCCGGAGGAAGCGATCCCTCGATGGGTCGTCCGTCGGGGCTGCGGTGCGGCCCGTCGCCCCTCGCGAGCGCGTGAACCGAGGAGCTGCCGATGATCCGCCTGCGACCCGCCGTGCTCGTGGTCGTCGCCGCAGTGCTCCTCGCCACCGGCCACCCCGGGTCGGCGGAGGTCGGTGCCGCCCGGCGGCAGGTCTCTCCGGAACCCAGTCCGTCCCTCGGGGCGGTGACCACCGTCGCCGGTGGGCTCGTCAATCCGCGCGGGTTCGCGTTCGCCGCCGACGGCGCGGCCTATGTCGCCCTCGCCGGGGTACCGGGACCAACCGCGGGCGTTGTCCGCGTAGCGGGTGGTTGCCCGGTGACGGTGACCGGCGACTTCGCCACCACCCGGGTCGCCTTCAACGGCCTCTCGGGCGTCGCCGACGTCGCCTTCCTGCCGGACGGCGAGCTCTACGCGCTCGTCTCCGGCAGCGACCGGCCGAGCGGACGGCGCGCCAACGGGCTCTACCGCGTGGCGACGGACGGCGAGGCGACCCTAATCGCGGACCTGAGCCTCTGGGTCGAGCAGAACCCGGTCGCCAACCGGCCGCCCGACTACGACTCCGACGGCCAGCCGTACGCGATGAGCCCCCTGCCCGGGGGCGACGGCTTCTGGGTCACCGAGGCGAACAGCGGCCAGGTCCTCCAGATCCGGCTCGACGGCACGATCGCCCGGGTCGTCGACCTCTCGGCCCTGGACCCGATCCCGACGGGGATCGTCGCCGCGGCCGACGGCGGCGCCTACGTCTCCTACTTCACGCGAGCCCCCTACCGGGAGGGCGCCGCCAGAGTCGTCCACGTGGCTGCCGACGGCGTGGTCAGCGACGTCTGGACGGACCTCTCGCTGCCGACGGCCGTGGAGGTCGGGCCGGACGGCGAGCTCTACGCCCTGGAGATGGCGACCGGGTTCGGTGACGACACCGGGGCCCCGAACGGCGGCGTCCGGCCCGGCACGGGGAGGGTCGTCCGCCGGACGGGTCCCGACACCGCCGAACCGGTCGTGACCGGCCTCGCCCTGCCGGCGGCGATGGCGTTCGGCCCGGGCGGCGCGCTCTACGTCAGCGGGCCGACGGTCGGCGCTGACGAGGCCACCGGGACGATCATCCGCGTCGACCTCGAGCACGGCGGAGAGGCGCCTATCGCCGTGCCCTCGGCCCTGCCCGACCCGCCGGCCTGCGACCCGGCCTGACGGCCTTCGCACCGCTCGCTCCGCCCGTGGGAGGTCAGGAGACGCCTCGATGGCGCCGAAGCCGCCGCACCTCGGCCCTCGGTATGCCGCCCAGTTTCGGGACCGCTCCGTGGTGGCAGCCTATCGCCACCGGCCGCCGTATCCCACGGCGACCTTCGGTCTCCTCCTGAGCCTCCTCCCGCCCGGTGCCCCGCGGGCGATCCTCGACCCTGGCACCGGGTCGGGCGAACTCGCCCGGAACATCGTCTGGGCGGTAGACCGGGTGGACGCCGTCGATCCCTCCCGCGGCATGATCGAGCGAGGCAAGGGGCTGCTCGGCGGCGACCATCCGCGCCCGCGCTGAATCGAGGGCCGCGCGGAGGATGCGCCGCTCTGGCCGCCGTATGGGCTCGTCACGGCCGGGTGCGAGCCTGTGATGGACGGAGTGGGAGACGGTGCTGCGACGCGTCGATCGCGTGCTCGTGCCGACGGGCTCTCTGGCGATCGTCGAGGACACCATGCTGCCGGTGCCATGGCGGAGACCGCTGGGCGTGGCGCTCCGGCGCTTCTCCACCAACCGGGAGTACCGACCCTACGACCTGGTGGAGGAACTGACGGCTCGGCGACTCTCCGCGCGGGCCGGCGGCGCGGCGACCGAGCCGGTGCCATTCCGGCAGTCGATCGGCGATCACGTGGAGTCGTTCCACGCCCGGAACGGCTTCTCTCGGGACCGGATGAGCGCTGCCGACGCGGAGGGGTTCGACGACGCGGTCCGGCGCGCCGTCGCGCCGTACGCCGAGGGTGGCGTCGTCGCATTCCAGGTGCTGGACCAGGTGCGGTGGGGACGGCCGGTGTCGACCGGCGGGTAACGTGTCCCACGCCGCCGACGACGAGGCCCCGTGTTCGGGCACGCCAGACGGAGCGACCGGTGGAGATCGTGGAACTGACGCCGTCCGCGTTCGCGCGCGCGAGATGCCTCTTCGCCGGCGGGCGGCCGGACCTGGCGCAGATCGGCGCCGGGCTCGAGGGTCGCACCCCGGGCCGCCTCTTCGTCGACGCTGCCCGGGACCCGACCGCGGCCCTGCTCTGCCGCAGCTACGGCTATTACCCGGCCGGGGACCCGGGCGGACCGGGCGGACGAGCCCTTCGCCGCTTCATGGCCGACATGCCGGCGGAGGCGTCCGTCTTCGGCAGCCTCTACGCCTACGTGCCCCCGTCCGATCCCTGGCGGCGCGCCCTCCTCGACGACCACGGCGACGCGCTGGAGGTGGTCGAGCGACGCGCGTTCGTCCTCCCCGCGGACGGCGAGATGGCGGCGGAGGCAGTGGCCGCCGGCCAATGGTCCGGCACCGACGGATGTGACGCGCGCGCGAACGACGTGACGATCGTCGACCTCGACCCGACGCTGGCCGAGCGGGTGGACGCGACGCTGGCCGAACTGATCGGCTACTTCTGGGGTGGCTACGACGGCTTCGGTGCCGGAGGGTTCGGGACGGTGGCGCTCCTCCACGAGGAACCCGTCGCCGCCGCCTACGCGATCGCCGTCGGGCGTGGGGACGCGAACGTCGGGGTCGTGACGGCGGACGACTTCCGGCGGCGAGGGCTGGCGACCGCGGTCGGGCGGCGGTTCGTCGCCCAGGCCCGGGTCCGCGGGCTGCGGCCGACCTGGGGCTGCGACGCGGACAACGCCGCCTCTCGCGCGCTCGCCCGTCGGCTCGGGTTCCAACCCGACCCCACCTTCGCCCGCTACGACCAGCTCAGCCCCGCGGACGACGGTGAGCGGTTGCTCTCACGGGGCCTCTGGGCGTCCGTCTCCCCGCCGACCGATCAGGACATTCTGCGGCGGTGGGTGCGCGTCGCGTAGCCTCTAGAGACCCCAGATGCTGAGCGGAGTTGCCGGTAAGGGGACGGATCCAGAGACCCGGGGGCATGGGCCGCCGCGGCCGAGCGCCTGCCGCCGGGCGACGCGACGCAGGTGGCGGCGAGGACGCCGTGGCGAGGCGCGAACGGCAGCTGACGGCGGGAAGACAATCGGCCGCGTGCAGCGCCCGCGCGGGTCATCCGTGCTGGTCGGCGAGCCACCGCCGGAGGTCCGCGCCCAGCCGCGACCAGTGGTCGTCCCGGTCGTCGCGCTCGGCGGGCAGGAGTTCGGCGAGTAGGCGGCCGCCGTACTCCGGACAGCGCCAGACCGCCGGCAGCCAGAACCCCTCCCCCGCGGCGACCAGCGCCGGGTCGACCGCTCGAGCCAACTTGCCCGGCGGGCTCTCGGCGGCGAAGCGGACGACCACGGCGTCGCCGCGGGCAACGGCGACCGCCTCCCGCCAGCCGATCCGCCGGTCGTCGCCGTCCAACCCCTCGGCCCTCGCCAGCAGCGCCCGCGCCCGGTCGACGCCGTCGGCGTCCGGCCCGGCGAAGCGGCGGGTGCGGACGGGATCCCACGCGGAACCCAGCGCGGGGAACAGCAACCCGCCATCGGTCGCGAGCACCAACGGCTCCTCATCTCCTTCTGCTGCACCCTGGTCTGTATGACGCCCGGTCCGGGCCGACGCCGATCGGGTGCCCCGGCCGACGGCGCGGGCGGCGGCAACCCTGCGCGACCAGGCCAGCGCCTTGGCGGCCGCGACGGCATCGACCGTGGCCCCGGCCTCCTCATCGCTTTCGCCCTCCAGCGATATGTTGTGCGGAAGGGGCAACACTGTCGCCGCCCCGGCAAGCAGCCGGTCGACCGCCGCGACCTTCGCCGGGTTGCCGCTGGCCACGATCAGCCTGATCGGCGTCGCCTGCCTCCGCCCGGCGCCGGTCCACCTTCCCGTCACCGGCCCCTCCCCCGCGTCGCCGGTCGCGGGCGGCGGTTCGCCCGCTCCGGGGACCGTCACCCGCCCCGTACGATGGAACTGCCCGTCCTCCTCGTGCGCCGGCGCGGGGCGAGACGCCATCGTGGCGGCCGTGGGTCGTCCCGGCGGGCGTGCCTGAGTGGCCGCCCGATCTGAGCGTGGCGCGCGTCTCCCAGGGGACGGCTCGCCCGTGTCCCCGACGGGGGAAGGCCGCGACGCGTGGAGAGCGGGTGGGAGGGTGCGCGGTCGTCGCGACCCGCCGGGGACGGCGGCCCGGGACCGGCCCTACTTCGTGACCTTGCGCTCGACCGTGCCGAGGACCCGCTCGACCCCGAGCTCCATCGGCCGGGCGAGGGCGAAGGAGACGGCCCGGCCCGGCTCCGGCACGGCCAGGCTCTCGGTCTCGACCCAGACTTCGGGCAGCGCCGAGGCGTGGACGAACAGGCGCTCCGCGGGCAGGTCGTCCGGCCGCGGCGGGCCGTCCGCCAGCCGGGCCGCCACGAGGTAGACGCGCACCGTCATCTGACCCCTCCCCGCTCCTCGGTCCCACGCTCGCCGCGATGGCCGGGCGCCTCGCGCCGGCCCACCCAACCGCCCCCGATCTCAGCCGCGACCATGGTACCCGGCACGTCGCTCCGGGGCGACGGGAAGGGTGGTGGGTCGCTCACCTCGCCGGCGTCGCGCCGCCCGGTTGGACACCCCATCCCCGCAGCCACCCGGCGGCCGCATCCAGGTCGGCGAGGGTCGCCGTCGGCGCGACCGGGAACGAGGCCGCGGGTGTCCCCGGTCGGCGGACCAGCAGGCAGCGCATGCCCGCCGCCGCGGCCGCGGCGACCCCGGTCGGCGCGTCCTCGAGGACCACGCAGTCGGCCGCCGCCACCCCCAGCCGGCCCGCGGCGAGCAGGAACAGGTCCGGTGCCGGCTTGCCCAGCGCGACCTCATCCCCGGTGGCCTCCGCGTCGAACCGGCCGCTGAGGCCGGTCTCGGCGAGGGAGAGATCGACGTGGCGGCGCCGACTGGACGTCGCGAGCGCGACCCGCAGCCCGGCGGCTCGCGCGAACGCGATCAGCTCGGCGGCGCCGGGAAAGGCGCGCAGGTTGCCGCGGATCGTCTCCAGGCGGACCTCGTCGAACTCCTCGGTCAGCGCGGCGACGTTCCCCGGCAGCCCGTACCGCGCGGCGACGATGGCGGTCGCCTCGGGCAACCGACGCCCAAGCAGGGCGCCCATCAGGTCCGGTTCGAGGTCCCGGCCGTGCCGGCGGAGGAAGACCCGCATCGCCACCTCCGAGAGCGGCTCGCTGTCGACCAGCAGGCCGTCCATGTCGAAGATGAGCGCCCGGATCCTCGCGTCCGGGGGCGGCACCGCGGGTGGCACCGCGGGCGCGGCGACGATAGGGACCTCCGTCGGGCCGGTCCTGCCCACCGCGTCGGCACGCGGGTCACCGTGGTCGCCCGGCGGGGCGCTCACCGGCGCACCGTCAGCGCGCGGGCGACGTTGTCGACGAGCAGGCGCCGGACCGTCATCGCCGAGAGTCCCTCCTCCAGCAGCAAGAGCGCGAAGCGGTCGAAGATCGCCGTCCAGCCCGGCTGGCCGCCGTACGCGCGCAGCGCCGAGCGGCGAGCGAGGTCCTGCGAGAGGAGCAGCTGATCGCCGTACCCTGCCTCGACCAGCCGGCGGACCATCGCCGCCTTGGGTCCGTCGGGCGGGCGCCGGGGGTTGCTCAGGCTGTCGAATGAGACGAAGGCTCCGGTCTCGAGCACCCCGCGCAGGTACCCCTCCTCCAGCTTGCGATCGAGGTGCCCGAGGATCACCCGGGAGGGGTCGACCCCCTCGGAAGCCAGGATCGCCAGCTGCTCGGGGGCCATGGTGCCCTGCTCGGTGTGGGTCGTGATCGGCGCCCCGGTCGCGAGGTGGGCCAGCGCCGCCGCCCGCAGCGCCGTCGCCTCGACCGGCAGCACGGCGTCGAGGCTGGTTCCCGCCTTGATCACGCCGGGCCGGACCCCAGTGTCCGCGACCCCCTCCGTGAGCTCGTGGACCATCACGGCGGCCAGTTCGTCCTCCCCCCGGTCGCCGATCAGGCGCTCGGCGTGGAGGGCCTTGTGGTGCCCCGTCACCGCCACGACGTGGACGGGAGCCCGCTCTGCCACCCACCGCAGGGAGCCGACGTCGCGGCCGTAGTCGGCGGGCGAGGCGTCGACGATCCCCCGTCCGCCGGCGGCGTAGAAGTCCTCGAGCTCGGCGAGCGTGGCGTGCCGGTCGTCGAGGACGAAGTCGGGCTCGTCGGCGGCCACCGCCGGCGGGTTGGCGAACAGGTGCTCGTGGTGCAGGGCCGGCCCGAGTTCCTCGGGCCGGATCGGCCCGAGGACGGTCATCACATGGGGGGTGGCGAGATCGAGCGACGGCTCCGGCAGCTCGTCCGGCTCGAACGACTCGCCGGGGGCGAGGCCGAAGTCGTCGACGCGGTCCTCACCGCCGGTCGACGCGGCGGTCGATCCTTCGCGCACGCGGCACGGTCCTCCATCGGCGGCCGGCGGGCGCGGCACCGCCCGCGGCGATTGTCGCCGATCCTGGGCGGAAACGGCCGCGCGACGTCGGCGGTATCGGCCTCGGATCGGGCCCCGGGCGTCCCGGCCCCGCGCTACCAACCCCCTGGGGGAGCCGCTACACTGGGTCAGGTGGCCCCTGCGGGACCCATCAGTTGGGTGCTCCCCGACCCGGAAGCACCGTCGCCAGGGCACCGCGTGGACGAGTCGTCGCGGAACCGAGCGGAACCGACGCGGCGCGGGCGCTTCGACCCGGGGCCCGGCTACGTCTACCCGGCATCCCGCGGCGACGGGCGGAGGGCGCCCTTCGGGGCGACCCGGAGTGACCGCGCGCGCGACGCGGCGGGGCTCGGGATGGCCGGTCCCTCCCATCCGGATGCGGCCGGTGACCCCGGGAGGGGGCCGCGATTCGGTCCGACGATTGGCACCCGGCCTGCGGGGGCCCCGCCCGAGGGGCATTCGCCCTACGGCGCCCCGCCCCCGTGGTACCCGGCCGGGCGGGACGGACGCGCCCAGCCGGCACCGCGGGAGGGGGCCGGCGGGCTGGTGAAGCTGGTCGGCCTCCTGCTGTCCCTGACGGTCGTGCTCGGCGGTCTGCTCGCGTCCCGGAACGAGGCCACCATCCGGCTGCTCGCCTCGGGCGGGCAGTGGGACGAGGTCGCCCGCTTCGCCGGCCGGTCGGTGGCCAGCACGATCGACGAGCAGCCGGCCTTCGCCACCGTGCCCGGGGCGCCGGACCTCCCGCTATGCGCGTCCGTCTCCGCGTCCGACGGCCGCGACCTGGCCGACGCGATGAACCTGATGCGTCGCACGGACGAGGGACGTCGCCTGTTCGACCAGCTCCTCGATGAGCTGGTCTGCGTCGGCGTCGAGGACATCCCCTATAACAGCGGCTATGCCTACGCCAGCCAGTCGTCGCTGACCGGTGACTGGTCCCGCTCCACCATCATGGTCGACAGCGACATCCTCCATGCCGGAGAGAGCGACGTGGTCGCGGCGCTGCTCGTCCACGAGGCGACCCACATCGACCGCTACATCAACGGGCTGGCCTGCGACTACGACGAGAGCTGCACGGTGCTCGCCAACGGCGTGGAGCTGGAGGAGGAGGTCGCGGCCCACGCGGCGGAGGCCGAGTGGTGGATCGAGGCCTACGGCGAGGACGGGAAACGCTTCGCGATCGGCTACGACTACGGTCTCAACCGCCTCGCCGACGCCTACCTCGAGGGCCGGGTCGCCTTCGAGTCGCACGTCCGAGAGCTTCGCGGCGACACCCGGGAGGGCGGGTTCTAGCCCTAACTCCGGCCCTGTCGGCTCGGCTCCCATTCGCCAGCCGTCCCTCTCGGATGCCGTGTCGACGCCCCGGATGACAGATCGGCCGAACTTGTCCACCCTCCGCCGGGCGCCCAACAGACCCCCGGTGGACCAGCTCCGCCCCGAGGGGCCGACCCGGCCATGATCGACATCGCGACCCGGACCAGGATCGCCAGAGCCACCCGCCGGCGCGGGCCGCGCCCCGCCGCGCCGCCGGCCGTCCGACCCCGGTCGGCGGAGCGGCGACGGGGTGCTCGGTCGTGGGCGGTGCCGAGAGACGGGACGTCGTGGGCTCCCCGGCCCCGCCGACGCCCGGGCCACGCCCGCCCAACGGTGGCCGTGCGGTCGGCCCGGGTTGGGCCCCTGGCGCCCCTTGGCGCCCGCGAGAGGCATAACGGGCGCCGGCCGACGGCGACCAGCGCCCCGGTCGTCGGTCACCTGTCGGGCGCCGGCACCGGCGGGCGGCAGCACGGGCCGAGGTACCGGCGGCCTCTGGTCGCCCCGGAGGAACCCGCGGCGACGGGCGGGATCGGGTCTCGCGTCGCCGGCTGGGCCACCGTCGCGCTGCTGGTCGTGCTGGTCGTGCTCGCGCTCGTGGTGCCCCGCGCGGCGGCCGACGCGACGGTCACCCCGCCGCCGCCGGGGGTCGGGACGAACAGCGGCCGCTTCCCGCTCTGCGACGGCCTCGAGCCCGGCGTCCGAACGCAGCTCAGGGAGGGCCTGGCGCTGATGCGGCGGACCGCCGAAGGCGAGCGCCTCTTCGCCGTGCTCCTCGATCGCCGCGTCTGTGTCGGCGTCGCCCCACTGCCCGGTCGCACCCTCGCCCGCGCCCAGGCGAGGGAGACGGCGCCCGGCGATTGGTCGACCAGCACCGTGATCATCGACGCCCCGCGGATGCCGTGGCTGGAAGTCGACGTCCTCGCGGCGACGCTGGTTCACGAGGCCGCCCACATCGACCGCGCGATCAGCGGGACGCACTGCGCGGCGACGAGATCGTGCACGGTCCTCCCAAGCGGCGCCCGGCTCGAGGAGGAGATCGCGGCCCACGCCGCCGAGGCGACCTGGTGGCGGGAGGTCTACGGCGACGACGGCAAGGGTGCGGCGCGCCCGGAGGGCGGCAACCTCGACGAGCTGCTCGCCGCCTACCTTCGGGGAGACGATGCCTTCCGAGACTACGTCGCCGCCTGGCGCGGGCCAGATCACGACGACGCCCGCTGACGGCACCGGCGACGTTCGGCGAGCCCCGCCGGCGTCATCCGCCAGTCCGCCCTACCGGTCACCCCGTCCAGCCATCTTGGGGAACGTCGGGCACGGCCGGCGGCACCTGCGAGACCAGGGATCACCGGCCCCTGGGACACCTGGTCCGAGTGTCGCCGGTCTCTCAGACGGGGACCGGGTGATCGTCCGGACTTCGCCCGGTTGGCCCGCGGCCGGGGTCGGCCAGCTAGGTCACTGAGCCTCGGCCGTCAGGGTTCGGCCCCGGGAGGGACCGGCCGCCGGCGCGCCCGTCCCACCACCCAACGGCCGGATACCGTATCAGGCGCCTCTCGCCGGCCCGCCTGTCTCCTCGCCACCCGGCCGGACGCTCGGCGTCCCCAGCCAGCGCTCGATCACCGCGACGGCCCGGCCGACGCCGTCCTCCGCCCGCAGGCGGGCCCCGAGCGCCGTCGCCCGCGCCCGTAGGTCCGGGTCCTCCGTGCTCCGGACCGCCTCGGCCAGGCGGGTGGCGTCGAGCCGGCGAAACGGGATCGGACGGGGACCGACGCCAAGGGCGTGGACCCGGCGCCCCCAGAACGGCTGGTCGGCGAAGAACGGGACGACCACCGTCGGCACCCCCGCCCGCAGCGACGCGGCGGTCGTCCCCGCCCCGCCGTGGTGGACGACCGCCGCGCAGCGCGGGAAGAGCCACCCGTGCGGGATCTCGTCGGCGAGGAACACGTCCGCGGGGATGTCCCCGGCACCGACGCCGAGACCGCTCCACCCGGCGAGGAGCACGCCCCTCCGGCCGGCGGCCCGCAGCGCGGCCAGGGTCGTCCTCAGCAGCGCGGCGGGGTCGCGCGCCGTCATGCTGCCGAAGCCCACCGAGACCGGCGGCGCCCCTCCGGCGAGGAAGGCCTCCAGCGCCGGTGGCGGCGTCCACCCCGGGTCGGGGCCGAGCGGCCAGTAGCCGGTGACCGCCACCCGCGTCCCCCAGTCGGGCGGGGGCGGGACGACGAGCGGGCTGAAGCCGTAGAGCGTGGGCGGCCGACGTTCGGGCGGGACCATCGCGGGACCGAGGAGGGGGAGCGGCGGCAGACCGAGGCTGCCGCGCCGCCAACGGTTGAGCGGCCGCCGGACCGGCTGCCAGAGCACCTGCTCGGCGACAAGGTGGGTGGCGAGGTCGTGCCGGGGGCCGAGCGAGCGCGGGACGCCGACGGTCGGGAAGGCGCGGGTGCGGTCGAACGGCTGGAGCAGCAGCCGGCCGTAGGGCACCCCGAGTCTCTCGGCGGCGCTCTCCGCGCCGAAGGCGAAGACCGCGCCGAGGACCGCGTCGGCCCCCTGGCACGCCGCCAGGGTGTCGGCGAGCGCAGCCTCGAGGTTGCCGCCGAGGAGGCGGACGAAGCGCCGGGCGAAGACCAGCCCGTTCCCCCCGGAGTCGAGCCACGCCCGGCCCGCCTCCGTCTCGAGCAGGGCGCGCGGGTCGCCCGCGAGCGGGGCGAAGTCGAGCCCGTGCGCCGTGACCAGCCCGGCGAACGGCAACGGCGCGGCGATCCGCACCGCGTGGCCGGCGTCTCGGAGGCCGACCCCGAGGGCCACGATCGGCTGGACGTCCCCCCGCGACCCGACCGTGACGATCGTCAGCCGCACAGCACCGCGCCTCCCCGGTCCTCGTCCCCGCGCGTTGTCCCGCTCCCGTCTGTTCGGTGGTGGTTTGGGTGCGCCGGCGAATCTGCCCATTCGCGGCAAGCCGCGAGGTCAGCGGCTCAGGCACCGAGCCGGCACAGTCCTGCGGCGGGCCAGCGGGGAGAAGCCACGACGATCGCCCGGATCCCGTACTGGCCGTCCGCGCCCCGCGCGACCCCGGTTGAGCGCCCCCTGGATCCAACGCACACGCCGCCCCATCCACGCTGGTTGGAGAAGTCACCTTGGTACGGTTCTCCGGCCCGGCCACCTGGCCCGGCCGCGCCACCGGCGTCAAGGCCCGACCAGGGGGGCCTATTCGGTGCCGAAGTGATCGCCGGGGCCTTCCCCGGCTGGCTCGCGGCCGTCTCGGGGGCGGCCGGCCCGGGTCTCCGACCTGGAGGCGCGTCCTGGGCGGGCCCGGACGGCAGCGCGCTTCGGTACCGACGCCGAACAGCCCGGTGCCGTCGGAGCGGATCGGGCCCGTACCCGCGCGGGTCGGCGGCGAACCGTCGTGACCGGTCCCCTCCCGTTCGGGGCGCCTCGGGCGGTCAGGCGACCGCGGCCGCCACGAGCGCCTCGAACCGGTCGATGTCGGCCCGGATCAGGTCGAGGCTGGACCGCCAGAAGTCGGGAGACCGGAGGTCGATCCCGAAGCGGGCGGCGAGGGTGGCGGCGTCGGCGCGGCCGGTCGACGCGAGGAGGTCGTCGTAGCGGCCGCGGAAGCCCTCGGGGTCGCGCCCGAACTCCGCGTAGAGCCCGAGGCCGAAGAGCAGGCCGAACAGGTAGGGGTAGTTGTAGAACGACGCCGTCGCGTAGTAGTGGGGCTTCACCGCCCACATGTAGGGGTGGAGCGCGGCCCCGTCCAGGCCGTCGCCGTAGGTGCCTCGCTGGGCGTCGAGCATCAGGTCGCGGAGCTCGTCGATGCTCAGCTCCCGCTCCCGGCGGCCGGCGAAGACCGCCGATTCGAACCGGAACCGGCTGGTGATGTCGACGATCGTCTGGCAGGTGCCCTGGAGCGACGCCTCCAGGATCACCAGCCCCGCGGCCGGGTCAGCGTCGCGGAGCGCCGCGTCGCGAACGATGGTCTCGCAGAAGGTGCTCGCCGTCTCGGCCAGCGTCATCGGGGTCTGCCGCTGGAGGGGCGTCAGGCCGGCCAGGTTGAGGTTGTGGTAGGCGTGGCCGAGCTCGTGGGCGAGCGTGGCGACCCCGCCGTACCCCGGGTGGTAGTTGGAGAGGATCCGCGACTCCTCACCCCGCAGCGCCATGCAGAACGCGCCGCCGACCTTGCCCGGCCGGGGCCCGGCGTCGACCCAGCGCTCGCGGAAGGCCCGGTCGGCGAAGTCCCGCAGCCGCGGCGAGTAGGCGCCGAACTGCTCGCGGACTAACGCCGTGCCGGCCTCGTAGGACCAGCTCGGCCCGGCGCCGTCGGCCCCTCCCGCCCCCCGGGCGGCGACCGGCGCGAAGAGGTCGTACCAGGCGAGGACGGGAACACCCAGCGCCCGCGCCTTGGCTCGGAGATAGCGCCGGAGGTCGGGGAACGCCTCCTCGGCGGCCCCGAGCATCGCGTCGAGGGTGGCGCGGTCGATCCGATTGCGGTGGAGCGCCTCGTCGAGCGGATCCGCCCAGCCACGCCGGGCGGCCAGCGTGCCGACCTGCCCCTTGATCCCGTTCATCGCGGCGGCGAGCGGGAGCGCGGCGCGCTCCCAGGCGCCCAGCTCCGCCTCGTAGGCCCGGCGGCGGACCTCGCGGTCGGGGTCGTAGCCCAGGTTGCGCACCGCGCTCATCGGCAGGTCCTGGATCCCCTCTCCCGGCCGGACCTCGAGCGGCACGCTCAGCTGCGAGGTGAGATCGCCGTGCAGCTTCTCCCAGGCCCCCGCCCCGGATGGATCGAGGGCGGCCGCCAGGTCCTCCTCGGCCGGGCTCATCTGGTGGGCAGCCGCGACGGTGGCCATGGCCAGCGGAAAGGTGTGCTCGCGGGCAATCGCCGAGCGCGCCGCGAGGGCACCGAGGTCGAACCCACCGACCCAGGCCTGGTAGCGGGTCCGGAGCTGGGAGAGGCGGACACCGCGCTGCTGCAGCTCGCTGAGGCGCGCCTGGGCCAGGCTGTCCCGGGTGTCGGTGGTGACGAACGCCTGGAGGTAGGCCTCGATTGTGTGGCGCGTCGCCTCGACGCGGTTGAGGTGCTCGGTGACCTCCTCGAAGGACGCCACCGCGGCGGCGTCGAGGTCCGCCGGCGCGCCGTCCCGCCGCACACCGTGGCCGTCGAAGAGCGCCTCGAGCGCCGCGAGGTCGGCGAGGAGGCCCTCCAGCGCGGCGGCGAACTCGGGCGAGTCGACGCCCGGGTAGACGACGGTCATGTCCCAGCGGGGGAGCGCGGTGGTGGTCTCCAACGGTCTTCTCCGATCGGCGCGCGGCGGTGCGCGGTGGGGCGGACAGGCATTGGCCCCCCGCCAGGTCGGGAACGGTCCAGAGCAATGGTAGGGCAACGGTTCCGCGCGGAGCCCGGACGGACCTACCCGGCGCCGCGGCGGTGCCCGTCGAGGGCCCGGTCAAGGTTGAAGGCGGCGCTGATCAGCGCGAGGTGGGTGAAGGCCTGGGGGTAGTTACCGAGCGCCTCGCCGCCCGGTCCGGTCTCCTCGGCATAGAGGCCGAGCGGGCTGGAATAGCTCAGCATCCGCTCGAACGTCAGGCGCGCCTCCTCCAGCCGGCCGGCGCGCGTCAGCGCCTCGACGAGCCAGAAGCTGCACATGTTGAAGGTCCCCTCGAGGCCGTCCAACCCGTCGCCGTCCCCCGGCGCGTAGCGGTAGACGAGCCCCCCCGCGAGCAGCCCGCCCCGGGCGACCGGGCGGTTGATCGCGTCGAGCGTGCTGAGCATCCGCGGGTCGTTCGGCGAGAGGAAGAAGACCAGCGGCATGATGAGGCTCGCCGCGTCGAGCGTGTCGGTGCCGTAGGCCTGGACGAACGCCCCGAGCCCCTCGTCCCAGGCCCGCTCCATCACCTCCTCGTAGATCCGGTCGCGGGTCTCCAGCCACCGATCGCGCGGGGCCGGGAACGAGCGCTTGTCCGCCAGGCGGAGGCCGCGGTCGAAGGCCACCCAGCTCATCAGCTTCGAGTAGGTGAAGTGGCGACGGCCGCCGCGGACCTCCCAGATCCCCTCGTCCGGGCGCTGCCAGTTGTCAACGAGCCAGTCGAGCGCCTCGCGCAGGTGGACCCACAGCTCGTAGGAGATCGGCGCGCCGTGCTTGTTGTAGAGGTAGACGGCGTCGAGCAGCTCGCCGTAGGTGTCGAGCTGGAGCTGCCCGGCGGCGCCGTTGCCGATCCGGACCGGTCGGCTGCCGCGATAGCCTTCGAGGTGGTCCAACGCCTGCTCGTCGAGGTCGTGCCGGCCGTCGATCCCGTAGACGAGCTGGAGCGGAGAGTCGCCGCACGGCTCGTGGCTCCGGGCGTCGATCCAGTCCATGAACCGGGCGGCCTCGTCGGTGAAGCCGATGCGGAGGAAACCGTAGACGGTGAAGGCCGCGTCGCGCAGCCAGGCGTAGCGGTAATCCCAATTCCGCCCGCCGCCGACCGTCTCGGGGAGCGAGGTCGTCGGCGCCGCGATGATCGCCCCGGTCGGCCCGTAGGTGAGCAGCTTGAGGACCAGGGCCGAACGGTTGACCACTTCCCGCCAGCGGCCGCGGTAGGTGCACCCCGCCAGCCAGCGACGCCAGTAGGCGACCGTCTCGGTGAACGCGGACTCGGCCGCCATCGGCGTCAGACAGGGACCGCACCCCCGGTCGGCCTCGGCGCCGCGCAGCACGAAGACCGTCTGCTCTCCCTCCTCCAGCGTGAACTCCGACTCGACTCCCCGGTCGGTCCGCCGCAGCTCGCGGTCGGCGGCGAGGCCGAGCGCGAGTCCGGGCCCCTGGAAGACCGCGCCGCCGTCGACGATCTCGGTACCGTGGTCGGCCCGGGCATAGTCGAAGGCGGGCTCGCAGACGGCGCGGAAGCGGATCGTGCCGCGGACCGCCTCGACCCGGCGGACCAGGCACTGCTCCTCGGCGCCCATGGTGGTCGCGTCGCCGACCGGCATGAAGTCGGTAACCTCGGCGACGCCGTCGGAGGAGAGGAACCGGGTCACCAGAACGTTGGTGTCGGGCCAGTAGAGCTGGCTGCCGCGGGCGGCCAGACCGTCGGCCACCGGCGCGATCTGGAAGTGGCCGCCCCGGCCGGCGTCGAGGATCCGCCCGAAGACGCTCGGCGCGTCGAACCGGGGCCAGCAGAGCCAGTCGACCGACCCGTCGCAGCCGACGAGCGCGGCCGTGCGGGTGTCCCCGACGATGCCGTAGCGGTCGATCGGCAGGTAGCCGTCCCGACGGGAGCTGGGGTCCCGGGTGCTCATCGTCTCTCCCGCCGCGCGACGGCCCACCGCCCGTCCAGTCCTGCCCGCCCCCTCGCACCGACCAGTCCACCGGGGCGCGGGGCGGTCACCCGCCCAACGCCCCGACCACCGGCGGCCGGCGCGTCTGAGGACGGACAGAAGGGTCCCCGAAGGCCCATACCACGGTCAGGGGGTTAAGGGGGATACCGGAGGGCGCGGCCGGCAGGCGGTCCCGCCGGCGCATCCGCCGCGGACTAGGCGCCGGCCGCGGTCAGGGACCCGGCCGGCGTCGCCCGTCCGGCCCGGAGGTCGGCGAGGCACTCGGCGGTGCGGGCGAGGCCGCCGGCGAAGGTCTCCGGGACGGCGCCGACCCCCAGCCGCAGGTACCCCTCGTAGCCGAAGGCGGACCCGGGCGCGAGCATCACCCCGTACTGGCTCGCCAGCCGGTCGGCCAGGTCGCGGGACTCCAGGTCGAGGGCGTAGCGGACCATCGCCAGCAGGCCGCCCCGCGGCGGCTGCCAGGAGACGACATCGGCGTGCTCGTTGAACCAGGCATCGGCCGCGGCGAGGTTGGCGGCGACGATGCCGCGGTTGCGCGCGATGACCTGGTCGCGGTGGACGAGGGCGACGGACGCGAGCAGGTCGTTCAGTCCGCCGGGGCTGAGCGAGACGTAGTCGCGCATCGCCCAGCAGGCGGCGATCACGTCGGCGGGCGCGGCCAGCCAGCCGGTCCGCAGGCCCGGTAGCCCGAACGGCTTGGAGAACGTCCCGACGCTGATCGCCCGCGGGCCGAGGTTGCGGACCGGCTGGGCGAGCGGCTCACCGCCCGGGACGTCGAGCCAGCGGTAGGCCTCGTCGCAGAGCAGCCAGGCCCCGCGCTCCTCGGCGAGCCGGTAGATCCGCCGCAGCTCGTCGTCGGAGAGGACGGTGCCGGTCGGGTTGTGGGGCGTGTTGACCACGATCATGCGGGTCCGCGGCGTGAGCAGCCGCTCCAGCTCGTCCAGGTCGTAGCGGAACCCGTCCTCCGGGCGGAGCCGCCACAGCGAGACGTCGCACCCGATCGCCCGCGGCACGCTGTGGAGCTGCTGGTAGGCCGGGGCGACGGCGACGACGTGATCGCCGGGCTCGAGCAGCACGTTGAACGCGAGGAAGTTGGCCTCGATCGCGCCCGTCGTGACGAGGACGTGCTCGGGGCCGGTCTCCTCGTAGGTCTCGGCGAGCAGCGACCGCAGGGTGTGGGAACCGGGCGCCTCGCTGTAGCCGAGTCGGGTGCCGAGCACCCGCGCCAGCAGCTCCTCGCGCTCGTCGGCCGGCGCCAGGCCGATCACCTCGGCCACGGTCATCGGCGCGATGCCGCTCTCGGTGATGTCGTAGCGCGCGGTCAACTCGTAGGTCGTCATCCAGCGCTCGAGCGCGAATGTCTCGATCTTCATCCTGTCCTCTTCGTGCTATCGGCGACGGCCGGTCAGACGGTCGGCCGCGGCAGCTCGCTCCGGCGACGGAGTATCCGGTCGGATGGTGGTGAACGTCGACCGGACCGACGAGGGCACGCGC
Organism: uncultured Thermomicrobiales bacterium; assembly: GCA_902806335.1. Classification (GTDB taxonomy): domain Bacteria; phylum Chloroflexota; class Chloroflexia; order Thermomicrobiales; family UBA6265; genus CADCWG01. The sequence goes on along the minus strand of CADCWG010000311.1, from coordinate 12,216 downwards.
CGCGGCGCCCGCGGCGCGACAACGAGGCGACGAGGGCGCCTCCCGCCGCCTGGTCGGAGCGCGTGACTCGGAGCGGGCCAAGGTGGTCGCCACGGGCGTCCCCGGGGACCAATCCGTGGCTTGCCCCAACCGTGGTGGCCGTGGGCGCCCCGACGGGAGGGGTCCGGGGCATCCGAGTCGCACTACCGCCAGCGCTGCTCCTCGGGGTCCACACCGTCCACCGGGACCGCCGCCAGCTCAGCCCAGAGCCCGTCGGGGATCGGGTGGCGGGCGAGCCCGAGCGTCTGCGCGATCCGCTCCGGCCGGGTCATGCCGACGATCGTGGAGTGGACGCGGGGATCGCGCATCGAGAACTGGAGGGCAGCGGCGGCGAGGGGCACGCCGTGCTCGCCGCAGATCGCCTCGAACCGCCGGACGCGCTCGACGAGCTCCGGCGAGGCGTCCTGGTAGGCGTAGCGGGGGTAGGCGTCCGGCCCCTTGGCGAGGATCCCGCTGCCGTAGGGGGCCGCGTTGCAGATTCCCATCCCGCGCCCCGCGGCAAGGTCGAGCAGCGGGTCGGCGCTTCGGTTGACCAGGGTGAAGCGGTTGTGGGTGATCAGGGCGGTGAAGGCCCCCGTCTCGACGTAGCGCATCATCAGGTCGACCGGCCCTCCGGCCAGCCCGAGCACGCCGATCAGCCCCTCGCGCTGGAGGTCCTGAAGGACCTCCAGCGCGCCACCAGGGGCGGTGATCTCCTCGAACGGCACGTGCTCGGGATCGTGGAGGTAGACCAGCGGCAGGTGCTCCAGCCCGAGCAGACCCATGCTCCGCTCGACCGAGCGCCGCATCTGTGGCCCCGAAAAGTCCTTGGTCGTCTGGTCGCGATCGGCCTTGGTGGCCACCAGGTAGCCGTCGGGCACGCCGCCGAGTTCGCGGACCACGACGCCGAGGCGCCGCTCGGCGACCCCATCGCCGTAGGACGCGGCGGTGTCGAGGAACGTGATCTCGGAGTTGAAGCAGGCCCGGATCGTGGCCAGCGCGCGCTCCTCGCCGGGGGAATAGGTGAAGGTGTCGCCCATGTCGGCCAGTGGCGCCGTGCCGAGGCAGAGCGGTGGCACGGTCAGGCCGGTCTCCCCGAAGGGCTGACTCGCCGCGGGGTCGGGCGTCGACGGGGACCCGTTCCCGCCGCCCCGTCCCGCCGCCCCGCTGCCGGTCGCGTCGTCAGTTCCCGTGCTCATTGTCCCGCCCCCGCCGCTCGTTCGCCGCTCTTCTCGGCCGGCACGATACACCGCACGACCGGGCGCGTCGCCCCCGCCACCGGACCGTCGCGGAGTCGCCGGAGCGGGGGCAGCGGGGTGTGATCGGCGCCGGGCAACCCCACTGCCACGCTCGGGGCCCAGGTGACCTCACGAGCCCCCCTGTCCCTCGCGGGGGCCGTCAGTCCCCGACGGTGGCGACCAGGTCGCGCTCCCAGCCGGGGTACCAGATCAGCCCTTCCCGGACGAGCCTGGGGTCCTCGACCGCCGGCAGCCGGGCGAAGGCGCCGCGGTGGGCGGCCATCACCAGCGCCGACACGGCCGCGTCGAAGGCGTCCTCCGAGGACGCGGCCCGGGCGGCGTGGCCCATCGCGAAGCCGGGGTAGTCGCGCTCCAGCAGGGCGACCCGGTGGGCGACGTCCGACTTCACGACCGGCCCGGTCAGCAGTCGGGGATAGATCTCGACGAGCAGCGGCCGACCGGGCGGGTCGAACGGCCAGACCGAGAACCCGGCGCCACGGAGCCGGTGGAGCAGGCGCATCCCGCGCAGGGAGCCGGTCCCGACCGCGCCCGCCCCGCCGACCTGGAACGCCGACTTCGGCCGGACGCCGCCGGTGGCCGGCACGCTCTGCTCCGTCCTCCGCCACTGGCTCGGCATCGGCGGCCGGGGGTGGCCGGGCCGGCCCCAGAACGGTGGCTCCACCGCCGCCAGCCAGTCGTCCGCGTCGCGATCGGCGGCGGCCCACAGGTCGGCGGCACCCCGGTAGCCGCGCGCGTCGAGGAACCAGGCCGGCAGGGAGAAGGCGAAGTCGAGGCCGACGACCAGCGCCGCCTCGTCCTCGGCGACGGCGATCAGGTGGTCGGCGAGCGCGTCCCGGTCGCGCCCGTTCTCGAGGCGGACCAGACCGCGGCCGTCCGCGCTCGCCTCGGCGAGCCAGATCTTCTTGCGGGCCCCGACCGCCGCCCCCGACCAGTCGACCGCCAGGACGCGTGGCGTCATGCGCCGGTCGCGGGGGAGCCGGGGTCTGCCCCGTCCGGCGAGAAGCCGAGGTCGGCGGCGAGGCGGTCGGTCCTGGCCGCCAAGATCAGGTCGTTGCGGTGCAGCCCCCCGATCGCGTGGGTCCACCACGAGACCGTGACGCGATCCCATTCGAGGAGGATCGCCGGGTGGTGCCCTTCGGCCTCCGCGAGGCCGGCGAGGCGCACGGTAAGGGCCAGACCAGCGGCATAGTCGGGGGCCTGAAAGACGCGCACGAGACGCGGCACGCCGTCCACCTCGACGAGGCGCCAGGCGGGCATGGCCGGCAGGAACTCGGCCATCTCCTCGGCCGTCACCCGCGGCGATCCCCGCCGGCAGGCAACGCAGCGCTCGTCGGCCAGCTCCCGCGCCATTCCCCCTCCCCTCGACTCGCCGCGCCCGCGGTCCTGGTCCCCGCGCGAAGATTGCCGTCTGGGTCCATGGCAGGAACGGGGCCGCCCAGGGACGGCCCTAGGCCCCGGGTGGGGATGCGCCGCCGGACCCGACGGCGACGGAGGCGACGGAGGCGACGAGCCAACGCCCCACAGTTCGGCACCTCATCGGCCAACGGCATGAGCGTCGAGCGCGCCGGGGCCTACGCGGTGGCCCTCGTCGCGGGGAAGGTCCTGGTCTTCGAGACACCCCACGGCGTCTACCTACCCGGCGGTGGCGTCAATGCCGCCGAGACACCGCAGGACGCGCTGCGACGCGAGGTCCGGGAAGAGACGGGGTACACGGTCGAGGCACCACGGAGGGTCGGCGCTGCCCGCCAGTACGTCGGCGCAGAGACGGCCAGGACCAACAAGCTGGAAGAGTTCTTCGCGGTCACGCTGGTCGACCATTCCGCCGGCGGCGCGGAGCCCGACCACCGAGCTCGCCTGCTCCCGGTCGCCGTGGCCACCGCCGCCCTCGCCGAGCCCGCCCAGGCATGGGCGGTTCGGCTCGTGACGGGCGACGATCATCTTGAGCGCCTGTCCGAGACGGACACGGCATCAGGTGAGTCGGGAGGCCCCGCGGCGCCCAGCGATCAGGTCAGCGGGTAGAGCCGCTCGACCGGGAAGCGCAGAACGCAGCGGCGGTCGCGAATCATCGCGGCGTCGAAGTCGTCCCAGTCGGGGTGGGGAGCGCCGGTGACCGCCTCGTAGACGCGCCGCAGCTCGGCGAGGACGCCCTCCCCCTCCACGATCTCGGCGGTCCCCTCGGCGACGACGTAGCGGTACCAGTCGTCGCCGACCACCGAGAGCACGACCCGCGGGTCGCGGCGGGCGTTGCGGGTCTTGGCCCGGTCCTGGGTGACGGAGATCGCGACCCTGCCGTCCAACAGGGCGTAGGAGACATGGGAGAGCTGCGGCATGCCGTCCCGCCTGATCGTCGCGAGCACACCCCGGTGGTTTGCCCCCAGGTACGCCATCGCCTCGTCGTGGTTCACGCGCTTCTCTCCCCTCTCACCCGGACGCCCCGAGTCGACCGCCGCGGCCCACACGGCCGCGTGGGCCAAACACCGCTGACCAGCACGATTGACGCCCCGAGCGGAGCCGGGTAGCGTCGGCCCGGGCGGCGCTCGGCCGCGGGCGCAACGGTCGCGAGGGAGTGAGCCGCGATGTCGACGCAGGACCGGAGCGCCATCGCGATCGGCGCCAACACCTGGATCTGGGAGTCGCCGATCACCGACGACGCGCTGGCGACGCTGGCGCCCCGGATCAGGGGTTGGGGGTTCGACGTGGTCGAACTGCCGGTCGAGACGCCCGGCGACTGGTACCCGGACCGGACCGCCGCGCTGCTCAGCGGGCTGGGCCTCGGCGCCACCGTCTGCTGCGCGATGGGACCGGACCGGGACCTGACCGGCGCTGACCCCGAGGTGACCGCGGCGACCCAGAACTACCTGCTCTTCTGCGTCGACGCGGCCGCGACTATCGGGGCGACCGTGGTCGCGGGGCCGATCTACGCGCCGGTCGGTCGGACCGGCCACCTGGGTCCAGACGAGCGAGAGGCGATGCTCGGCCGGGCCGCGGCGGCCCTGCGCCCGGTGGCGGAGCACGCCTCGTCGCGCGGGGTCCGCCTCGGCGTCGAGCCGCTCAACCGCTTCGAGACCAACCTCATCAACACCGCGGCGCAGGTCATCGACCTCGTCGACCGGGTCGACCACCCCGCCTGCGGGGTGATGCTCGACACCTTCCACATGAACATCGAAGAGAAGCACCCGGCCGAGGCGATCCGCGCGGTGGGACCGCGCCTGGCGCACTTCCACGCCTGCGGCACCGACCGGGGGACGCCGGGCACCGACCACACCGACTGGACGGCAATCGCCGGCGCACTGCGCGAGGTCGGCTACGCGGGCCCGGTCGTGATCGAGTCATTCACCGCCGACAACCTCACCATCGCGACCGCCGCCTCGATCTGGCGACCGCTCGCCCCCAGCCAGGACACCATCGCGGTCGACGGCCTGGCGTTTCTCCGCCGGGTGCTCGGCTGACCATGCCGGGCGGAGCGTCGGCACCCGTCCGACTCCCCCTCGGAGCGGGTGTTCTTCGATGGCAATCGGGTCACGGTCCGGCGGTCCAGTCCTCCCATGCCGGGCCCTGGACGCTCCCGAACCCGGCGACGTTCGCCGTCATCGACGTGGCGCCGATTCTGAGCGCCTGAGCGGCGATCAGGACGTCATAGGCATAGGGACCGATCGAGGTCCCTGCCTGGGCGCGAGCAGCGCAAACATCGCCGACCAGAACGGCCTCGGTCTCCCTGAGCGGCTCGACCTCAATCGCTCCCCGTCAGGCATGACACCCCCAGAAATCGAGCCCCGGAAGATGCACCAATCTCGTCAGGGGACACCCCTCCGCCGGATGGTCCACCCCGAGACGGGTGCGGTTCCCCTCCCGCTGGGGCGTTCAGCGGCTGGCGTCAATCCGTGCGGTGGTCAACCGCACCCGGGCTAGGGAGAACCGGGATCTCGCCCTCCACGACCGGTCTGCGCGTCCACCTCCGGCCGACCTTCTGGACGTCGCCAGGGCCCGGCCCCAGCATTCGGTGAGTCTGTCCCCAACCGTTTCCCGGCCGAACCTAGCGAGGACCCGGGACCGCCCGATCCCCCTATGTCCCCAGCCTGCGGACGTGGACCAGGTTGGTCCGGCCGGAGACGCGGACCATCGGCAGGCTGCCGACGATCAGGGCGTAGTCGTCCGCCTCGCCCCAGCCCGCGTCGACGATCGCCTGGCCGGCAGTGCGGAACATCTCGTCGGGCTCTTCGATCACCGGCAGGACGAGGGTGCGGACCCCCCAGACCAGGTTGAGGCGGGTGGCGACCGACTCGTCGGAGCAGACGGCGATGATCGGCTGGCCGGGGCGGTACTTGGCGACCCGACGGGCGGCCGAGCCGGCGAGGGTGAAGACGACGACGCGGCTCGCCGGCGTGGCATCGGAGAGCGCGAAGGCCGCCCGGGCGATCGCGTCCGCGAACGCGAGCGCCGGGTCGCTGGCGTCACCGAGTGCGGGGGCATGCTCGCGCAGCGGCCGGGCGGCGGCCGGGCTGCGGATCGGACCGTCCTTCTCGACCTCGCGGATGATCCGGTCCATCGTCTGGACGGCCTCGATGGGATAGCGTCCCATCGCCGTCTCGGCGGAGAGCATCACCGCGTCGGTGCCGTCCCAGACCGCGTTGGCGACGTCGCTGGTCTCCGCCCGGGTGGCCACCGGCTGGGTGATCATCGACTCCAGCATCTGGGTCGCGGTGATCACCGGCAGGCCGAGGCCGTTCGCGACGCCGATGATCTCCTTCTGCGCCCGGGGCACCCGCTCCGGCGGCAACTGGACGCCCAGGTCGCCGCGGGCGACCATCAGCCCGTCGGCCTCGGCGGCGATCTCCCGCACGTTGGCGAGCGCCTCGCCCCGCTCGATCTTGGCGATCAGACCCGGCGCCTTCGCGTCGTGGGAGCCGGCCGCGCCGCGGGCCATCACCAGGTCGCTCGCGTCGTTGACGAAGCTGAGGCCCAGGTAGTCGACGCCCTGCGCGACGGCGAACGCGATGTCGGCCCGGTCGGTCTCGGTCAGGGCCCCGCCCCGGATCGCCGCTCCGGGCAGCGTGACGCCCTGCTTGCCGACCAGCAGGCCCCCCCGCCCGACCTGGCAGTAGGCCACGCCGTCGACGACGCGCTCGACGAGCAGCTCGATCAGGCCGTCGGAGATGAGCAGCCGGGCGCCGGGCTGGACGACATCGAGCAGCGCCGGGTAGTTGATGCCGATCCGACCGGGGCGGGTGGGCACACCCTCGGGAACCACCTCGACCTGGCTGCCGCGGGCGAACGGCACAGGCTGACCGTCCACCAGCGGGCCGGTCCTGATCTTGAGGCCCTGGAGGTCGAAGAGGACCGGAACCCGCCGACCCAGGTCGGCCGCCGCCCCGCGGACGTCCTCGATCAGGCGCGCCCGGTCGTCGTTGGACCCGTGGGCGGCGTTGATCCGGGCGACGTCGACGCCCGCCGTGAGCAGGGCGCGGAGGGCGTCGCGCCCGGCGACGGCCGGCCCGAGCGTCGCGACGATCTTGACCCGCCGGTCGAGCGTACTCGCGGCGCCCCCGTCAGCCTGGCCGTGCAACCCCTGCCCCTCCCATCCTAGCGGCCCAGAACCGCCGCCCCCTGGTCGGTCCGCAAGGCACCAACCAGGAACCGTCACTTGGCCGCCACGACCTGCTACCACCGCAACCGCATTCGCCGGGCACTCACGCCCGCGCGCCGCGTGGCCCCGGCTGGTGCCGGGGCCAGGGTGCGAATGCCATGGTAGCAAGCGGACCCGAGACCCGGAGTCGGGGACCGGTGCCGACCCGATCAGCCCGTCGCGTCGCAGGCCGTGCGGACCAGGAGCAACTCGTCCCGCGCCGAAGCCGCACCCCAGACCTCGCCGGGGCGGCCGAGGATCTGGCGGACGTTGGCCGGCGACGCGCCGAGGGGAACGCTGGCGAAGGTCTCCGTCTCCGGATCGAAGCGGACCAGGGTGTTCGCCCCGAAGTCGGAGAGCCAGACGTCGTCCCGTTCGTCGACGTAGACGGCGTACGCCTGCGGCGCGGCGCCCAGGAGGCGCCACTCCCGCCAGGAGCCGTCCGCCGGGTCGTAGCGGCCGACCTGCCCCGCGTTCCACTCGCTGACCCAGAGCCGCCCCGCCGAGTCGGCCCAGACCCTGCGGGCGCCCTGCTCGGGGGTCGGCGGGTCGAGCACCTCAGCCGAGAAGCCGTCGCCGTCGGGGACGATCCGGCCGAGGTAGCTCCCGGCGAGCGAGACGTAGTAGATGTCGCCGTCGGGCGTCGCGTCGATGCCGTAGGGCCCGGTCCCGCGCGGCGCCTCGATGGTCTCGACCGTCTCCGCGCCGGGTCGCAGGCGGCCGACGACACCCCCCTGGCCGGTGAACCAGAAGGTGCCGTCGGCGCCGAACGCGCCGGTGTTCAGGTTGGCATTCGGCCTCGTGAGGGGCCACCCGGTGAGTTCCCGGCTCGCGGCGTCGACCCGGACCACGGCGTTGAGACCGCTGTCGGTGACCCAGGCCGCGCCGTCCGGCCCGACCACGACCCCGTGCGGTGACGAGCCTTCCCCCAGCGGGACGGTCTCGACCTCCCCCGTGGCCGGGTCGAGGAGACCGAGCGCCCCCGCGCGCTGCGCGGTGTACCAGACCCCGCCGCCATCGGCGGCCGGGGCGACGTCGTGGGGGGCGTGACCGGCCGGGACGGGATAGACCTCGACCGCGAGGCAGGCGTCGTCGGCCGCCGCCGGCGTCTCCTGGGCCCGCCCGCGCAGGACCGATCCCAGGCTGGCGCCCGCGGCCAGCACCGCCGCCCCGGCGAGCACCCGCCGTCGGTCCCGTCGTTCGCCGTCCCACCTCATGATGCCGTCCCCTCTCGACGGGAGCGCCCTGCCGACTATCGCGCCGGTGCCCCTGGCGGCACCTACCTCCTCTACGCGGCGCGCGGTCGCCGCGGATGCTCCTCGGCGGAGAACGACGGACCGCGGGCGGGGGGCGTAACGGCGCCCCCCGCCCGCGGTCGACGGCAGTGGGTCGAACCCGCCTGGACCCGACCCTCGGACCGGGCCGCGGCGCTACTCGTACCGGAGCGCCTCGGCCGGGGCGATCCGGGCCGCCTGCCGGCTGGGCACCCAGGTCATCAGCAGCGCGGCGACGAAGGTGATCGACAGGATCACCAGGATCAGCAGCCAGGGCACCCCGAAGGCGATCTCGCTGCCGCCGGTGAACTCCGGGTCGCTGAACAGGTTGCGGGCCAGCGCGATCGCCAGGATCGTCCCCGACAGCACACCCAGCGCGACCACGAAGACCGTCTCGATCATGAAGGAGAGCGAGACCATCGACTGCTGGTAGCCGATCGCGCGGAGGACGCCGATCTGCTGCCGCCGCTCGACCACCGAGCGGAAGGCGATCACGCCGACGGCCGCGACGCCGACGAGCAGTCCGAGGCCCATGAAGCCCTGGATCAGGTAGAGGAACCCCTGGCTCTGGGCCTGGCTGTCCTCGAGCTCCTCCTGGATGGAGGCCGCCTGAGCGCCGTTGGTGAGGAGCGCCGATTCGTACTCCTTGGCCCTCGTCTCGGCGGCGCCGGCGTCGCTCAGCCGCACGTAGTAGGACGTCACCTGCGGGGTCGGGAAGAGCGGGTCGACCGTCGCCCGGCTGCCGAAGATCCCGAAGAGGGTGCTGATGTCCTGGTCGATCACCCCGACGACCTTGAACTGGGCCGTCTGCCCGGCGGTGTTGCGGACCTCGAGCGTGACCGCGGGGAAGGTCTCGTCCGCGGTCGAGACGCCCTCGATCGCGAAGGGCTCCGGCCCGCCGAAGCCCCCGTCGGAGGCCAGCGCCGAGGCGTCGATGACCACCGCGTTCGGTTCGGACCGCAGCGCCTCGAGGACCGCCGCGTCGTCGGCGTACCCGTCGGCCCGCTGCTGAAACGACAGCTCGGCGTTGTCGATGAAGCCGCGGTCGAGCCCGTTCACGCCGAAGTACCGGAACTCCTGCTCCTCGGCACCGACCTGCCGGACCTGGGCCAGCCCGCTGCCCCGCGCGACCGACCCGGTCGCGGTGATGTCGTCGGTCGGGACGGAGCGTCCGGAGGCGGCAAGGGCGGCCGCCAGGTCGCCGCCGGGCAGCGGGTTGGTGAAGGGGACATCGACGCGGACGTCCCAGCCGGCACTCGCCTCGTCGCCCAGGAAGAGTCGGCTGAAGTTCTCGTTGATGGTGGCGAAGGCGACCAGCGAGAAGACGATCAGGCTGAACATCGCGATCGTCATCCCGGTCCGGCCCTTGGAGGCCGCCGGGTAGGCGATCGCCGTCCGCACGGCCGGCAGCTTGTTCTTGAAGAGGCCGCCGAGCGCGCTCACCCCGCGCAGCAGCAGGTCGAGGTTGTTGATGATCAGGAGCGACGCCCCGGCGACCATGAAGACGCCGGAGAGGAAGAACATCTCGAAGTCGCCGTCGGTGGCGACGCTGCCGAAGAGGGCCTCCGACGCGTCCGGCGGCAGCAGCCAGAGCACGAGGATGTAGACCCCGACCAGGCTGTAGACCAGACGGGTCCCGATCCCGAACCAGCGGGCCAACAGCGCGATGCCGAACGGGATCAGGCTCATCCCGGTGTAGAACTGGAACGCCCGCGCCGACTCGGCGACCACGCCGGCGTAGGTCAGCAGCGCGCCGCCGGCGACCATCAGGAACGCCCAGACCAGCGTCCGCTTCCGGCGCCGCGACTCGGCCACGTCCGGCAGGTCGCGGACCGCGGCGACGACGTTGAGGCGGCTGATCCGCCACGAGGAGGCGACCACGGCGATGAAGGTGATCACCACGCCGAGGCAGTAGCCGATCACCAGGCTGCGTGGGGTCACCCGCGGGGTGACGGTGAAGAAGTCGCCGATCAGGGCGCCGAGGCCGACCGCGAGCAGGTAGGTCATCAGGACGCCGAGCGCCGACCCGACCAGGCCGGCGAGGATCGCGTAGCCGGTCCCCTCGCTGACGAACTGCTGGATCAGCTGCCGGCGCTGCTGGCCGATGGCCCGCGCCATCCCCATCTCCGGCCGCCGCTCGGCCGCGAGCATGGTGAAGATCTGGATGATCAGCAGGATGCCCACGGAGATCGAGAACAGCCCGAGCACCAGGAACAGGCCGGTGAAGACGGAGGCGAACGTCTCCGACTGCTCCACCGTCGTCTGCTTGATCGTGTCGATGCCGAGGTTGGTGCCCTGCAGCGCGGGCACCAGCGCGTCCTTGACCGCGTCGGTACGGTCGACGCCGTCGCGGACGCCGCCTGTGTTGGAGATGACGACCGCGCTCAGCGCGTCCGGCTGGGCGGTCAACTCCTGCAGCCGCGCCAGCGGCACCACCATGCCCGGGGTGTCCTGGCTGTCGAGCACGCCGCTGAGCGGTCCGTTCTCGGCCACCGCGGCGACGGTCAGCGAGCGCGGCTGGTTGCCATAGGCGAAGTCGAGCCGGTCACCGACCTGGGCGTCGAGCTCTTCCTGGGTGGACTCGCTGATCACCACCCCGTCGACCGGGACGGCGGCCAGATCGATGACCTCGCCCCCGGGCGTGCGCAGGCCGCCGAAGTCGTCGAGGCGCGCCGGGTCGATCCCGGCGAAGAAGATCTCGGGGGTGGTGAGCTGCGTCCGCTGGTTGAGCGCGGGTACGAACTCGAGGAGCAGCGGCATGACGCCGTCGACGTCGGGGTTGCCGGCGAGCGCGTTCTCGACGAGGCCGAGGGACGACCCCGGGATCTTCTCGGTGATCGCGCTGGTGATGCTGCCCTCGTCCGGCTCCGGGCTGAAGACGACGACCTCGTCGGCCTCGCCCAGGGTGTCGTAGGCCGTGGAGGTGAGCGAATAGTTGACGGTGTCGCCCATCCCCAGCGCCGCCGACGAGATCAGCGTCGCGAGCATCAGGCCGACCACGATCAGGGTCGTCTGGGCCTTGCGGCGGGGGATGTTGCGGACCCCGAGCTTGAAGACGACGGGCCTGGTCAGCGCGACCCAGCCGACGGTCGCCAGACAGACCGCGAGCATGACGAGGAGCACGACCATGATGGTCGTGATCGAGATACCGAAGATCTCGTCCACGGGGATCCTCCGTTGTGGGTGGTCGGGGTCACTATGCCGGCGGGCTGGGCGGCGATGGCGTGGCGATGGGGTGACGTTCGACGCCGTCCCGACCGCCCCGCCGCCGTGCCCGCGACGCCGGACCGGCCGCCCTTAGCGTCCGGCGAGGACCGCGTTCGCGAGGGCGCCGGACGGAACGGCCGCTCGGTGGCCGTCGAGTACGGCGCCCTCCGCGCCGGGGTGGTCCTCCCCGACCACCTCGCCGTCGACCATCCGGACGATCCGGTCGCAGCGAGCCCCGACCCCGGGGTCGTGGGTCACCAGCACCAGCGTCAGCCCGACCCGCCGGTTGAGATCCCGCATCAGGGCGATGATCTCGTCGGCCGTCTTCGAGTCGAGGGCGCCGGTCGGCTCGTCCGCCCAGACGATCGCCGGGTCGTTGACCAGCGCCCGGGCGATCGTGACCCGCTGCCGCTGCCCGCCGGAGAGCTCGGCCGGGCGGTGGGTGGCCCACCGCTCCAGCTCGACCGTCCGCAGGGCCGCCACCGCCTTCTGGCGGGCCTCCTTGGGCCGGACACCGGAGACCAGCAGCGGGAGCTCGACGTTCTCGACGGCGGAGAGCACCGGGAGCAGGTTGTAGACCTGGAACACGAAGCCCATCCGCCGCGCCCGGTAGTCGGTCCGCTTCTTGTCGGGCAGCGTGGCGAGGTCGATGCCTTCGAGCCAGATCTGGCCGGCGGTGACGTCGTCGAGCCCCGAGAGGCAGTTGAGGAGGGTGGTCTTGCCGCAGCCCGAGGGGCCCATCACGGCCACCATCTCGCCGCGGGGAACCGCGAAGTCGACCCCCTTCAAGGCCTGGACTTGGGCGCCGCCGGTGTCGTAGGTCTTGACCACGTTT
>CADCWG010000310.1 GCA_902806335.1 uncultured Thermomicrobiales bacterium | reverse complement strand
GAGCGACGCCGGGCGGAGGTCGGGTTCGACCCGGCGGCGCTGGCCGCCGCGGTCGAGGCCGAGCGGGCGGCGCGGCTGGCCGAACGGGCCGCACGGGAAGCCGAGGCCGGGGCCCGCGCGGCGCTCGACGCCTGCACGCGGGACGAGGAGGCGCTCGCCAGGGAGCACGCGGCGATCGCCGGGCTCGTCACCCGGGCGGACGCCGCCGCGCGCGAGCAGGACCAGCTCGACGCGATGTACGGCGAGTTCACCCGCTTCGACCGCTACGTCGCCAACCGGGTCACGCCCCAGCTCGCCGAGCAGACCGGCGAGTTGCTGGGCGAGGTGACCGACGGCCGCTACGACCAGGTCCGGTTCGATGAGAACTACGGCCTCCACGTCTACGACGGCGACGAGGCGTTCCCGGTCGACGAGTTCTCGGGGGGCGAGCGGGACGTGGCGGCGCTCTGTGCCCGGTTGGCGCTCTCGCGTCTGGTCGGCGCGCAGGCGGCGCACCCGCCGTCGTTCCTGGTGCTGGACGAGGTCTTCGGCGCGCTCGACCGCGACCGCCGGGCGCACGTGCTGGGCACGCTCAGCGCCCTCGCGAGCTCGACCGAGGCGTTCCGGCAACTGTTCATCATCAGCCACGTCGACGACGTGCGGGCGGCCGCGATCTTCGACGAGGTCTGGCGGATCACCGAGGTGGACGGCGCGAGCCAGTTCGAGAACCTGACGTTGTCGGGTGGGCAGGTCGAGGGGTAACGTCGCCGACGGGAAACCAGGGCTGGGCGTTGCCGACAGGTGGGGAGGAGCGGGGCGATGGCGAATCTCGAGGTCACGGTCGCGCACCGGCTGGGAGAGGCCGAGGCGGCGTCGCGGGTGCGGCGCCTGCTCGGCGAGATGAAGACCCGCCATGCTGATCGCTTCACCGACCTGCGCGAGGAGTGGGACGGCAACACCGGCCGCTTCTCGGCGCGGGCGATGAACTTCAACCTGGCGGGCACGCTGGCCGTGGGGCCGGATAGGGTTGACGTGCGGGGTGACCTGCCGTTCGCCGCCCGACCGTTCAAGGGCCGGATCGAGACGATGATCCGGGAGGAACTGGGGCGGCTGCTCGCCTGACCGGGGCACGCGCGTACGGGCGACCGGTGTCGCTTGCCCCTATCTCGGGAGCCGTTTCCGCACCGATCGCGCGGCGGTGGCGCGGCGGCCGGGTCGGCCCGGGGTCGGCCCGGGGCAAGCGCCGGGCGCGCCACGGCGGCGGCGGAAGGCCGGCTCGGTGCTGCGGTGGCGCCTGGGCCGCGTTTCCCCGCTCCGTACCACGCCCCCCGCCGGGCCGGACGGCGGGAGGCGTGGTGGTGACGCGGTCGGCGTGGTGCCGGACCGGCGGCGCTAGAGCAGCGAGCGGACGTTCCCGCCGTCGACCTGGATGGTGACGCCGGTGACGTAGGAGGCGGCCGGGGAGGCGAAGAAGGCGACGACGTTGGCGAACTCGGCGGGCTCGCCGAGGCGGCCCATCGGGATCGCCCTGGCGTCGTCGGCGAGGACCTCCTCGAGCGACTTGCCGGTCTGCTCGACGCGTGGGGCGGCGAGGGCGCGGATCCGGTCGGTGAGGATCCGGCCGGGGCAGACGTTGTTGACGCGGATGTTCTTCGGCGCGAACTCCGTCGCCAGCGACTTGCTCAGGCCAACGACCGCGGTGCGGGCGGTGTTGGAGAGGATCAGCTCGGGGATCGGCTGCATGACGGAGGTCGAGACGAGGTTGGTGATGCTGCCGCCGCCGCGGGCCTCGAGGTGGGGTAGGGCGGCGCGGGCGAGGCGGAGGGTGCTCATCAGGTTGAGCTCGATTGCCGCCAGCCAGGGCCCGTCCTCGGGGAAGTCGGTGAACCCGCCCGGCGGTGGGCCGCCGGCGTTGCAGACCAGCACGTCGAGGCCACCGCGCCGGGCGACGGTCTCGTCGATCAGGCGGGCGATGTCGGCGGGCCTGGTGACGTCGCCGGGGATCTCGAGCACGTCGCCACCGGTCTCGGCGCGGATCGCGGCGGCGGTCTCCGCCAGACCGGCCGGGTCGCGACCGTTGACCGTGACGAGGGCGCCCTCCCGCGCGAGCTGGGTGGCGACGGCCCGCCCGAGCCCCTTGCTCGACGCGGCGACCACCGCGACCTTGCCCGCCAGCCCGAGATCCATCTCGTCTCCCCCTCCCGTCGCGCCGCCGCGCTCTACCCTGAACCGGCCGGCATTCTAGCCGAGGCGACTGGCGTGCCGACCGGGACGGTCCAGGGACGTGCGGGTCACCCGAGCGGTCGGCCGCCGGAGGGTCTCCCGCGCCGCGGATGGGCCCGGCTGAACCGGCGGGAGCCGCCTGTCACGGCTGCCCAGAGACAGCCCCGCTCGCTGGGACGCATCGTCCACGCGGGGGGACCGGACAGCTCTCGTTGACTGGCCATCCCTCCCCATGGCGCCTATCCTTGGCCCCATGGCCTACGGAGTCCGGACGACCTCTACCGCCCGGAACGAGACGACGCGCCTCGCGAGCGAGGCGACGGCTCAGCGCGCCCGCGAGACCCGGGAGTCGCTGGCGGCCGAGGGGGTGTCGTTCCCGCTCGTCGTCGGCGTCGTCCACCTCCTGATCGTCCAGTTGGTCGCCAGCCTGGCCTACCGGTTCGGCACCATCCGGGAGGATTCGGCGCCGTTCCGCTACGTCCCCGAGCCGCTGGACGGGTGGGCGCGCTACCTCGTCGAGCCGATGCGGCACTGGGACGGGTTCTGGTACAAGCTGCTCGCCGAGCAGGGCTACGACCGCGCGCCGACCGCGTACCCGGCGTTCTGGCCGCTCTACCCCTGGCTGATGGACCGGGGGGCGCGCCTGACGGGCCTGCCGACGGAGACCGTAGGCTACCTGATCGCCAACCTCGCCTTCCTCATCGGGCTGGTGCTCGTCTACCGGCTGGTCGCGCTCGACTTCGACCGCGCGGTCGCGCGGCGGACGCTGGTGGCGCTGGCGCTGTTCCCGACGGCGTTCTTTTTCACCGCGGTCTACACCGAATCGCTGTTTCTGGCGCTGGTGGCGGGGGCGCTGCTGGCCGCGCGCACGGAGCGCTGGTTCCTGGCCGGGGTCGTCGGGCTGCTCGCGGCGCTGACGCGGTCGCAGGGGGTAATGCTGCTCGCGCCGTTCGCGGTGCTCTTCCTGCAGCAGCACCGCTTCGAGTGGCGGCGCTGGCTGCCGAACGCGGCCTGGGCGGCGCTGCCGGCGGCCGGCCCGGCGATCTTCGCCTGGCAGCTCGGGAGCCAGGGCATCGACCGCCTCGCCTTCGTCAACGTGCAGGAGCAGTGGTGGCGGTTCCAGGCGTCGCCGGTCGAGACCTTCCGCTGCGCGATCGCGGGCTGCACCGCGCCGGCCGACCACCCCTACATCACCGAGAACTACCCGATCCGCGGCGCCGACTGGAGCTGGATCGGGATTATCGTCCGCGACCCGTCCTGGTCGACCTTCACCAGCCTGACCTTCCGTGACGCGGTGGCCCGCAGCGAGACGCTCGAGCTGAGCTGCACCGTGCTCTTCCTGGCGCTGGCCGCCGTCGGGCTACGCTACCTCCCGCTCTACCACAGCGCCTACGTCTGGCCGGCCCTGGTGGTGCCCCTGTTTAGTCCGTCCGCCATCCACCCGCTGATGAGCATCCCGCGGTTCGGGTTGGTGCTCTTCCCGCTGTTCGTGATGCTGGCGCTGCTGTTCGAGCGGCGGCGGGAGGCGATCCCCGCGATCGCCATCTCGACCCTGCTGCTGATCCTGCTCACGGCGCAGTTCGCGCAGTGGTACTGGGTGTCCTGACCCGACCACGCTGACCGGCCCGGCGGCGGCGTCACGGCTGTCCCCTCCGCCCGCGAGAGACCCCGAGCCTGATCGGTCCCACCGGTGGGGTGTCCGGAACAGCCCTCCCGGCGCGTCGCGCTGGGCACGGGGGGCGGATCGTGCGGGATCCAGGTGGTCGCCGGGGCTTCGCCAGACCCGTCCGCGGCCGGCTTGGGCTGGTCCCGTGCTTGGGCCGCTGACGTCGCGGCCTAGCCCTGGGTGGGCCCCGGGCGGGCCGGGGGACCGCCCGCCCTCCGAAACCTCCGCGGCACGGTCGGATGCCGTATCAGTCGGGGCGGGCGAAGAGGGCGGCGGTGTCGATCTCCAGGTCGGGGAGGACGGCGGAGCGGAGGTGCGTACCGTCGGCGGGCACGGCCTCGTAGCGGCCGTCCTCGTCGAGGACGTAGATCGTGAGCGTGCGCTCCTGGGCGTCGACGTACCAGTACTCGCGGACGCCCGCCGCCTCGTAGAGGCGGAACTTGCGGATCCGGTCGCGGACGCGGCTGTCGGGAGAGGTGATCTCGACCACGAGGTCGGGCGCCCCCTCGATCCGCTTGGGCGTGATAATCCCGACCCGTGCGCCGGCGACGAACACCACGTCCGGCTGGACGGTGTCGTACGGCGTGAGCCGGACGTCGTAGGGGGCGACGAAGACCCGGCCGAGCCGCCGTGTGCGGACGTGGGGTGCGATCAGCAGCGTCACGTCGAGCGAGAGGTCCTGGTGGTCGGTGATCGGTGCCGGGCTCACGATCAGCTCTCCGTCGATCAGCTCGAGACGCTTGCCGTCCTCCGGCGGGAGGGCGTCGAAATCGACATCGGTGAGGGGACGGGGCAGAACGGACAACGGACACCTCCGGGAATCTGGGCGGCCCCGAGCGCTCAGGGCGGACCGCCGATGACCCAGGTCGGGTTGACCGCCAGGGCGGGCGGAACGGGAGCGGGCGGCCGACCGTCGGCGGGCGCGGGGCGGCGCGTTGATCCCCACCGTGACGCTCGGCGTCTAGGGTTCCTACGGCCAACTATGGGCCGCCGTCGGGGCAACGTCAACGCGCCTCGCGTTCGCTCCGGACGACCCCAGCGGGGCGGCCACGACGGGGTGCGTCGGGGCTCTCGCGTACAATGCCGGCGGCTTATCAACGCGTTCACGGTCGGGCGGGCGATGGGGCCGGGGCCGACGCGTGGCCGGCAGCGGAGGGGAGAGCAGACGGTGGCGCAGGCGGTAGCGCGGGACGAGCGGGCATCGGCGGCAACGGAGTCGGCGTGGGTCGACCTCGCCCCGGGCGAGCGGGCGGAGATGACCGGCGGCCAGGCGCTGGTCGCCGCGCTGCTGCGGGAGGGGGTCGACACGGTCTTTGGCCTGCCGGGGGTGCAGCTCGACGGCGCCTTCGACGCGCTCTACGACGTCCAGGACCGGATCCGGGTCGTACACCCGCGCCACGAGCAGGCCGCCGCCTACATGGCCGACGGCTACGCCCGCACGACCGGCCGGCTCGGCACCTGCCTCGTCGTCCCGGGTCCCGGGCTCCTCAACGCGTCCGCCGCGCTGGCGACCGGCTACGCCTGCAACTCCCCCGTCCTCTGCGTGACCGGCCAGATCCAGTCCGACCTGATCGGCGTCGGGCGCGGCATGCTCCACGAGATCCCCCACCAGCTCGAGATGGTCCGCTCGGTGACCAAGCACGCGGCGCGGGCGATGACGCCGGAAGAGGTCCCGGCGCTCGTCCACGACGCCGTCCGTCACCTGTGGGAGGGGCGGGTACGGCCGGTCGAGGTCGAGGTCCCGCCCGACACCCTCTTTGCCCGGGCCGAGGTCGAGGCGCTGCCGCCGGCCCCGCCCCGCTCCCGCCCGGCCGGTGACCCCGACCGCCTCGACCAGGCGGCACGCCTGCTGGCCGGCGCGCGGTCGCCGCTGATCTTCGCCGGCGGCGGCGTCCTCAACAGCGAGGCCTGGGACGAGCTGCTCGTGCTGGCCGAGCTGCTCCAGGCGCCGGTCGTGATGACCTCCAACGGTAAGGGGGCGATCGACGACCGGCACTACCTCGCCCACAACACCGTGGCCGCGATCGCGCTGGCCCCCGACGCCGACGTCATCCTCGCGGTCGGGACCCGCTTCCTCGAGCCCGCGACCGCGCGGTGGCGACTGGAGCCGGGGCGGACCGTGGTCCAGCTCGACGTCGACCCGGAGGAGGTCGGCCGCAACTA
Source organism: uncultured Thermomicrobiales bacterium (assembly GCA_902806335.1). Lineage (GTDB taxonomy): Bacteria > Chloroflexota > Chloroflexia > Thermomicrobiales > UBA6265 > CADCWG01. Next base: position 9,628 of record CADCWG010000310.1, on the reverse strand, counting down.
CGCGCCGACGGTCGGGATCGTCGCCGACGCCAAGGCGGGGCTCGTGGCCCTGACCGAGCGGGTCGGCCGCCACGCCGACGCGCGCTCACGCCCGTCCCGGCGGGACGAGCTGACGGCCCTGAAGCGGGACGTCGAGGCCAAGATCAACGCCATCCAGCCGCAGACGGACCTGGCGCTGGCGATCCGTGCCGAGCTGCCGGAGGAGGGCATCGTCGTCTCGGAGATGACCCAGATCGGCTACTGGTCGAACCTGGGCTACCCGGTCTACCGGCCGCGAACGTTCATCACCCCCGGCTACCAGGGAACGCTCGGCTACGGCTTCCCGACGGCGCTGGGCGTGAAGGTTGGGAACCCGGCCGCGCCGGTGGTCTCGGTGAACGGCGACGGCGGCTTCGGCTTCGCCTTGAACGAGCTGGCGACGATGGCCCGGCACGGGATCGCGGTCGTCACGGTCGTCTTCGACGACGGTGCCTACGGGAACGTGCGCCGGATCCAGCAGGAGCAGATGGGCGGCCGCCTGATCGCCTCCGACCTGACCAACCCCGACTTCGTCCGGCTGGCCGAGGCCTTCGGCATCGTCGGCCGGCGGGCCAACGACGCGGCCGCGCTGCGGGTTCACCTCCGGGAAGCGATCGCGGCCGGTGAGCCGACCCTGATCCACGTTCCTGTGGACCCGATGCCGAACCCCTGGACGGCGCTCGGACTGCGCTAGGGCGCCCAAGGGACGGTCCGGCTGCGTTGGGCTCCCGCCCTGTCGGCGGCGACGAGAGCTCGTGCCTCGATCCCCCGGCCCCCTGCCCAGTTCGGGCAGGGGGCCAGGACGTCCCGTGGATGACGAGTGGTGGCCCCGCTGGCGGGTATCCGGCCGGCGCGGGGTCGCCACCTCCAGCACCCGGGGCAGGAGGATCCGAGCAACGCCGACGCGCCGGCAGCCGCCGTGGTGGGCGGATTGGTCCGAGGTGCCCGGACGAGCGGGGTAGGACGACGCGGCCATCGTGGCGGGCGGGACCGGACCGAGCCTGGACACCCGGAGCGCCGAGCATGGCCCGGGCGAGCCCCGTCATCCCGGATCCGGGTGATCGCTGGCGCTTCGGCCGGCGGGGTCGCGGCCGGCTTCGGCCGGCTCCGTCCCCGGGCCTCTGACCTCGGGGCTCGGCCCCGGGCGGGCGGGCGTCCCGGCGCCCCGATACCACCGATCAGCCCGCTTCGGGAGCAGACGGTCGGCAGTGGCGAGGCCGGGGCGGGCTACGTCGGCTCCGCCCAGGCGCGCGAGCCGAGCGAGCCGGCGGACTTTCCCGTCACGTCGATCGAGCGCGCTCGCGAGGACCGGGGCGTCGACGTGGCGCGCGGGATCGACGAGTTCGAGGGCCGATAGCCGACCGACGCGGCACTGATCGACCCGCTCCACTCACACACGACGCCGGCCGGTCCCCAGGGATCGAGGTCCTGCGCGACGGGAGCGCGAGGTTAGGGCTCGCTTGGGCAGCCCGGGTAGGGTGGCGAAGGTGTCCACCACGGCCATCGTCGCGGTGCTCCAGGTGACGCGGGCGGGTGACGGCGCGTCCGCATGGGTGTCTCGGGCCAGTCTGGCCGTGGGCCCCGTGCCCGACCTCGGCCGGACATTGCCCGGCGAATCGGCTCTCCTCCGGCCCAACGATCGAGCGCAGTCGCGGCGAGCCCGTCCCGCCCGTAGTCGTGGGAAACCACCCCGTTCACTGTGACGGAGTGGCCGACCGGATCCGCCGCGTGGGCCACCTGGGAGACGTCGGCGTAGCGCCGATCGCCGCACGGCGTTTCCGCCCACCGATTGCGATCCGCCCCCAATGGCTCTCTGCTCCGCGGGGTCCGATACCGCGACGGGCCCTGGCGGTACGCCTTGCTGCCGAGGGGGCGCCTCGGAACCCGCCGCCGTGGCACGGCGTCTCTCGGGTGACGAACGGCACCGTGGGACGGGACCGGCGTCTAGCGACGCCGACCGATTCGTGATGGCGCGTGATCCGGAGGATGGAGGGTGACCGTGGCGAAGACGCTGCTGGGGAGTTCGATGACCCGGCGCGCGGCGCTCGGCGGGATGACGCTCGGCGCGGGCGCCGCCGCGGCGGGGCGGTCGCCGCACCGTGCCGCTGCCCACCAGGGTGGCTCGGTCTCGTCGGGCGGGATCGGGCTCGACCTCGAGGCCTGGGAGGAGATGCACGGCGAGGGTGAGGCCGGCCAGAGCCTCGCGAGCTACGAGGACGGCGCGTACTACGTCGGTCTCGCCGCCGGTGTCGTCGTCTTCATCGAGCTGGGCTGGGAGGACGTGGGCGGCATCCCCTACGCCGACGCCGTGGCGGCGGTCGAGGATCTGCTCCCCAGCGACGCCGGCCTGGAAGAGATCTTCGACCTGCCGCCGACCCCGGCCGGACCGGCGGGGCTGTTCGTCCGACGGTACTACAGTCCCACGCTCGAGGGCCTGCTTGCCAGCACGCCCCAGACCCTGACGGGGGCAATCGGCGCGGTCTTTCAGGAAGACGAGGGGCTGCTCGACCCGCCGGTGCGGCGGGTCAGCATCGCCGTCGCGCGGGTCCGCTGACGGGACGCGACGGTCGCACGGTCGCCGCCTGCCGGCTCACCCTGTCCGCCGCGCCACCACCGCCCAGAGCGGGTCGCCGCCGCCGAACCAGCCCCGCCGTGGCAGGTGGGCCTCGACCTCGGGTGCGCCGAAGCCTCCTGCCTGACGAAGGTACTCCGCGACGAGCGCCGGACGCTCGTCGTCGGGCGTCTCCTGCCAGACGCGGACGGCCTTGGTCGGGAACATCCGGTTGCTGAAGCTGACGATCAGCACGCCCTCGGGGCGCAGGGTGCGGGCGACCTCGCGGAAGACGCGGTCGGGTCGGGTCAGGTACTGGACCGAGACCGTGACCACGCAGGCATCGAACGACCCATCCGGGTAGGGCAGCGCCGGGTCGGCGTTGAGGTCGTGGACCGTCCACTCGGTGAGGCGCGGATTGGCCGCCAGTTCGCCGGCGTTCATCCCCAGGCCGGCCACCCGACCGAGCGGCATCACCTCGGCCGGAGGTAGGTGGGAGACCCAGGAGCTCATCAGGTCGAGCACGTCGGCGCCGGGACGGACGTGGCGCGCGATCGTCGCCGTCACCGCGGCGATGGCGCCGTCGTCGATGTGCTGGACGAAGCGCGGCTGGTCGTAGAACCGGCGGTCGGGGGCGAGGTCGATCCGGGCGAACGCCGACTCGGGGAGGGGCCCTGGAGCCGGGGTCACGGGGTCGACGTCGTGCTTGGTCATGCTGCTCTCCGTCGCTCGGGTGGCGCGTCCGCGGGCGACCGCGTCGCTGGGCGACCGCGTGGGCGGGCGGCGCGGTCTGTCCGCGCGGCCGGTGCCAGCGCCCCACCCGCGAGATGTCGACGCGACCGTCGGGCGGTCGCCGGCTCCGGACGTTCCACCGAGGGCTCCCCCCGGGAGGAACCGGCCCGCGCCCACCGTGGTTCGCCTGCCCGGGTCCCGGCACCCGCCCCGCGGGCGGCGCGACCCGGGACGACCTCGCTCCTTCCCGGCGGCGTCCAGAGCGGTGGTCACCGCGCGACCTGGCAACGGGATGCGTCGCGCGCCGAGCGCCCGCCGAGCACGCCGCGGGGCGGGCAGTTGCCTGCCCGCCCCGCTCGCGATCGCCTCTCCCGGTTCGGCCGGAGGACGGCCCCGGTTACTCCTGGCCGAGGGCCGCGGCGTACCGGTTGTTGATCTCGTCCCAGTTCGCGACGTCGAACCAGGAGAGGATGTACTGGCCGCGCTGGGCCCCGTAGTCGAAGAGGTACGAGTGCTCCCAGTGGTCGATGCCGAACACCGGGTAGCCCAGCCCATCGGTCAGCGGGTTGTTCTGGTCGCGGGTGGCGACCACCGCGAGGGCGCCGGCGGCGTCGCTCGCCACCCACACCCAGCCGCTGCCGGGGTTGGCGATCGCCGCGTCGCGCATCGTCTCCTTCAGGGTGTCGAAGTCGCCGAACGACGTGTCGATCGCGTCCGCGATGTCACCGGTCGGGTCTCCCCCGCCGTCGGGGCTCATCGTCTCCCAGAACAGCGAGTGGTTGTAGTGGCCGCCCGCGTTGAGCAGGAAGACGTTGGGGCGCGGCTGAACGGCCCCTTCTAGGTCCTGGATCTCGTCGTTGGGGATCAGCGCGAGGTTGGACTGGAGCTCCTCGAGGGTCAGCCCCTCGACGTCGGGCACGCCCTGGATGCTCAGGTTGAGAAGGTCGACGTGCAGCCGGTGGAGGACGCCGTGGTGGAGCGCCATCGTCTCTTCGGAGATGGTGGGCGCGAGGGCGTCGGTCTCGTAGGGGAGGTTCGGGAGGCTGAACGGGCCGGTCTCGCCGGTCGCGCTCGGCGTCGCGAGGGCGTCGGGCGTGCCTTCGGTCTCCGGGGTAGCATCCTGGCTCGACCGGACGTCCCACCCGGCGCGGGCGGGGACCACGAACCCGGTGGCAAGGGCGGCGGCGGAGCCCGCCCCGGCGATGCGAAGGGCCCTGCGACGTGACAGCGAGTGACCGGCGATGACCTGACGGTTGTCCATGTCCGTGCCTCCAGAAGGGTGAGCCAGCGATCGTCCCGGGCGCGGGCCGCGGTGGAGAGCCGGGTCGCGCTTGCCTCCGGGGACGCATGGGTCGTGCCTGCCGGGCACCGGTTCGGGTGGCCTGCGCTGGTGTGGGCGGTAGCGAAGGCGTCACCCGTCGGTCGGCGCCGTCGTCCGGCGGCCCAGCCGGGAACGCCAGGGCGAGAGAGGGAGACGAGGATGGGGAGCCGGCCAGGCGGGGAGTTCGTGCCCGCAATCGAGCCAGACCCCGGGGCGCGGCCGATTCCCGGGTGGTGGTGCGCTTTTCGGGAGACGGAGTTGCTCGTCCGCGACCGGGACGGCGGGGCGGACCTCCCCGAGGCCCTCGAACCCGCGGGCCTCGGAGCCGGACTGGCGCCGGTCCGGCGGCAGTTCCTGGGTACCCTGGGCGGCCGTCCCTGCTGGTCGGCCGAACTGGCCCCCGACGCGGAGGCGCCTCCCGGCTACCGCTTCCTGGGTCTCCGGTCCCTCTTCGACGTGCTCCCCGAGCGCGCGTTCGCGCTCGCCGGGCGGGCGGTCCAGGTGGTGGCCTGGGAGCGCGACCACGCCTTCTGCGGGCGCGACGGGACGCCGACCGCGGCGGTGCCCGGTGAGCGCGCGCGCCGGTGCCCGAGCTGCGGGCTGACGGCCTACCCCCGCCTCTCGCCGGCCGCGATCGTGCTGGTCGAGCGGCCCGCCGACGGGGCGGCGCTCCTCGCCCGTGGCCACAACTTCCCGGCGAACTTCTATGGGTTGATCGCCGGGTTCGTCGAGCCGGGCGAGTCGCTGGAGGAGGCCGTCGCGCGGGAGGCGGCGGAGGAGGTCGGGATTCGCCTGGCTGACATCCGCTACGCGGGCAGCCAGCCGTGGCCGTTCCCGAACTCGCTGATGGTCGGGTTCACCGCCCGCTGGGACGGGGGCGACCTGGTCCCGCAGGCGAGCGAGCTGGCGGACGCCGGCTGGTTCCTCCCCGACGCGCTGCCGAACCTCCCCCCGCCACCCAGCATCGCCCGGCGCCTGATCGACGCCTGGGCGGCGCGGTGGGTCGACCTTCGGGCCACCGACGACCAGCCCGTGGCGGGAGTACACCCGGACCACCGCTGACCGCGGTGGTCGCCTTCGCGGCGACGATAGGTCCGGTCCCACGGATCGCTCGTCGGATCGCCCCATCGGGGCGGCGGACGCGCCACCCGATGCGCTGCCCGACGCGCTGCCCGACGCGCTGCCGGACGAGGCCGCGTGGGACGCGTCGGCGGGACGGATGCGCCTGAGGGGGGGTGCCACGTGGAAGGGCCGGCGCCAGGCGCGGCCGTCAGGGGGCCGCCGGGCCGGGCGGCGGACTAACCGCGGGGTTGGCCGTCGGTGGGCTCGGTGTTGTCCGGCACGGGTTCGGTGTCGAGGCCGCCGAAGCCCGTGTCGCCGTAGCCGCCGGTGACACCGGGGTCGGTGTCGCTGCCCAGACCACCGGTCTCGACCGGCGAGATCACCCGCCCGGTGACGGCCGCGAACACGGCGTCGATCGTCCGCGCGACGGCCGCCTCGCTCTCGCCCGTCTCCTGGGCGATCGACCAGATCGGGACGCCGTCGGCGGCGAGGGTGGCGACGTGGCGCTCGTGCGTGGGCAGGGCGGCGATGTAGGTCCGAGCCCCGTCGAGGGCGCGCCGCAGGGTCTCGTCGTGGGGAGCCGGGGCGTCCATGGCAATCGTCCTCCGCGCCGGGAAGGCGCAAGAGCGATACCAGGTACCCGGTGCGACCTCGGCGGTGGGATCGACGTGGCGACGGGGATCAGCCGCGACCGCGGCTCGCTCCGTTGGGGCCGCCAGGGGCGACCGGGGCGCTGTTGGCGCCAACGTGCGCCGCCGGGCCGCTCGTCGACGGGGTGTCGTCGATCGAGAGCCAGCCGCGGCGGAGGGCCGTCACGACGGCTTGGGTGCGGTCGTTGACGGCCAGCTTGCGGAGGATCGAGGTGACGTGGTTCTTGACGGTCTGGGCGCTGATGCCGAGCGCGAACCCGATCTCGGCGTTTGTCATGCCGTCGCTGACCTTGCGCAGGATCTCCAGCTCGCGCTCGGTCAGGGGCGCGAACGCGCTGGTCGGGGCGAGCTCGCTGACGGTGGCGTTGCGGAACTGCTCGAGGACGCGCGCGGCGACGTAGGGCTTGTCCAGCAGCTGCTCGTTGATCACGTACTCGCCGGTGGCGGCCCGCCGGACCAGCTCGACCAGCTTGTCCTCGGGGACGTCCTTGCCGCAGTAGGCGGACGCGCCGGCCCGGATGGCGGCGAAGAGCTCGTCGTCGGTCTCGACCGCGGCGACCACGATGGTCGCCATCGCCGGGTGCCGGCGGCGCATCTCGCTCGCGGCGGCGAGGCCGGGGGCATCGACGAGGGTGGTGCCGATCAGGCAGACGTCCGGCAGCGCCTCGTCGGCGATCGCATAGCCTTCGGCGGCCGTGGCGGCGCCGCCGATGACCGACATGCCGGCCTCCATGGCCAGGCACCCGGCAAGACCACGCCGGTAGAGCGCCTCGCGCTCGACGATCAGGACGCGGATGGTCTCGCTCACGCTGGCTCCTCTGGCTGGCCAGGCCGGAGTCGAAGGCCATCTGGTGGGCCGTCGGGGATGGAGGCGACCACCAGCCACGCCGGCATCGATGGCGTCAAGGAGACAGATCCATTGTACGGGTCCGACGCGCAGACCTCAACGGCCGAGCCGCCAATCCTCGCGGCCGTCGCCCCCCGACGGTCGGAGGGGCCGTCGGCACCACCGCGCCGGGGCGCCTCCCGATCGCTGGCGACCGGGTCGACGCCGGCCGCGCGACCAGGGAGAGGGCGCGCGCGCCGCGCCGCGTGGGAGGTCCGGGAGGGGTCCCCGGTCGCCATACTTCCGCCACAGGCGGCGCGAACGGCGGCAACACCGGCCCCCTATCGTCCATGGTGACGAAGCGTCCAGCGTGACGGATGGACCGACGGGGACCTGGCGGGGGAACGCGATGGAGACGGTAACGCGGGCCGAGGGGAACGCGGTCGCGGCGGCTCCCATCGGAGCCACGGACGCGAGCGGCGCGACGGGTGGCATCGACCGGTGCCCGCAGTGCGGCCACGACCAATGGCCGGGCGGGGCCTTTTGCGAGATGTGCGGGACGCGTCGGGAGGACCGGCGCCCGACGGCGGTCCCCGCTGAGCCGGGGCCGGCGACCGCGCCCCTCGGCGCGAGGGACGACCGGACGACCACGCCCGCGGCGACCCCGATCCGCCCGGACCCCTCCGGCGCGCGGTCAGCGGCGCCGGAGCGACCCTGGTGGGCGGACCCGGTCGAACGCGATCGGCCGCCGGGCCCGGCATGGTCGTCCGACGGGCGCGGCGCCGGGACGAGGGCGCCGTCGTTGCCGCCGGTCGCCGTGCCCCGCGTGGCGACCGCCGACCCCGGATACCGCGTCGGCGCCGTCCCCTGGCGGCAGGCCGAGGACGGCTGGGTCCGGTCGGTCGCGCCGGGCCCAGCCGAGCCCGCGGTGGCCCCCCGCCTCTGGGCGGTCGGCGCCCACCTGGGGGCGCTGGTCGGGGGCTTCGCCGGCGTCCTGCCGGCGGTCGTCGTGCCGCTGGCGATCTGGCTGTTCCGCCGGGGGCGTGACCCGTTCGCGGCGGCTCACGCCCGGGCCGCTCTCGTCTTCACCCTCACGCTGATGGCCTGGGTGGTCGTCGCGTTCGTCGGCGGGGTGGCCATGATCGTGGCCACGCTCGGGGTCGGCGCCCTGGTGGTCGGCCCGCTCTGGGTCGCCGGCATCCTGGTCGCGCCGTTCGCCTGGGTGGTGCTGCACCTCGTCGGCGCGGTGAAGGCCGCTTCCGGCAAGCCCTACCGCTACCCGCTGGAGGTCCCGTTCCGGGGGCGGTCCCGCGCGGACGCCCCGCCCGTCGGCAGCCCGTTTGGTCCGGTCGCGGCGCCGGCGGCATCCGACGGGGCGCTTCGCCGGACCGTCCGGCCGGCCTCGCCGCCGGCCGCGCATCGGCCGGCCCGGCCGGGGACCAGCGCGGCCAGGATCGAGACGGTGCGCCACCTCGCGGACCTGATCGCCAAGCCGGCGGTCCGCGCCCAGGTCCTCGGTCTGGTCGCCACCGCCGGTCGGATCCTGGCCGTGATCGGCGAGGACGCCGCCCGCCGTGGCGAGCCCGACCAGGCCCGGGCCACCCTCGACCGGTACCTCGACGCCGCTGAGGCGATCCTGGGCCGCTACGTTCGGCTCAGCGAGCGGGGCGTGGCCTCGGCGGGCGCGGCCCTGGCCAGGGTCGAGGGCCACGACCTGCCGCTGCTCGCGACAAAGCTCGACGAGCTCTACGAGCGGGTCCACCGGGGCGACGTGGTCGCCCTCGAGACGGCCAGCGAGATGCTCGAGTTCGACCTCGCCGGGCCGGCGCCCCGCGCCGCGGCGCCCATGGCGGCCGACTGACCATGCGGGTCCGGTGCCCGGCGGGGCGGAACCCTGGAGGAGCGACGGTGACGACGGCGACGATCGGGGACACTGGGCCGCGTAGGCCGCGAGGGGCCGGCGCGTTGCTCCGGGCGGAGGATCGGCCGGCCGACGGAGGGGCGAGGGCGGTGCGGTGCGCGAACTGCGGCCACGGCAACGTGGCGACCGCGAGGTTCTGCGAGGAGTGCGGGGCGCGGATCGAGGCCGCCCTTGGGGGTGACACACCCGGCACGGGCGACACGCCGCCGCCGGGGGCGGTCGCGCCGATCTCCGCCGCGGTGGCCCCCGTGGCCGGGGCAACGGAGCGGGTGACGACGGGGCCGGCGCCGGCGCCGCTCCGGACTCCGGGGTCGGGCGCGGGCGCCGGCTCGGACCCGGACGAAGGGGTCAGGATGTCGTCTCGGCCCGCGCCAGCGGCTGGCGCGACGGCACCGGGTGCCGAGCCCGGGGCACGGGTGGGCAGTCCGTCAGACCCGGGTGGCGCCGCCGCCGACGAGGAGGTCGCGTCCGGTGACGCGGCTCCGGCCGAGGCGGCTCCGGCCGAGATGCGGGCCGAAACCGGGACGTCGCGGGGTGGGCCGTCGGT
>CADCWG010000309.1 GCA_902806335.1 uncultured Thermomicrobiales bacterium | reverse complement strand
CCTTCCTCTGGATGATCGTCACCTCGCTCAAGGCGGACCCGGAGATTCTCTCCAGCCCCTGGAACCTGCCGAACGCCCTCCAGTGGGACAACTTCCAGCGGGCGTGGACCCAGGCCCGGATCGGCCGCTTCTTCCTCAACACGCTGCTGGTCCTGACCATGTCGCTGACCGGGACGCTGCTCGTCTCCTCGATGGCCGCCTACGTCCTGGCCCGCTTCGCCTTCCCCGGCCGCCAGGCCCTCTTCTACGCCTTCGTCGCCGGGCTGATGTTCCCGGTCTTCCTGGCGCTGGTCCCGCTCTACTTCCTCGTCGAGGACCTCAACCTCCTGGGCACGTACCACGGCCTGGCGCTGGTCTACATCGCCTACTCGCTGCCGTTCACGATCTTTTTCCTGACCGCCTTCTTCAAGACCCTCCCCCACGAGCTCGGCGAGGCGGGCATCCTCGACGGCGCCAACCAGTACCAGATCTTCTTCCAGATCATGCTCCCGCTGGCCAAGCCGGGCCTGATCGCGATGGGCATCTTCAACTTCCTCGGCCAGTGGAACCAGTTCCTCCTCCCCCTGGTGCTGATGCCCAACGAGGACCGCTACCTCCTCTCGCAGGGGCTCTACTTCCTCGCCGTCCAGCAGGGCTACCAGAACGACTACGGTGCCCTCTTCGCGGCGATGGTGATCACCATGGTCCCGACCCTGATCGTCTACGTCCTCTTCCAGCGCCGCCTCGAGTCGGGCCTCACGGCAGGCGCCCTCAAGGGCTGATCTCGCCTCCAGGTAGATGACCGCGGGCACAGGGGCCCTGCCGTCCCCAAGCCCGTTCGATCCCGCCCGGGGCAGGGCCCGATCTCAGCGGCTCGGGGACGAAGCCGACCGCGTGCCGTCCGGGCCATGCGCCGGCAACCACCGGGATCCGTATCAGGCACGGCGGGCGGTTCCTGGGCGGGCGGTCCCCGACGGGTGGCGCGGGACGAGGGCCGCGTCGCCGCCTAACGACCACGCCACCGCCGCGTCGCGTCGGCAACCCCGGCCGGGCGCCCCGTCGAGCCGCCCGCTCCTGCTCCTGGCCCCCCCGCTCCCGAGGCCAGCACCGTCGCCCAGCGCCCGTCGTCACCGACACCGCCCCGTCCGTCACAATGAGCCGTGCGGTCCCCGGCCCGGACGGGGCGTCCAGGGCCACGGTGCCGGTCCGGCCCTACCGCCGAGGGTCGCGCCCGCCGACTCGCACGTCACCACGGAGACGCCTGTGCCCGAGCAGACACCGCTGGCGACCGCGGGGGCCGACCTCGCCGGGGAAAGTCACCCCGTGCCAGACGCCGCCCGCGGTGACATCGTCGCCAAGCCGCTGGCCGGCCAGACCGCCCTCGTCACCGGCGGCACCCGCGGCCTCGGCCGCACCACCGCGGAGTGGCTCGCCCGCGCCGGGGCGAACATCGTGGTCTCCGGACGCGACCAGGCGGCCGTCGACACCGCCGCGTCGGACCTCGCGGCGCTCGGCGTCGACGCCTGGGGCGCCCCGGCCGACCTCGCCCGGACCGAGGAGGCCCATCGCCTCGCCGAGGTCGTGCTCGCGCGGGTCGAGCGGCTCGACATCCTCGTCAACAACGCCGGGATGAGCATCCGCGGCCGGTTCTGGGAGGTCACCGACGACGTCTGGGAAGAGCAGACGAACGTCAACTACCGCTCGCCGTTCGTCCTCGCCCAGCACGCCGCCCGGCACATGATCGACCGCGGCGTCCGCGGCCGGATCGTCAACGTCTCGACCATCGGCGCCCGCGCCGGTCACCCCGACGGGCTCGTCTACGACGCCGCCAAGGGCGCCGTCGAGGTGATGACCCGGAACATGGCCCACGAGCTGGCCCCGCACGGCATCACCGTCAACTGCGTGGTTCCGGGCGCGATCCCCGAGCGCCCCGGTGCCGGGGGCGACCGCGCGCGCTGGGCCGCGACCGCCCGCTACATCCCGGTCGGGCGGGTCGGCCGTGCCGAGGACATCGCCGCCGTCGTCCGCTTCTTCTGCCTCCCCGAGACCAGCTTCACCACCGGCCAGTCCCTCCTGGTCGACGGCGGCCACATCGGCTGGCTGATCGAGTAACGTCCGCTCGGGGCATCCCCGTCCGGGGACCGGCCCGGGCACCCCCTGGGCTCGGCCCGCCCACGGAGTCCCGCCCGCGGAGTCTCGGTACGCCCCGCCGGGAAGGACGCGCCGACGCGCCCGGAGTGCCGATCCGGATGATCTCGACGGTCCTCACCCAGGAGAACGGGGCGCAGACGCACGATTCTTCTCGAAGCACGGCGCGCCGTATACGTTCTAGGCCGGAAGTCCCCACAGTTGCGCGAAGTTAATAGTCAATCTCTCTTATTTCTCCGCCCTGCGGGCCGTAAACCTGGCTCGTTCTTCCCAGGACGCCTACAATCGCCGTGAGCTGGCTGGCTCACGCTTCGCCGCGCGCGGCACGGCGATGCCAATCGGGAGGGTCACACGGCCCTCCGGCGTCGTCCCATCCGGTCCTTGGGGGGACCGGGTTCGCCGCGTGAGCGACCACCGTGGAGGGAGACCCCGTCACCATGCGCATCCCGCAGAGCACCCGGCGCCCGCTTCCCGTCCTGCGCGCCCTCGTCCTGGCGCTCGCCGTCGTCGGCGCGTCGAGCCTGACCGCCGCCGCCGCCACACCGTCGAGTGCCCCGAGCTTCGTCACCGGCTACGGGTTCTGCGCCGACGCGGAAGAGCGCGCCTTTCTCCGCCTCGTCAACAACTACCGCGCCCAGTACGGCCGCGCGCCGCTTCGCCTGACCAGGACCCTCGGCGCCGCCGCCGACCACCACAGCATCGACATGGCCAACAAGAACTACTTCAGCCACACGCTCGCCGGTGGCATCACCTGGTCGCAGAACATGAGCAACCACGGCTACACGTACAGCACCGCTCGAGCCGAGAACATCGCCGCCGGCTACTCCACCGCCCAGCAGACGTTCAACCAGTGGAAGAACAGCGCCGGCCACAACGCCAACATGCTCAGTGCCAACTTCGGCGCGATCGGCATCGGGCGCGCCTACGGCGCCTCCTCCACCTACAAGTGGTACTGGACGGCCACCTTCGGCGGCTACAGGGACGCGGCCGTCACCTGCTCGGCCTGATCCCGCGTCCGGCGCGGCACGGCCGCGCCGGCGCCACCCCACGGCCCCGGCACCACCCCTGAGGACCGGGGACACACCACGATCGAGCTCGCGGACGCGCCGCCGGGGACACCAACCCTCCCCGGCGGCGCGGCGCGTCCGCCCCCTTCCCCCGTCCGCGAGCGACGGGAGGACCGAGACGGTGCCCGTCCCGTGAGTCGCGTCCGACGCCCCCTCGACCACGCCCGGGAGGGAGGGCCTCCGTGACTGCCTGGCGACCACGGTGGGCGCGCCTTCGGCCAGCATCGGTGCAACATCGGGGTGCCCGTCAGTCTGCCTCCCGAGATGCACCTGGGTCTGCCCCTCGGGATGCCCACGCAGTCCCCGTTGCCACCCAGCGGGTATGGCGGAACCCGGGCGAGGGGCCCCTCCAGGCCGTTGCCCGTGGCAGAGGGGTTGAGCAGGGCTCGTGGCTGAGCCGAGGGCTTGGCCCCGGTTGGCCCCGCCGCGGACCGATCCCGGGGCCCTCGCCCGGCCGGCCGGATCGTGGCGAACCTCGCGGGCGACCGAACGGTAGCCGCCCCCGACGCCCTCCCGTCCCACTCGGCGCGGAACCCCTCCGGGTACTCCCCTCCGGGTACTCCCCTCCGGGTACTCCTCCTGACCCACGCGCTCCCACGCTCCCGGTCCCCCCGCGATGCCCGCGACCGCCCCGGTCGATCACGCGCGGCGCGGTATCGGTGGCCGGTTCCGTCCACGGCCGCTGCGGCCGCCTCCACCCACCGGCTCGCGGCGGCCCACCGCATGGATCGCGGGTGAGGACCGCCGCGTCCTCCGACCAGCCCTGGGCGCGTGAGCCGACCGCCGAGCGGCTCCGCGAGCGGGACGAACGCTGTCAACCACTGCCACCAGCGGCTGCCACCAGCCGCTGCCACCAGCCACTCCGTCGGGGATAATCGCTGCCCGTGCACCGCGGGCGCGACCAGAACCGCTGACGAGTCCGCACCATCCCGACGGATGCGTCGGGCTAGCGCGCCAGCCGGATGCGTCGGGCCATCGTGACCGACCGCGACCGCTGTTAGGAGGGACGCCGTGAGCGTCGAGTTTCTCGTCACCTCGCTGATCATCGTCGCGACACCCGGCACCGGCGTCCTCTACACGCTGGCGGCCGGCCTCGCGCGCGGCGCCCGCGCGAGCGTCGTCGCCGCGGTCGGGTGCACGCTCGGCATCGTCCCGCACGTGGCGGCGGCCATCACCGGGCTCGCGGCGCTGCTCCACACCAGCGCGCTGGCATTCCAGACCATCAAGTACCTCGGCGTGGCGTACCTCCTCTACATGGCGTGGAGCACGCTGCGCGACAGGGGCGCCCTGACGGTGGAGGAGACCGCCCCCCGTTCCGCCTCCCGGGTGATCGCCTCCGGCATCCTGATCAACATCCTCAACCCGAAGCTCTCCATCTTCTTCGTCGCGTTCCTGCCCCAGTTCGTCAGCACCGACGAGCCGGGCGCGGTCTGGCGCATGTCGGAGCTGAGCGCGGTCTTCATGCTGCTCACGTTCGTCGTCTTCGCGGGCTACGGGGTGCTGGCCGCCGCGGTCCGGGACCACATCGTCACCCGCCCGCGGATGATGACCTGGATGCGCCGCGCCTTCGCCGGCTCGTTCGTCGCCCTCAGCGCCAGGCTCTCGCTCGCCGAGCGCTAGGTCCCCCCACGCGGGCCGGCCACCGTCACGGCCGGACACGCGCCACCGACGGCGAGCCGCTCGATGGGCCGCCGCGGGGTCCCCCTCCCGCGCCGACCGCCCCCGGCAGGTCCCGCGGGAGCGAACGAGCGTCCTCGGCCGCGACGACTCCACCCGCTGAACGCGTGACGCCGGACAGGGGGCGCGGGGACCGCCTGTGGCCGCGACTCCTCCGTGGCTTCCCATGGGTCGGCTCGCCCCGTCCCGCCGCGCCGAGGGGGGGTTCCGCGGGACCCAGCCGGGCGGGGTCGGAAACGGCGCCCCCCCTACGCCCGTCCCTCCCACTCAGCGTGGAACCGCTCCAGGTACTCTTCCAAGAAGCGGTGGCGCCCCGCGGCGATCCGCCGCGCGGACTCCGTGTTCAGCCGGTCCTTCAGCAGCAGCAGCTTCTCGTGGAAGTGGTTGACCGAGGAGCCCGCGCCGCGCTTGTACCGCTCGGCGGTCTGGTGGAGTTCGACCGCGACGTCCGGGTCGTAGATCGGCTGGCCGCGGAACCCGCCGTAGGCGAACGCCCGCGCCACCCCGATCGCCCCGATCGCGTCCAGCCGGTCGGCGTCCTGGACGACCGCGCCCTCCGTCGTCCGCGGCGGCGTCGGCACCCCCGCTCCCTTGAAGCTCAGCCCGGCGATGATCTCCGCGACGTGGGCGACGACGTCCTCCCCGACCCCCAGCGAGCGCAGCCACGACGTCGCCAGCGCCGGCCCGGCCGCGTCGTCCCCGCCGTGGAACTTCCAGTCGGCGACGTCGTGGAGCAGCGCCGCCAGCTCGACCACGACCCGGTCGGCGCCCTCCTCCTCCGCCAGCCGGAGGGCCGTCCGCCGCACCCGGTCGACGTGCCACCAGTCGTGACCGCTCGCCTCCCCCGCGAGCCGCTCCCGCACGAACCCCTCGGTCCGGCGAATCGTTTCCTCGTGCACTTTGCTCCCCCGTCCGTCCGTTCGCCCGCCGCGCCGTCCGATGCACGGCCACCCCCGCGCGGGGCGACCGGATGTTCAGCCCCTGGAGCCCCCGCCGCGGATCGTCCCCATGAAGATGGCCCCTCGCCCTCGCCACCTACTCTGCCCTGCCCTGCCCTGCCCAGACCATCTGCCCCGCGGCAACAGATCCGTCACCGCTGGTGCGTCGGCCGCCTCATGTTCCATTCCCGCCACTCGGCACACCGCCCATCGACGGCAAAGCGGATGACGAACAGGTTGTCCCACTCCGCCTTTAGCGACGCCCGGTCGGGACCATCGAAGTACCGGGTCCTCCCCCGCGCGACGGCCACGTCCCCATCAACGAGGATTGGCCGGTAGAACGCCTCGTAGGTGCCGTGTGGCTCGGGATCGCGTAGCCAGGCGGCCACGATCGCATCCCGCCCCTGGAGCGGCTCCGCGCACGGGGTGAAGTAGTAATACACCGCGTCCTCGGTGAAGAGGTCGCCGATCGCGGCCGGGTCGTATCGCTCCCAGGCCGACACGTAGCGGTCAAGCCAGGCCTGCGCCGCGTCCCGCCCCACCACTGGCTTCCCCTCCCTGTGCTGCCCTCCGCTATCCCACCAAGGGTAGTGGACGTCTCCGGCCCGGTGCGGCTCGCGAAGCGTTCTGCGAGGATGGGCAGCCTCATCGATCGGACGATCGCTCCCGCGCGGTCGCGGGAGCACCAGGGGAGCCACGCCGCATGGGCCACGACCTGCCCGGACTTCACGACTCGGCCGGACGCACCGGCGCCGGCGGCCTCCCGTCCTCCGTCGCCGACCCCCGCCGGCCGACCCCGCCCACGCCCTCGCTCTACAACGAACTCGCCGTGCGCCCGGTGATCAACGCCGCGGCGACGCTGACCCGGCTCGGCGGCTCGCGGATGCCGCCGGAGGTCGTCGCCGAGATGGCCGCCGCCGCCCGCGCCTTCGTCGACCTCACCGAGCTCGAGGCGCGGGTGTCGGCCCGGGCGGCGGCACTCACCCACAACGAGGCGGCCTACGTCTCCTCGGGCGCTGCGGCGGGGATCGTCGTCGCCGTCGCCGCCTGCATCGCCGGCACCGACCCCGCCCTGATCGCCGACTTCCCCGCCCTCACCCTCGCCGCCCGGACCGAGGTGGTCGTCCACCGCGGGCAGCGCAACGGCTACGACTACGCCGCCCGCCAGACCGGCGCCCGGATGGTCGAGGCCGACGCCGACGCGGCGGCCCTCGCGGCGGCGATCTCCGACCGCACCGCCTGCGTGCTCTGGTTCGCGGGTGCCCACTACGCCCCGGGCGGGCCCCCGCTCGCGGAGGTGGTCGCCACCGCCCACGCCCGGGGGGTGCCGGTGCTCGTCGACGCCGCGGCCCAGATCCCGCCGGTCGCCTCGCTCTGGCACTTCACCCGCGACGCCGGGGCGGACCTCGCGATCTTCAGCGGCGGCAAGGGCCTGCGCGGTCCGCAGTCGAGCGGCCTGGTGCTCGGCCGGGCCGACCTGATCGCCGGCTGCCGCGCCAACGGCAACCCCAACCACAGCATCGGCCGCCCGATGAAGGTCGGCAAGGAGGAGATGGTCGGCCTGCTCGCGGCGCTGGAGTGGACGCTGGCCCAGGACGAGGCTGCACTCCTCGCCCGCTACGAGACGATCGTCGCGGGGTGGACCGAGGGCCTGTCGGGGATCGCCGGGGTGACGGCGGAGCGCGGCTACCCCAGCGAGGCCGGCCAGCCCCACGGGCGGGCGATCCTCCGCTTCGCGCCGCCCTGCGCCTGGACCGCCGACGCGCTCGCGGCCGCGCTGATGGACCGCAACCCGCGGATCGCGGTCGGCCGGGGCGGCGTCGCGGAGGGCCCCGGTACCATCGCGCTCAACCCGCAGACGCTCGAGCCCGGCGAGGAGTCGGTCGTCCTCGCCGCCCTCCGCGACCTGCTGCTGACCGCCCCCGCCTGATCGCGACGCCGGGAACCGAGCGGCGCCTCCCGACGTCTAGGGGTGCGACGACCTGTCACGGAGGAGCGCCAAGCGTCCGGAGGGACGGCCATGGTCTTTGGACTGTTCAGCGAGAAGGCAATCGTCGACGTGACCGCCGACCGGCAGTCCTATCGACCCGGGGAGACGGTGCGGATCGAGATCCGGGCGCGGGGCCAGGAGGCGCTCGCGATCCGCGGCGCCCGGGCCGAGCTGGTGATCACCCACAAGTACAAGTACCGGACGACGACCGCGTCGAACAATGGCGGGACCCGGACGACCACGCAGACCACATCGGACGACACCGTGGTCGCGATGGTCCCCCTCCTCGGCGAGGGCACGGTCGAGGCCGGGAGCGATATCCCGCTCGCCGCCGAGATCCAGATCCCGGCCGGCGCGCCCCCGAGCGGCGAAGGGTCGGCCACGAGCATCTGGTGGTCGGTCCGCGCGGTCCTCGACGTGCCGCGCCGCCCAGACGCCGACGGCCAGACCTCGATCGTCGTCCTGGCCCCACGCGACGCCCACCCGTCAGGCTTCCGCGCGCCCCATCTCGACACCAACGACTGCCACCTGGCGCTGACGCTGGACGACGACGTTCTCCGCGCCGGCGCCACCATCCGGGGCACGCTTCGCCTCGCCGCCCGCTCGTCCTTTGAGGCCCGCGCCGTCCGGGTCGAGCTGGTGCGTCGCGAGGAAGTCTCCCGGGACCGGGGCTACGAGGACACCGAGGTGGTCAGCGGGCGGGAGATCGCCTCGCTGATCGGGAGCGCGCTGGCGCCCGGCGATACGCACGAGTTCCCCTTCGAGCTGCTGATCCCCACCCGCGCCTTCCCCAGCCACACCATGCCGCCGGCGCGCGTCTCCTGGTCGATCCGCGCCGTCATCGACCGCCCCCGCCGCGACGACTTCAACCTGGAGCGGCCGGTCCACATCTACAACGCCGACTGATCCCGGTTCGAGTTGGGGTCGCCACCGCACGAGCGCGGGCGACTCCGACCATTCCCACCGCGCCGCCCTGCCCGTCACCCCGCGTCGATGCCCGATCGGCGCGACGGGCAGGGCAGCCCACCGCGGGTCCGGCTTTCGGGCTATCCAGGCCGCGCGTGACGTCGGCCTCGATGAGGTCGGCGGGCGTCGCCCCGGCGGGCGCCGGCGCGTCCCCGCGTGCTGGACCCGGCGCGCGAAGGCCCGCGGGGATGCCCGGCGGGCGAGACCCGATCCGGGTGGCCGGTGGAAGGCGCGGGGGCCGATCGTCTCCGGGCCCGCCCGGGACATGCCCCCCGGGCCCGCCCAGGACATGCCCCGAGGTCGCGAGGTCAGCGGCTCGGGCCCGAAGCCGGCTCAAACCGGCTAACGTCGGTCGGCGTGGGGAGCACAGGAACCACCCGGAGTCCGGATGGTTCTTGGTCCGACCGCGGTCGGCCGGGGGTCGTGCCACGCACCGGGCGAACGAGGTAGCACGCTCGGGTGCGACGGTGATCCGGACACCGGGTGCGCCGCCGGTAGCGGGCCGACCCGCGGGGCGGGAGGTCACAGCGGCGCGTCGTCGTCGGTATCGCGCCACAGGGAGCGCATCTCGGCGCTCCTGGCCAGCACGTGGTCGAGCGTGCCCTGGGCTTCGATGGCGCCCTCCTTCAGCACCACGACGTGGTCCGCCCGGGCCAGCGCGGCGCGGCGATGCGAGACCGCCAGGCACGTCACCGCGCCACCGGCGAGCAGGCGCTCCCACAGCACCCGCTCCGTCTCAACATCCAGCGCACTCGAGAGGTCGTCGATCACGAGCAGCTCGGCGCCGTGCACCAGCATCCGCGCCGCCGCCGTCCGCTGGACCTGGCCGCCGGACAGCTTGACGCCCCGGCTGCCGATCGGCGTCTCCAGACCGGCTTCCAGCGTCTTCACGTCGCGCTCGAGGACGGCGCCCCGCATGGCGGCGGCGAGGGTCGCGTGGTCCTCCGGTTGCCCCAGCAGGATGTTCTGCTTCAGCGTCTCGCTGAACAGGCGCGGGACCTGCGCCGTGTACGCCGCGCGCGGCGGGACGAAGAAGCGCTCCGCGTCGTCCACGACCGCCCCGTTCCACCGGACCACGCCCGACTGCGGGGGGAGCAGCCCCAGCAGCGCTCGCAGCAGCGTCGTCTTGCCCGCGCCGACGCGCCCGGTCACGACCGTCAACGTGCCGCGCGCCAGCCTCAGGTCGACCCCGGCGATGCCGTGCCCCGACCGGGGGTGGCGATAGGTCAACCCCACCGCCTCGACGAGCGAGAGCGGGTCGCTCGTGCTCGCCGTCGTCGGCGGCACCGGCGCCAGCGGGCCACGGAGGTGGAGCGGCGTGGGCGCCACGAGCGCGGCCGGGGGAGCATCGCCGAGCAACGCGCCCATCCGCGCGAAGGCGACGCCGCCCTGGTGGTAGCGTGCCAGGTACTGGCCGAACCCGGTGACGAACTCGGCGACCAGACTCAGGTAGGAGACGAACAGGACAAAGTCGCCCACCGTGAGATCGCCGGTCCGAATGCCGCCGGCGGCCCCCAGCATGATCAGCCCGGTCCCCAGGCTCGCCGTGTTGGCCGCGAAGACATCCAGCGCCTGCGTCGCCACGCGGTCGGCTATCATCGCCGAACGGCGCCGCTCGTTGAGCCGGCGAAGATGGTCGATGGCCCGTGCTTCCGCCCCGGCGGCCTGCACCGTCTGGACCGCCGCGAGGATGTCGCCGATCGCCCCGGTGACCTGGCTGGTCGCCTCGCTGCTCGCCTCCCGGAGGTGCCCCAGCCGCGCGCTGACCCGCTGGACGGCCGCCACCACAATCACGATGGGGAGCACCACGACGAGCGTCAGGCGAACGTCGATCGACAGCAGCACTACGACGGCGCCCAGGGCGATCAGACTCTGGGGCACGATCTCGTCGGTCCAGTCCAGGCTGTCCTCGGCGACGGCGGCATCGTCGCGAAAGCGGCTGATGGTCTCGCCCGTCGCGAAGGGCAACGCGAGGGCGCCCGGACGGGCCAGGACGTGCCGCAGCAGGTTGCGCCGCAGCAGCCCGCTCATGGTGAACCGCATCGTGATCTCGACGTACCCGGCGACGAGCCACAGGAGCACGCGGCCCATGGCGAGTGCCACCAGCAGCGCGACCAGGCCCGTCGTGCCTAGGGTCGGCTGCGCTTCCCCGGTCAGCGCATCGAAGAAGTCGCGGGCAATCAGGCCCGGCAGCAGCGCCGACAGGTTCATCGTGCCCCACAGCACCACGTGCAGCGCGACGACCCCGGGCGCGAAGCGGGCCATCCGCGCGAGGTAGCGCCAGGTCGGAAACGGCGTCATCGGGCCACATCCTCCCCGGCGACGCGCAGCAGCCGGGCGAAGCGCGAGGATGGGTCGGCGGCAAGTTCCCGCCGCGGCCCGTGCTCGCGCACCTGCCCGTCCTCGAGGACGAGGATGTCGTCGGCGTAGGCGAACGTGGACAGCCGGTGCGCCACGATGATGCCGGTCCGACCGGCGAGCAGCCGGCCCAGCGCCCCGTGAACTAGCCGCTCCGTGGCGGGATCGAGCCGAGAGGAGGCCTCGTCCAGGATCACCAGATCGGGGTCGCGGAGGAGGACGCGGGCACAGGCCAGCACCTGCGCCTGGCCGGCGGAGATCCCGGCGGCACCGGAACCGAGGGCCGTGTCCAGCCCGTCGGGCAGCTGCCGCAGCCAGGGGCCGAGGCCCAGGGTCCGCAGGACGGCGACGATCCGGTCATCGGGCACGCCGGGGTCGAAGAGGGTCAGGTTGTCGCGAACGCTCGCGCTGAAGAGGTGCACCTCCTGGGAGACGACGCCGATGCGCGCGCGCACCGCCGCGAGGCGGACGCTCCGCACGTCGACGCCACCCAGGCGAACCGTGCCCGCCACGGGGTCGTAGAAGCGCGGGATGAGCCGGGTCAGGGTCGTCTTGCCGCTGCCGGTCCGGCCGACCACGCCCAGCACCCGACCCGGCGCCAGCCGGACGTGAACGTCGCGGAGCACCGGGACGTCCGGCAGGTAGCCGAACGAGACGCCATCCAGCTCGACCCCGAGCCGTCCCGACGGGAGGTCCTCGCCCGGTCCGTCCTCGAGGCGCGGCACCGTACGCAGCAGCGCCTCGACGCGGCCCAGGCTGGCGTCCGCCTGTTGCAGGTCCTGCACCTCGTTGCGGATCTGCTCGGTCGGCTGGCGCAGCATCTCCGTATAGCGAAAGACCAGGAAGACGGTGCCGATCGTCAGGCTGCCGTCCCGAAACAGCATGGCGGTCACGGCGAAGGCGAAGGCCAATCCGAGCGCGAACAGCCCCTGGCTGGTGGCGACCAGGGCATAGCCCCACATCTGGGCCCGCGTCGTCACGGCCAGCCAGGACCGCATCGCCTCGGCGCAGCGGCGCAGGACGAACGCGCGGGCCCCGTTCGACCGGACGTCCTCCAGCCCGGCCAGGTACTCGCCGAGTAAGCCGTAGAAGTCGGCGCTCGCCTGGCGTTCCGCGGCCCAGTGCGGCGTGGCCCGGGCGCGGATGCGCAGCATGGCGACCAGGGCAAGCACGACGAAGCTGGCCAGCACCAGTCCGACCCGCCAGTCGACGAGGGAGAGCAACACCAGCACGCCCACCAGCAGGATGGCGTTGCCGACGACATAGACCGCGAAGCGCGAGAGGAAGCGGGCCAGGGTGGCGACATCGCCGTCCACCCGCTCGATCAGCTCGCCCTGGGTATGGGCCGTGTGGAACGAGGCGTCGAGCCGCAGCAGGTGGGCGGCCAGGTCGGTGCGGAGCGCGTTCGTGGCCTCCCAGCTCACGCTCTCGGCGACGTACGTCTCGGCGATCGCCACGCTCTGGCTGACCAGCGCCAGACCGATGGTCAGGATCGCCAGCAGGATCAGGGTCCGCGGCGTCCCGCCGGAGGTGGCCTGGTCGATGAAGCGGCCGGCGAGCAGCGGCGACGCGATCTGCGCGCCGATGGTGCCGCACAGGATCAGCGCCAGCACGGCCATCCGCGCGCGCTGGGGCCGGAGATAGCGGGCCAGCAGCCGCCCATGGCGGCTCAGGCCCCGAAGGGAAGACAACACGAATGGGGATCTCCGCGATGCGAGCGACACGACAAATGCCCTGCGGGGATTCCCGCGGGGTCACGGTCGGGCGCGCGATGCGGAGGTGATGGCCGCGTCGTCGGACGGCGTCGTCGGCCGTCGCAGAGAGCAGACGGGAGCCGGTGGGCCGGGACGCTAGGGGATCAGGCGGAGCACTTCCGGCATGCGCGCGGCGATGGAGTAGCGGACATGCGGGTGAACCCCCCTGTTGCGTGGCCGGTCGTGCTGGCTGGAGGAACGGTGTCCCCCGGAGACTCGCAGGCTAGCGACCGCACCGCCGGGAGTCAAGCCGGGCTCCAATGCGCCGGGCCCGCCGGCCCTCGTCCGGACCGCGCGTAATCGGCTCGGCCGACATTGACGAGGTGCCCGACGGGGCGGCCGTTCGCCCGTCGGCACTGGACGCTCGCGTGATCACCCGAGAACGCCGCAAACCTCACCGCGCGACGCGCGGCAGGCACCGCGACTCCTCAGCATTGAGCGGAATGTGCCCCTACCCGGCCGGGTCGGTCCCGCGGCGGCGGACCGGTCCGGCGAGGACGGACGCGCTTCGCGGACTGAATCCGTCTGTTCGTCCGTGGTATGGGGGGGCCGGCGGACTCGCCCGCCAAGGGCAAGCCCCAGGGTCATACGGGCTCCAGGCGATCAGTTGAGGGACTGTGGGGCCGGCCGTCCCCCAGCCGTCCGGGGCTCTCCACGGTCTGAGGGACGAAGCCTGCTCAGGCCGGCTGGGGCCGTCCGAGCGAAGCGCCGGCAATCACCCGGATCCCGTACCGCAGCGTCCACACCGCGCGTCAGTGCCGCCAACCGTCGCCGGCCGTGGCGCCCGAACGGCCCGAGACTCGCCCTCCGGCGGGGACGACGAGCCTCGTCTGTCCTGCGTTCGCGGAACGGCACGCAGCCGACTCATGCCGAAGCCGCGTGTTCGCCCGGGTTCCGCCCGGCCGACCCGCAGCCGACCTCCTGCCTGAGCCCGGGCTTGCCCCGGTCGGGCGAGGGGGCGGCCGCCCCCCGGTACCAGCGTACAGCAGGAGTCCGCATCAGAGGGGCAGGGCAACGCCGGGGCGCGGCGCCGGGATGTGCCACCGTGCCCTCACCGACCGCGGCGAGGCCGCCCTCGCCGCCAACCCTCATCAGTACGTCGGTAACGAGCGGCGCGCCCTACCCCTCGTCCTCGTCCAGCTTGGGGAACAGCGGGCCGGCCGGCGCGACGCGCGCGGCCGGGTGGTCGCCCCAGTCGCCCGCCACGACCCAGTCGCCCGGGACCAGGGGCGGCAGGCCGAGCTGAGCCAGGATCCGGTCGGCGGTCGCCGGCACGTAGGGCGCGAGCAGGACCGCGGCCAGCCGGGTCGCCTCTGCCGCCGAGGCCAGGGTCGCGTCGAGCGTCGCCATGGCCGCCGGGTCGTCCTTCGCCTTCGCCACCCGCCACGGCTGGCGCTCTTCGAGGTACTGGTTGGCGCGGCGGACCAGCGACCAGATCGCGTCGAGGGCGCGGTCGGGCGCCCACGCCGCCAGTTCGGCCTCGGCGCGGGCGCGGGCCTCGGCGGCCACCCGGCGCAGGTCGCGCTCCGGCTCGCCCTCGGCCGGCCCCCCTTCCGCCGGCAGCGGCGGCACTGTCCCCTGGCGGTAGCGGCCGACCATCGCCACGACCCGATTGAGCAGGTTGCCGAGGTCGTTGGCCAGGTCGTCGTTGTGGCGGCGGATCAGGTTGGCGCGCGAGAAGTCGCCGTCGCTGGCGAACGAGACCTCCCGCATCAGGTAGTAGCGGACCGGGTCGGCACCGAACTCGGCGGCGAGGTCGGCCGGGTAGATCACGTTGCCGGACGTCTTCGAGATCTTGCCGCCCTCGAGCGTCAGGAAGCCGTGCACCGCCACCTGGCGCGGCAGCGGCAGCCCGGTCGAGAGCAGCATCGCCGGCCAGTAGAGGCAGTGGAAGCGGGTGATGTCCTTGCCGATCACGTGGGTGTCGACCGGCCAGTACCGCGCGAAGCGCGCCGGGTCGTCGGGGAACCCGACGGCCGTGATGTAGGTGGTCAGGGCATCGAACCACACGTAGAGGACCTGGCTCGGGTCGTCCGGGACGGGGATGCCCCAGGCGATGCCATCCGGTCGGACGGCCCGTGAGACCGAGAAGTCGCGCAGGCCCTGGTCGATCCAGCCGAGGACCTCGGCCCGCCGGTGGGCAGGCACGATGAAGTCAGGGTTGGCCTCGATGTGCGCCCGGAGGCGGTCGGCGTAGCGGCCGAGGGCGAAGAAGTAGTTCTGCTCTTCCAGCCAGTCCGGCGTCACCGACGGGTGGTTCGGGCAGCGGCCGCCGACCAGGTCGGCGTCGGCGTAGAACGTGTTGCAGTTCGGGCAGTACCAGCCGGTGTAGGTCGACGTGTAGATGTCGCCGGCCTCGCGCGCGCGGCGGAACAACTCCTGGGAGGCGCGGCGGTGGCGCGGCTCTGTCGTCCGCACCCAGGCGTCGACGGAGATCTCCAGCGCGTCCCAGGCGCGGCGGAAGGCGACCTCCATCCGGTCGGTCCACTCCCCCGGCGGGACCCCGTTCTGCTCCGCGGCCGTGACCACGTGCTGCGAGTTCTCGTCGAGGCCCATGCAGAAGGCGACGTCGTCGCCCCGCAGGCGGTGGTAGCGGGCGAGGACATCGGCGGCGACCTTCTCGAGCAGGTGCCCGACGTGCGGCTCGCCGTTCGGGTAGTCGATCGCGGTCGTGACGTAGTAGCGCCCGGGCGTGGCGACCGAAGCGTCGGCCGCGGCGGTCCGGTCCGCGGCGGAAACGTCGGCCTCAACGCCGTCGGTGGCGGCGGCGGTGGTCGTGGTGTGCATCGGGAACCGTGGCCTCCTCAGTCCTGTCGGGACAAGGATACCGCCTCCCGCGCGACGGACCGGTTCGGCACCGTCGGGCACCCCCAGGATGCCGCCCGCGCCGGCGCCCGCGCCCGCGTC
>CADCWG010000308.1:288-16047 GCA_902806335.1 uncultured Thermomicrobiales bacterium | reverse complement strand
GGCCGAGCAGGCGGCGGCCCTCGGCGGCGGCCCCGTCCCGGAGGGCGGTCGCCTCGGTGTCGGTCGCGCCGAAGCCGGAGACGATGACGTGGACGCCGTCGTCCTTCGCGTAGGTAGCCACGATCGGGTTGGGCTGGGCTACAAGCCCGCCGAGCGTCTGCTCCGCCAGCGACTCGCCGATCCCGAGCGTCTTGAACGTGACCGTACTCACCGCCCGGCGGACGAGGTCGGTGGCGATGCGGGGCAGGGCCTGCTCGCGCCACATGCGGAACATCTCGCGCGGAACCCCGGGCATCGCGACGAAGACGGTCCCGGGGAGCCGCACGAACCAGCCCGGCGCGGTGCCGACCGGGTTGGGGAGCGCTTCGGCGCTGGGGATCAGCCACGCCTGCTTCTGGTTCCGCTCCGGCATCGCGAGACCCCGACCGGCGAAGAACCGCTCGATGGTCGCCAGGAGGTCGGGGTCGACGGTGGGCGTCTCGCCCGCCACCGCCGCCAGCGCCTCGCGCGTGAGGTCGTCTTCGGTCGGGCCAACGCCGCCGGTACAGATCACCAGGTCCGCGTTCTCGCCCGCGGCGCGCAGGGCCGCGACGAGCCGGTCCTGGTCGTCGCCGACCTGGGTGACCTGGACCAGCTCAATGCCCTGGGCGACGAGCTGCTGGGCGAGGTACGTCGCGTTGGTGTCGGTGAGGTGTCCCTGCATGAGCTCGGAGCCGATGGAGACGACGTGGGCGCGCATGGCAGGGTCACCTCGGGGGCGGTCTGCCCCAGGCGGATGGCGGCTGTCGGACGGGGGAGTGCGGGCGGCGGGGCGCGGACGGGTACCCTCGGAGGGGATCGAACCCCCAACCTCTTGGTTCGAAGCCAAGCGCTCTATCCATTGAGCTACGAGGGCACGGTGCGACCCTGGGGCCTCCCGAGCGGCGAAAGTATAGCAGCGGTGCCGGACGCCGTCGCTTCGATCGAACCGGGCGGATTGACGTAACCCGGTCGCCACGCCTAGGGTTGGCTGTCGAGCGTGAGTGTCGGGGCGCGGGACCTGAGGGGTAGCGATGGTAGGCAGAAGGATTACCGCGGCACGGCGAACCGGGGGCGGTGGTGTGGGACCGGGCGCGTTCGGCGGGGGCGCACTGGTGGCGGCCGGACTTCTGGTCGGAGTCGCGATCGCGGCCGACGGCGCCGCGGCGCGCTCGATCAACGGGCTCGGTGGGCTCGTCTGGCTGGCGGCGCTCGGGTTGCTCGCCCGCTCGGTCCGGCGGGAACCGCGTCGACTGGTCGGCGCGGGCACGGTAATCGGCGCCGCCCTGGCGCTGACCTTCCTCGTCCCCCCGTCGGAGCTGCTGCCGGCGGTGCTCGGCTTCCTTGCGGCGGGCGCGGTGACGGCAGCCCTGGTCCGGCGTCGAGGTGTCACCTGGGCCCTGCTGGTCCCGGCGGCCTGGCTGCCGATCCACCTCGGCGTCGCGGTCGGCCGGGCCGCCTGGCGAGCGGTGGTCGACGGCGCGCCGGCGGTCCGCACCGACCCGCCGCCGACCGCGGCGCTGGTGCCCCTGGCGATGGTGGTCGCGGCCGGCGCGGCGGGCCTCGACGTCGCCCGCTGGCGCGCCCGCCAAGCGACGGCTGCCGCCCCGGTGCGAGAAGCCACCGCCTGAGGCGCGAGACGCCCAACTCGGCGTCCGCGCGGGTGGCGATCGCGCGGACCGCGGCCAGCGACCGCCCGGCCGCCGGTCCTGGCCGGGTCACACCATGCGAAGCCCGGAGACGTCGCCAGTTGGTGCCCGCCGCTGGGGGATGGGAGCGTGCGCGTGACCGGCGGCAGACGCGGCGCCGAGCCGGGTCAAGCGGCTGCGGCAGGAGGTCCGGGACGAAGGCGATACTCTGGAAGATCGGGCGAACGCGTCAGCCCCACCGCCCATCGGTGCCGGCGCCGACGGTCACAGGTGCGGTCGTCGCGTTGCCTCTCACGCTTGCCCGCGCGACGCCCGTGGTCGATGGCCAGGGTCGGAGCGAATCCGGATACCGAGCGAGCCATCCAGGCCGGCGGCGGTGGTTCTTGGCTCTGGACGGCCAAGGGCGACGCGGCGACGGCGCTGGCGCGGGCAGCGAAGCGCAAACAATGAGGCCCGGTCGGATGGTCCGACCGGGCCGCGTCGTGCCTCGTGGAGAGGGTGGCTCTTGGGGTGCCTTACGGGGCTCGAACCCGTGACCTCCGGATCCACAGTCCGGCGCTCTGCCGATTGAGCTAAAGGCACCATAGGGTGAGGGCGAGGGGGGAGAGTAAGCCGAGTTCTGTTCTAGACGGTCATCTCTCTCGACCCGCATGGGGCCGGCCGCCTCGTCGCCTTGGCGGCTGCTCTCGACTTCCGGCCTCGGCGAGCAACCTGATAGCGGCCGATTCGGAGATTGCTGCGGGGAGGATTGCCCTTTTCAGCCGCCCGCGCGACCCGAGGGCCGCCGGCGGGGTGGTCTCTGTTGCTCTCGCGCCGCCGAAGCGGCACGCCGATCTGGACTGTCGACGCCCGAAGGCGCCTCCCCGGCTTGTCACCGGGCACCCGTGCTCTGCGCAGCTCGGACTTTCCTCTGCCTCCGCGGAGGCAGCGACCGCCCTTCCCGTCCTACGCCCTCGGTTGTCAAGGTGCGAGCCCGCTCGCGCTGGGCTCGGAGTCCCTCACCGGGGAGGGGTCGTCGTCACGGCAGGGCTGGGTGCCGAAGGGGAGATTTGAACTCCCACGGGGTTACCCCCACTACGCCCTGAACGTAGCGCGTCTGCCGGTTCCGCCACTTCGGCGGGCACTGGCTCTACCGCAACCGACGCTTGACTCTCCACCCCGGAACAACGGGAGCCGACCGCCGGACTCGAACCGGCGACCTGCTGTTTACGAAACAGCTGCTCTACCAACTGAGCTAGGCCGGCCTGGACCCGCCCCTCCGGAGCGCCAGAGAGGATAGCACGCGCCGCCGGAGGCAGACAACCGGATCACTTCGGGTCCGGCTCATCGGGAGGGGTGTGGTATCGTCCAGGCTCTTGACCGTCGAAGGGCAGCCGGGACGCCGTTGGGCGGGGGCGAGAACAGGAGTCGCGGGCCGGTGGCGAGGGCGGGAGCGTGAGCCAGCGTCAGCGCCCCGAAGCCCGGCGACCGGGCTCCGTCCCCACCCGCGCCGCCGCGCCCCGTTCCCGGTCCTCCCTGCGCCGGGTCGGCCGGATCGGCCTGCCGCAACTCGCGTTCGGCCTCATGGCGGCGCTGGTCGTCTGCTCGCTGGTCGCCGGCACCCTCGGCTCGGCGATCCTCGACGCGCGGGAGCGGGGTGGGAGCGAGGACGACGCCCGAAACGTTCCCGACGAAGAGTCCCCGGTCATCCAGGAGCAACGGGACCGGATCGCCGCCAACCCGAACGATGCCGCGGCGATGGCCCTCCTGGCCGACCTCCTCGCGAACGAGGGGCAGCTGACCGAGGCGGTGAGCTGGTACGAGCGGGCGCTGGCGATCAACCCGAACGACGTCAGCGTGCGACTCAACCTCGCCCAGGAGCTGGCGACCGGCGGCAAGTACGCCGATGCCGAGTTCCACTACCGGCGGGTCCTCGAGATCGAGCCGAACAACGCGCTGGCGCTCTTCTATCTCGCCGAGCTCTACCAGAACTGGCAGGCCGTCCCGGGACCCCGGATCGCCGAGGCGATCGTCCTCTACCAGCGGCTGATCGGCTCGAGCCCGCAGAGCGTGCTCGCCGAGCGGGCGGCGGCCCAGCTCGCGGCGCTCGGCGTGGCCACACCACTGGCGTCACCGTCGTCCAGCCCCGGAGCGTCGGCACCGACCGGGCCGGCGACGCCAGCGGTCGGTGCGGGAACAGCGGGATCGACGGCCGCCCCGGGGCCGGCGGCGACGGGAACGCCCGCCAGCTGAGCCGCGCGGACGGGTCCGGTCGGCGCTGGCGATCCGGTCACTGACCGCTGAGACGAGTCGGGGGCCACCACGGAAGGAGAGCGCGCGATGACGGACGCGACGAGGAACGGGACGGGGGCCGCCAATCCGCCGATCGCGCCGGACCTGCTGGCGCTGCTGGTCTGTCCGGTCGACCACGCCGATCTCCGGCTCCAGGCGCAGTCGCTGGTCTGCACGGTCTGCGGTCGGGTCTACCCGATCGAGGACGGCATCCCGAACATGCTGGTCCAGGACGAGCCGGGGGCCTGACGAGGGCACTCGGGCTCCCCGATGGGCCTCGAACGCCCGTTCGGATGCCGCCCGGCCGGGCTATACTCACGGCATGGCGTCTGACGATCGTTTGCCCACGGCGAGCCGCCCCCTCGCCGGCCCAGCGCGCCCCGCGACCCCGGACGCCGCTGGCGTCCCGGCGATGTCCCCTGGCGGTCCGCGGAGGATGGTGTCGCCGCGCGGGCGGCCCGAGGACGCCCACCTCGAGAAGAGCCTGCGCCCGCGGCGGCTGGCGGAGTACATCGGCCAGGAGCGGGTCAAGGGCAGCCTCGAGGTCTTCATCCGCGCCGCCCGGGGGCGGGGTGAGCCGCTCGACCACGTCCTGCTCTACGGTCCACCCGGCCTCGGCAAGACGACCCTGGCCAGCATCCTGGCGGCAGAGATGGGCGGCAGCCTGCGGATCACCTCCGGACCGGCGATCGAGCGGGCTGGCGACCTCGTCTCCATCCTGACCAACCTCAAGCCCGGCGATGTCTTCTTCATCGACGAGATCCACCGCCTCAACCGGGTGGTGGAAGAGGTCCTCTACCCAGCGATGGAGGATTTCGCCGTCGACATCGTGATCGGCAAGGGACCCGCCGCCCGCACCATGCGGATCAACCTGCCCCGGTTCACCCTCGCCGGCGCGACGACCCGCCTGGCGCTGATGACCGGACCCCTCCGCGACCGGTTCGGCGCCGTGCTGCGGCTGGAGTTCTACGATCCGGCGGCGATGACGGAGATCGTCACCCGCTCGGCCGGGATCCTCGGGGTGCCCATCGACCCGGGGGGCGCCCGGGCGATCGCGTCGCGGTCGCGGGGGACGCCCCGGATCGCCAACCGTCTGCTGAAGCGGGTCCGGGACTACGCCGAGGTGCACGGCGCGGGGGCGATCACCGCCGAGATCGCCGACGAGGCGCTCGGCATGATGGAGGTCGACGCGCTCGGCCTCGATGACGTCGACCGCACGATCCTGCGGGCGATCGTCGACAAGTTCGACGGCGGCCCGGTCGGCGTCGCCACGCTCGCGGCGGCGACGAGCGAAGAGTCCGACACGATCATGGACGTCTACGAGCCGTACCTCATCCAGCTCGGGTTCTTGCAGCGGACGCCCCGGGGCCGGGTCGCCACCCGCCGGGCCTACGACCACCTCGGCGTGCCCGCCCCGTCCGCAGCGCCCGCGCCCGCGCAGCGAACGCTCGGGTTCGACGAGGCGTGACCCGTCTTAACCCGCCGGCCCCGATCGCCCCCGTACCGCCCCTCGCCGACCCGGGCCTGCGGGTCGACGACTTCGACTACGACCTTCCGACCGAGTTGATCGCCCAGACGCCCCTGGCCGAGCGCGACGGGGCGAGGCTGCTGGTCCTCGGGCGGACGACGGGCGCGGTGGACCACCGCGCGATCCGTGACCTGCCCGACGTGGTCCGGCCGGGCGACCTCCTCGTGGCAAACAACAGCCGCGTCCTGCCGGGGCGCCTCCGCGCGACCAAGCCGGCGACCGGCGCGCGGGTCGAGCTGCTGCTGCTGCGGGAGCGGGAAGTGGGGTGCTGGACGGCCCTCGCCCGCCCGGCGCGGAAGCTGCTCCCCGGCACGGCGTTGCGCCTCCTGCCGCGCGAGGGCGTGGACGCCCCGCCGGTCCAGGTTGTGGTCCGGGAGCGGGGGACGGCCGGGGAGGTCGTCGTCGAGATCGACGCCGGGGTCGACCTTGCCCACTACGGGGAGCCGCCGCTGCCGCCCTACATCAGCGAACGTCTGCCCGACCCCGAGCGGTACCAGACCGTCTACGCATCGGCGATGGGATCGGCAGCGGCGCCCACCGCCGGCCTGCACGTGACGGCTGGCCTCCGCTCGCGGCTCGCTGAGCGCGGGGTCGGCTGGGCCGAAGTGACACTGCACGTCGGCCTCGACACTTTCCGGCCCGTCTCCGCGGAGACCGTCGGCGGGCACCGCATTCACCGCGAGTGGTGTGCGGTCGACGACGCGACGGCGCGGGCAGTGGCCGCGACCCGCGCCGCCGGGGGCCGGGTGGTCGCGGTGGGGACGACGGCCGCGCGGACCCTCGAGACGCTCGGGGCTGCCTGGGACGAGGGGCGACCGGCCGGGATGGTGGCGGAGACCGGCCTGTTCATCGTTCCCGGGTACCGGTGGCGACTGGTCGACGGGCTCCTGACGAACTTCCACCTGCCGCGGTCGACCCTGCTGATGATGGTCTCGGCGCTCGCCGGGCGCGAGGCGACGGCGGCCGCCTACCGGGTAGCGGTCGCTCACCGCTACCGCTTCTTCTCCTTCGGGGACGCGATGCTGGTGCTGTAAGGGTGTGCCGCGGGCACCGGGACGGAGCGCTCCGGGCGTGACGACAGACGAGGACGTGGAGGGTGGTGTGCGACCGAGCCGCGAGGAGACCTGGCACCTGGTCACCGAGTACGTCCAGGCCGACAGCCTGCGCCGGCACTGCCTGGCGGTCGAGACCGCGATGCGCGCCTACGCGCGGCGCTTCGGGGAGCCGGAGGAGGACTGGGCCATCGTCGGGCTGGTCCACGACTTCGACTACGAGATGCACCCGACGGCTGAGCAGCACCCGGAGGCCGGTATCCCCATCCTGCGCGACCGCGGGTACCCCGACTGGGTGATCCGGGCCGTGCGGAGCCACGCCGACTACCTCGGGGTCGCTCGCGAGTCGCGGCTCGAGAAGACGCTCTTCGCCGTCGACGAGCTCACCGGGTTCATCGCCGCGGTTGCCCTCGTCCGCCCCTCGAAGGCGGTCGCCGAGGTCACTCCCCAGGCCGTCCGAAAGAAGATGAAGGACAAAGCGTTCGCGCGGTCGGTCAGTCGCGACGACATGACTCGGGGCGCGGCCGAGCTGGGGATCGATCTCGACGAGCACGTGGCCTTCGTTGCCGCGGCGATGGCCGAGAACGCGGCGGCGCTTGGCCTGGCCGGCGTCATGGCGAGCGCGGAGAGCGCGGAGAGCAACGAAGGGGACGGGCAGGTGGCGCATGCGCGGTAATTGGCTCGCGATGCGGTCGTGGCGGAGGGCGCTCGTTGCCCTCGCCGCGGTCGTGGTACTTGGGGGATGCGGCGGGGACGAGGAGGCGGAGCCCACGGCGACGTCGGAGCCGGTCACGACTCCGACGGTGGCGTCCGCCGCCCTTCCCGCCCCGCCAGCGGGCCCGGGCACTCCCATCCCGAACGACGGCGACGTGGCAAGTGGCTGCTGGCAGGAAGGCCAGCGGACCTCCGACGGCCGCCAGCCGCTCCAGTGGACCGCGCCGCCGGCGCCGGTGATCGATCCCGCCCGCCAGTACACCGCGACCCTGCAGACGAGCCAGGGGGCGATCACGGTGCAGCTGTTGCCGTCGCTCTCCCCCGGGACGGTGAACAACTTCGTCTGTCTGGCGCGCGCCGGGTACTACGCCGACGTGCCCTTCCACCGCATCATCCAGGGCTTCGTGATCCAGGGCGGGGACCCGACAGGGTCGGGGTCCGGCGGGCCGGGGTACGAGTTCGCGGACGAGCCGGTCCCGGTGCCGTACGAGGCGGGCATGCTCGCGATGGCCAACGCGGGCCCGGACACCAACGGCAGCCAGTTCTTCATCATCCTCGGCGGCGGGGCGGCCCAGCTGCAGCCGCTCTACAACCTGTTCGGCCGGGTGGTCGGCGGGCAGGAGGTCGTGGACGCGATCGCCGCCGTGCCGGTCGGGCCGAGCCAGCGGGGGGAGCCGTCGGTGCCGCGTCAGCCGGTCACGCTGCAGCAGGTGACGATCGCGGCCCACTAGCCCCCATGGCGTGCAGGGGCGACCGCGGCGTGGGTCGTGCGGACCGTTCCGGGCACCAGGACCCGACAGCGGGCGGTCCGTCGTGGCCGGCCGACGAGTGAGAAAGGCAATCCCTTGGCGAACCGGAAGCAGTGGTCGAAGCCCTTCGACCTGACGATCGACCCGGCGAAGCGATACACCGCGACACTGGAGACGAACAAGGGCAGCTTCGATGTCGAGTTCTACCCGAACGACGCGCCGTTGGCGGTCAACAACTTCGTGAACCTGGCCCGGGAGGGGTACTTCGACGGGACCCCGTTTCACCGGATCGTGGCCGGCTTCGTGATCCAGGGCGGCGATCCGACGGGGACCGGTGCCGGCGGTCCCGGCTACAACTTCGCCGACGAGCCGGTGACCAAGGACTACGAGAAGGGCACGTTGGCGATGGCCAACGCCGGCCCGAACACGAACGGCAGCCAGTTCTTCGTGGTCCTGGACGACCTGAAGGGCAAGCTGCCGAAGAACTACACGATCTTCGGCAAGGTCACCCAGGGCATCGAGTCGGTGGACGCCATCGCGGCGACCCCGACCCGGGCCAGCCGGGGTGGCGAGCGGTCGACCCCGACGGAGCCGATCACCCTTCAGCGGGTGACGGTGACCGAGGCCTAGCACCGACCGGGTCATCCGGCGACGGGACCACTCGGCGCCGGAGACGCGCGACAAGGCCGGCGGTCGATGGAGACCGCCGGCCTTTCTCGTGCGCGGCTTCGCCTCGACTCGCCCTTGCCCGCCCGCCGCCGAGGATTGGGACCGTCGAACTGGCGTTCCATGGCACGGTCGTGCAGACCCGTCAGACGGGACCCGGTTGAAGGCCGTGGAAGTCACCCGGCGAGTCCCCGGATGGCCTCGGCCTAGTTTGTCGTTGAGCGTTTGACCCCGGGACTTGCCACGGGCGGATCCGGTCGACGCAGCAGCCCCGGAAGCACCGCCCAACAGGCGGATTCCGAATCAGCCCCGCTGTCGCCTCAGCGTCGAGTCAGGTGTCCCAGACCGAACGGTGGTCGCCGGGTCACGCGGCCCTGTCGGCCGCGTCCTCGTCGGCGACCGACCCGGTGGACATCGCCTCGGCGAGATCTTCGT
Source organism: uncultured Thermomicrobiales bacterium (assembly GCA_902806335.1). Taxonomy (GTDB): domain Bacteria; phylum Chloroflexota; class Chloroflexia; order Thermomicrobiales; family UBA6265; genus CADCWG01. The sequence goes on along the minus strand of CADCWG010000308.1, from coordinate 6,965 downwards.
ACTGCCGCAGGAGATCGACCCAGAATCCCTCCCAGGCCGCGACGTCCTGGCCGGATGCCGTGGCCCGGGCGATCCGGGCGTCGCCGTCGAAGAGGCGCGCCTCGAGCGCCGCCAGGCGGTCCACGGCGGTCGGGACGATCGGGACCAGCGGATGGGTGGCTCGCGGCGCTCGGGCGGCGGTCATCGCTTCCTCCGGCTCAACGGCAGGGTATCCGGCGCGGTGTCCCAAGGGCCACCGGGATAGGGACGGGCGACCGGCTCTGCTTGGCGGCCCTCGGCCGGTGCCGGGAGCTGACGGTCGGAGCCGGCCAACGAGACGACTAGGATGCGAGATCGGCCTCGCCGCGGCGCGCCTGGAGGCGCTCGATCAGTGCCGAAGCGTCGCGGCGGCTCAGCTCGACGACCGGGCGGCCGAAGCCGCGCCGCGCCTCCTCGTCGAGCCCGGCCTCGTCGAGCCCGGCGGCCCGTGCGACAGCCTGGAGGAAGGCGACCTGGCGACCGGTCGCGACCTGGTTGACGCTCGCGACCTGGCGACCGCCGCGGTCGGCGTCCGCCGCCTGGCCGGTCCCGGCGCGCCGGCCGCGCGTCGATGCGAAGTCGATCGGCGAGTCGACCACCTTGCCAACCGCGGCCCCGAAGTCGAAATCGGGGCAGAACTGGGTGCCGAAGCCGAGCGCGGCGAGCGCCCGCCCGACCGCCTTGGTCTCCGCCTTCTCGATGTAGTCCCGGAAGTCGTCGGGACTCTCGCTGCCCCAGCCCGTGGCCGAACCGCCGTCGGGCAGGGTTACCCGGGCGCGGAAGATCGCCAGCCGGTCGTCCTGGTGGACCAGCTCGGTGTCGACGGCCGCGTTGGGGTGGAGGTCGCGCAGCCAGACGAGGCGCCACTTGACCTCGAGGTACTCCGAGCCATTGACGCGGGTGAGGTAACGGCCGGGGTCGAAGCTGGTCGCTGCCTGAGCCTCCATGGGGACGCCTCCGTGTGCGTAACAGAACGTTTGTTCTGATTGGTATTCTAGTCGCGCGGGCCACCGGTGTCAACCTGGCAACCGGCCCGGGAGCCGTCGGGGCAGACCTCCCCGCGAGCGCGTCGGGGCTGTCGAAGGCGCTGTGCTATACTCGCCGGACGGGGGTGTACGGACACCCAGGAGGTCAGGGGAAGACGGTGAAGGTCTCGTGCCTCCAGGACGGCCTGCAGCGGGCGCTCGCCCAGGTGTCCCGGGCGGTCGCCACCAAGACCGCGCTGCCGGTGCTGAGCAACGTGCTGCTGAGCACGGACGAGGGTCGGCTGCGCGTCGCGGCGACGAACCTGGAGATCGGGATCACGACCTGGGTCGGCGCCTCGATCGACGAGGAGGGCAAGCTCACCGTCGACGCTCGCCTGCTCTCCGAGTTCGTGAACACCCTCCCCAACGCGCCCGTCCAGCTCAGTTCCGAGTCGCCGCGGACGATCCTCACCGTCCAGAGCGGCCGCGATAAGGCGGGGATCAACGGGATCGACGCCGAGGACTTCCCGGTCATCCCGAGCATCGACGCGGAGGCGGAAGGCTTCTCGGTCGAGGTCGATCCCCAGGTGCTGCGGGAGATGATCGGGCAGGTCGAGTTCGCCGCGGCGACCGACGAGAGCCGACCGGTGCTGGCGGGCGTGCTGGCCCGGTTCGAGGGGCAGACGCTCACCCTGGCCGCGGCCGACGGGTTTCGGCTCGCGGTGCGCCACGGCGAGCTGACGCAACCGGTGCCGGAGCGCCTGGACACGATCGTGCCGGCGCGGGCGATGCGGGAGCTGGCGCGGATCATCGGCGACCAGACCGACCCGATTCGGATCGCGATCACGCCCAACCGGAGCCAGCTGCTCGCGCGGGTGGGGGAGACCGAGTTCCTCTCCCGCCTGATCGACGGCACCTTCCCGGACTTCCGGCAGATCATCCCGCGGGAGTTCGCGACCCGGCTCGAGTTGGGACGGGAGGCCTTCCAGAACGCCGTCCGCCGTGCCAGCTACTTCGCCCGCGACAACAACGACGTGGTCCGGCTCACCGTCCACCCGGGCGAGGAAGAGTTCATGCCCGGGACCGTCGAGGTCTCCGCCACGGCCGCCGAGCGCGGCAACAGCCAGAGCTTCGTCGACGCCAGCATCACCGGCCCCGAGACCCAGATCGCGTTCAACGCCCGCTACCTCGCCGACGTGCTGGGCGTCCTGAAGCAGGGGCAGGTGGTCGTCGGGGTCAACGGCGCCAACCAGGCCGGCGTGGTGAAGGCGTCCACGGCCGAGGACTACACGCACGTGATCATGCCGATGGTGATCGGCGCCCAGTAGGCCCGGGGCCGGCGCGCCGACCCCGACCACCATCACCTCGGTCGGGGACTCGGATGCACCTGCGGTCGCTCGAACTGGAAGAGTTTCGCTCGTACCGTCGCCTCGCCCTCGACCTCGAGCCGGCGGGCCTGCGACTGGCCGGGCCGAACGCGAGCGGCAAGAGCACCCTGCTCGAGGCGATCGCCCTGCTCGCGACCACGCGGAGCCCCCGCAGCGGGGCCGACCGCGAGCTGCCGAACTGGGCGAGCGGCGCGGACTACGGCGTGCCACCGTTCGCCCGGGTCCGGGGGGCGGTCGTCAGCCACGGCGACGACTTCACGCTCGAGATCGCGGTCCAGGCGGACGCGGCCGGAGGCGATGGCGGCGCCCGGGGTACCGCGACCGACGGCTCGGCGGGACGTCAGGCGCGCAAGCAGATCCGGGTCAACGGTCGGCCCGTGCGCGCCATGGACGCCGTCGGTCGCCTCAAGGCCGTCCTCTTCTCCCCGGAGGACGTGTCGCTGGTGGCGGGGCCGCCGACCGGTCGCCGACGGTACCTCGACGTCCTGATCTCTCAGCTCGACGGGCGGTACCTGCGGGCCCTGGCGCGGTACGGGAAGCTCCTCGCGCAGCGCAACGGGCTGCTCCGCTCGCTGGCCCGTGACCGGGTCGACGCCGGGGCGCCGGCCGTGGCCGAGCAACTGGCGTACTGGGACGAGGAGCTTGTCGCCGCCGGGGCGGCGATCACGGCGAGGCGGGCGCGGACGGTGATCCAGCTCGCCGAGCGGGCCGCCGCGCGGTTCGAGCTCCTGGATGGCAGCGACGCCCTGGCGGTGACCTACCGGCCGAGCGTTCCGGTCTCCACGGCCGCGGCGCGCTGGGCCGAGGGCGGGCAAGGCGGCGGCGAGAGCGGGGACCCGGAGGGCGGCGTGACGGCGATCGTCGCCCGCGACTTCTCGGAAGCGCTGCGAACGGTTCGCCGGGAGGAGGTGCGCCGCGGGAGCAGCCTCCTCGGCCCCCACCGCGACGACCTCGGCCTGGCGCTCGGCGGGGTCGACCTCGCGACGTTCGGTTCCCGGGGCCAGCAGCGCTTAGCCGTGCTGGCGATGAAGCTCGCCGAAGTGGACCTGATGGCCGAGGACGCCGGCGAGGCACCGGTGGTGCTGCTCGACGACGTTCTCTCCGAACTGGATGTCGAGCACGCCGCCCTCCTGCTCGACACCGTGGGCGCCCTCGGCAGCCAGACGATCGTCACCGCCACCGACCCTAGCCTGCTCGATGTCCCGTCGCTTCGCGGCCTGCCGTTGGCGCGCCTCAACTCCGGCCAGGTCGTGCCAGACCCCGCCTAGAAGGCTGTGACGCGTCGTCTGCTGTGAGACGTTTCCTGGCCCGGGCGACGCCCGCTCTGCCGTTGGAGGCACGGCGTGCCGTTTCCCTTCACCAGAGACATGGGGTCGACGGGCCACAAGCGGTCTGTTCAGCCTCGTCCGTGAGAGATGTGTCCCCGTCGGGGAGACGTCTGGGGTGCCCGGGTGCCTCCTTCGGGAGCGCGGCATGCCGGGACTCTACCGGTGACCTCCGGATGTCGCTCCGCGAGCGTTGGAGGTATCCCGACCTACCCCAAGTCCGAGGGGTCGGCGGCGGTATGGACGTCAGTGCTCCCCGACGCCACAGCACGACCTCCCCCCAAACCCCGCCCAGCACCGAACCCCGGGACGTCGGGGAGACCTAGTAGACCGTCGAGAACACCACGACGGCGATCAGCCCGGCGGCGAAGAGGGCGAACACCGCCATCCAGATCCCGGACCAGGTCTTTATCGCTTCCCCAAAGCCGCTCCGCCGGTAGACCTGCTCTTCCGGCGCTGCCCCAACGTCGCTCGGTGCCACGCGGGGTCGATCCCCCGTACCGCGCTGCTGTGCCATCTGGAACCTCCGTCTCTGGTCATGATCGTCCCTGGCGCCGAGCCTGATTCGGCGCCCCGACGCGTGCCGGGAGGCGGCAACGCGTCGTCGCCCGCCGGGGGTGCAGGACACGAGCCAACGGCGTCACGTCTGGCTACGCCGCGGCACAGTGCGAGGCGATCGATGCTGCGTGGACGCCGGAGATTCGCTCGAGGGTCTGGGGGGGCGGACGTCCCTACCGCCGTCCGAAGCGCTTCTCGGGCTCGAGCACGAAGCCGGTCAATGCCAGGGGTAGACCGCCCAGAAGTGGCCCGGCGTTCAAGCGGATTCCGAACGACTCGCGCTACCCTTGATGCACATACCGGCGGAGATGTAGTGAGCTCAGTCACCCTCCAGCGGATTCAGAGCAGGCCCACACGAGCGACGTAATGGGTGGCGAACTGATGGCGGGACCCGCCAGCGCCGGAGCCGTCGTGCAGGCGCGTTTGGATTCGCCCGCCTAGGGGACGCCTCGCCTGCCGCGACCGGTGGGCCGGCGACGGCACTGACCGCCCGGTCACGTCTCGTGAGTGACCCCGGAGCTCGAGCCTCCTGTTCGGCGCCCAGTCGGCGCTTGCCGGGACGGCGTGAGGCCAAGCACCGGGTGCACGGAACCCGAGACGCGACGGGATCGCTTCTGTTCGCGCTCGGGTGCCGGCATAGTGGGTAGCGGGAAGCCGTAAGAGACTCGAGCCTGCCACGACGGTTGGTCACTACCGCCGTGTCCCACCGGCCCCGCGGCGGGAGGCCGCGGATCGCGGGGCCCGCTTCTTGACGCCGATGCCGGGCGGCGATGACAAGCCTGACGAGGGCGCCCTCGGTTACTTCAAGAAAGCAAGGCCGGCGAAGGACTGGCGCACCGGGGGCGGGGTGCGCGTCGCCGACCCTGTGACCGAAGCGCGGCTGGCGGCCAGGGCACCGCAGGACGCGCCGGGTCTCCGGAGCGTCACGACACGTGGGCCGCGATCACGCGGGCGCACCCCAGGGACTCGGTGTGGCTGGTGTCGACCTCGATATCGTAGACGACGCCCCTATGCACCGCCGCCGCCTGCGAGGCCGCCATCCCGACCACCCGGTCTCCTCGCGCGATCTCGCGGCCGGCCGCAATCGCGGGGTCGCAGCGGACCCCGACCCACAGGACTTGCAGCCCCTCCAGGTGGGACCCGACGCGCGCCTGGGATGCGCCGCCGCCGAGGAACACCTCGTCGACGATGATCCGCGCCCCGGCCCGCGCCATAGCCGCGACGCCGAGCGTCCACGCGGCCTCGACCGCGCGGAAACCGTCGCCAAGCGTGATCTCTCCCTGCTGTCCGAAGGCGACGCCGGACCCCGCCCCCAGGAGCGACGGCGGCAGCGCATCGAGGAGGTCGTCCACGCCGAGCCTTATCCACGGCCGGGGCAGGATCGCCTGCAGGCTCCGGGCGATGCCGGTCTTGCCGGAGCTAGAACCGCCGTTCAGCACGATGACCTGGGTCGTCACTGGTCCGTTGCACCCTTCAGGCTCAGCCGATCCAGCTGATGGGCTTGCGGCCGGACGCCGGGGACCAGCATAGAGCAGGGCGCTTCCCCGCGGACGCGCTTCGGATGCCCGCAATGCTAGGGCCCGAGACGGCGCTCAGTCCCGCTGACCCTCGGGAACCTGCCCGGACTCATGACGATGTTCCGTCCACAGCCAGGACCGCGGCGGCGCCGGTCACGTTCGGGGCGGGGCAACCCGTCACGTCAACCCTGGCAGGCGGGTTTCGACGGAGGATCTCTGCATCGGCGCCGCCCGCGCCGGCGGGGAATGCATACCCGCGACATGACCGCGGCCCTCGTGACCGATGCCGGGCGTCCACCCGTTCTCGGCCAGCGCCCCAGATGAGGTCGTTGGGGTCGGGCGGGGCGGCCATCGCCACCAATCGTCCCCACTTCTGGGCTGTCAGACGTTTCGATCCTGGTGGGGCGGATCGGCAGGGCTGAGGGGACGACGAGCCGTCGCGGCGACCGGGACGTATCGCTCGCATGATCGCTGCGGCAGCGGGGTGTCTGCGGCCCTGGCGCTCCGACGGCGATGATCCGCCCGCGTGGCCCGTCGGCCGTCCATCCCCGGTATGGGCACGGACCGGCGTGCTCTCCGCGGGCGCCCTGGCGGAAGGGGCGGTCGGGGCGTCGACCCGGCCGGAACTCTTTCCCCGAAGTTGAGGTGCGACAGACGACGAAGAGGATCGTTCGCCGGGACCCGGTGGGAAATCCGGGGAGATGCAGCGCGGACTGGGTTCCGTCGTCAGGAACACTCAAACGAAACGGGCGGGCAGGGCCTTGATGCCCCCGCCCGCCCGCCTGACGCAACTGCGACCGATCAACCTCGATGGCTGGGCTGCAGGGATTCGAACCCCAACTACCTGATCCAGAGTCAGGCGTCCTACCGTTAGACGACAGCCCATCGGGCCAGACGGTCTACCAA
>CADCWG010000308.1:0-278 GCA_902806335.1 uncultured Thermomicrobiales bacterium | reverse complement strand
TACTGACCGCCACATCGGGGTTTATCGTCCGTCCCAACCGTCGCAGTTCGTGGCAGTCCGCCGGCTTTGGGGTAGTTTTTGGGGTGGCGATCGCAGCCGGACCGGGCTCCGATGCCGCCGCTTTGAGGCCAGCCCCTGGCATACCGGCGGGTTGTCGCGGCGGGTTCATAGTGAGCCGAGGAGAAAGCAGGTTTACACCCTGTTCTCCAGAAACGCAAGAATAGTCTGCTAACTTCCTTGCAGCTGATGACAGGTCATGTATATACCCTCTACACCTC
>CADCWG010000307.1 GCA_902806335.1 uncultured Thermomicrobiales bacterium | reverse complement strand
CGACGGGGGAGGGTGGCGGTGCCGCGGGTCTGCGTCGGTGCGCTGGTCGTGACGGGTGGGGACGAGCCGCGCCTCCTGCTCGGCAAGCGCGCGGCGGGGCGCGCGTACTATCCGGGCGTCTGGGACGTCCCCGGTGGGCACCGCGAGCCCGGCGAGACGGACGAGCAGACCCTGGTCCGCGAGCTGGAGGAGGAGCTCGGCGTCACCCCGACGGCCTGGTGGCCCCTCGCCGAGCTGCGAGAGGAGGGGGCCGCCGACGGCGACGCGCTGGTCCTGCGGGTCTACGCGGTCACGGCCTGGGCGGGGACCCCCAGGAACCGCCTGCCCGACGAGCACGATGCGATCGGCTGGTTCACCCTCGCCGAGGCCCGCGCCCTCGACCTGGCCCACCCCGCCTTGCCGGCGCTGCTGCGCCGCGCCGTCGCGTGCCCCTGACACGGAGACCGGTCCGGGAGGGATGGGGTCGTTCGGGGCGTCGCGGTTGGGGGGTGGGCGCGATGCGGGGGGCGGGCGCGACGCGGGGACGGGCGCGATGCGGGGACGGGCGCGATGAATCGCGCCCCTACGGGGGCGGGCGGACCATCTGAGGTCGACGTGGCTGCGTGCTGGGGTGGCGGTCTCGGGCCGTCTCCGGCCAGTGTGGGGTATGCCGGCGGCCACGGGGCGCCCGTCACGACGGGACTCATGCGCGGGGGCGGCGCGGGGGCGGCCATGACCGGTCGACCCCTATCCCGGACTGGTCCCGCGATGTCCGGTGAGCGGCGAGCCCCGGCCGACCCCCGGAGGTCCCAGCCGGGAGGCCCGGGTCACGGCGGCGAGGGAACGGCCGTTCAGGCCCGGGGAGGCCCGTAGCGCACGCCGTGCCAGGTGTCGGGGTGGAGCGCCTCGGGGTCGGCGACGCCGGCCCGTCCCAGCGTGGCCCGCAGCGCGTCCTCGGCCGCGGCGAGGATCGCCGCCTCGTCGACCCCGATCACCTGCCGTCCTTCCATCAGCACCTCGCCGGCGACCACGACGGTGTCGACGTCCTGGCCGGCGGCGGCGAAGACCAGCCGCAGCGGCGCGAGGATGCTCGGCGCCAGGTGCGCCTGCCGGGCGTCGACGAGGACGACGTCGGCCTGCTTGCCGACCTCCAGGGAGCCGACCTGGTCGGCCAGCGCCAGCGCCCGTGCCGCGTCGATCGTCACCATCGCGAGCAGCCGGCCAGCCGGCAGCAACGCCGTGTCGCCGAAGTAGGCGCGCTGGAGCTGCGCGGCGATCCGGGCCTGGGAGAGCAGGTCGAAGGAGCGGTCGGGCGCGGCGCCGTCGGTCGAGACCACCACGTTGACCCCGGCCTCGAGCGCCTCGACCACCGGGAAGCGGGCCGCGGCGTAGGCGTGGGTGAGGGGGCCGTGGCTGGCGGCGGTCCCCGTCTTGGCGAGGATCGCGACCTCGTCGGCCTCGATCCCGGCGCAGTGGGCGAGGCAGGCGTGCGGCCCCAGCAGCTCCCGGTCGACCGCGTGCGCCAGGCGGACCATCCCCCGGTAGGCGTGGGCGTGGAGCCCGGTGCCGTGGCGTTCGACGAGCCGCTTGACCCCGGCGATCTGCCGCCGCGCGAATTCGGTCGGCTCGGTATCCCCGGGTCCGACCTCGGGGCAGATCGCCGACGGCCCGACGTAGGCGCGCAGCTTCGGGTCGCCGAGCGCCGCCACGGCCTCGATGATCTCGCCCGTCACCCGCAGCGCGCCGTCGAGGTCGAGGGCACGCTCCCGGGGTGGGTCGGCGTGCTGGTCGGTGGAGCGCCAGGGCCAGGGGCCGTTCGGCGGGCCGGCCGCCACGACGTGGCGCAGGCCCAGCCGCCGGTAGCCGGACAGGGCGGCGAGGGCATAGCGCGGGTCGTCGACGCGCGGGGAGGAGCCGGGCATCGAGAGGGAGGTGGTGACGCCGAAGCGGAGGCGCTCGAGCGCGGCGAGGTCGCTCTCGGCCCGCCAGAACGCCTCGTCGCTGGCGTGGAAGTAGATCCGGCCGACCAGGTCGCCCCAGCCGTCCCCGTCCAGCCCCTCGCCGAGGCCGCGGGTCAGGGCGTGGCCGGCGTGGCCGTGGCTGTCGACCAGGCCGGGCATCACGATCTTGCCGCGCGCGTCGATCGTCCGCCGCGCGGGCGGCAGCGCCGCCGCGTCGGCCTCGACCGCGACGATCCGCCCGCCATCGACGCCGATCGCCCCACCGCGCAGGACCCGCCTCGCCGGGTCCATCGTCACCACCGCGCCGCCGGTGATCACCAGGTCGAGCATCGTGCCTCCGGGAAGCGGGGCGGGCGGGCGGCCCTCACCCCCTGGCCCCTCCCCAACGTTGAGGGAGGGGGAAACATGTTGGCAGGGCGCCGGGATGGATAGGGTTCCTCCCCGCCGAGCGGTGCCGTCCGACCCGGTGGCTGCGCGACGCCGCCTGGGGCGGGTGGCGGGACCGTCGGGGCAGGCACTAGGCCGGGAACGACGCCCGTCGGGGCCGCCCAATTCAGGTGCCGGGCACCCACGAGTAACCCGGTCGCGATGCTCTCCGCCGGTCCGTGGCGGCGGCACGCTCGCAGAGGGCGGGGGAGTCGTCAAGCCTCTGGACCGGTGCCACTCTTCGGGCTCGCGCCCCGGCGCTTGGCAGTCGTCGATCCCGGACGCCGGTCACCTGGGCCGGCTGGCCTCCCGAGCCCGACGGCTCACCGACCCAACCGCCGACGCCGGATCGTTTCCACGCCCCGTCGCGGGCCCGATCTCCCCAGGCAACCGAAGCCCGACGGTCACGCCCGCTCCAGGCGCCAACCGGGCGGGTCCCGGATGCCACCCTTGGAGGCGCATACCGCCCCTCCAGAGCGCCGTCCCTGCGGCGGATGGCGGGGCCAGACGGTCCCCGAACGGGAGCGGTAGCCCGGGCATTCGCGGTCGGACCCCTTGGACGCAGCCAGCCCGATCCGTTCGCCGGGCACGGCGGCGGGCGGGTCGAGCCGGGCGGGTGTGCGATCGCCGGAGCGCCTGGCGGACGGCATCCCGTTATTCGGTACGGGATGCCGACAGTTGCACGAGGTTCTCGCCGTTGATGCGGTTGACCGAGACGTACACGGTGAGGTCGCCGCGGCGAGCCTGGAGGAACGGATCGACCCAGGTCGGATCCGACGGCGTGGTCGTCCAGCCACGAGCCGTCAGTTGGCCACCGTGGTGGGCCAGAACGTCGTCAGGCGCGGCCGTGGTCGTGTACATCGCGTGGCAATTGTCCTTGATGTCATCCTCGCTGAACGTTGCCCGCACCCCGCCCAGGGGGACGAGTTGGCCGATGGTCTCCGCGCGGCCGTGGCCGCACCCCGCTTGGCCCAGGGCGCTGCCCGTGAGGGTCCCGGCGAGGAGAAGCACTACCACGATCGCGCTCGCGGCGACACGGCCCCGACGATGCGGTCCGTCATCGGGGTGCGCCCCCTCGCCCGCGACCCGGAGCGCCACCCAGCCGACGACCGCGGCCACCAGCCAGAGCACCGCCGCCCAGGTGGCGAGTTCGGCGACCGGGACGGGGAGGTCAATGTCCGCCCTCAGTAACGCCGAGGTCTGGGGGCCAAGGACCATCCCCACGACCAGCGCCGGAACCACGCCCAACGCCAGGATCCGTCCGATCCGGGTCCGCCGGGATGTGTTCACGCCGTCCTCCTCGTGCCGACGACCGGTGTCCCCCGCCGCGGATCGCTCCGGACTCATCATGCGCCAACTCGGCGGCACGCACATCGGTAGAACCACGGGAACGAGGCGATGTGGCGTGCCAGCGACCGGTGGGTCGGCTCCACACCGCCGCCTGCCCCGAGCCGAGCGTTGTTCAATGATCCCGGCCGTAGCGGTGGTCTTCGCGAGGCGTCGCGGAATCGCTTGCACTCCCGGCCGCCGGCTTGGAAGCCCCCGTCGTGGCCCCTGTGCTCCCGCCCGGAGAGGCTGCGCCGACCGGTGTCGACCCAGGCCATCCATCGACGGTCCCGGAGCGGGCGAACCACGCTTCCGGCGCAAGGACTACGAGCGGGTCGGGTACGGCGGCGAGGGCGCACACGCTAATGCAATAGGACGAGGCCGCCGACCGGCAGGGAAGCGGCACGACTCGGCACCGGCCCCGAACCGCTCGCCGCTGGTCGGGTCCCGCGCTCGTCGTCGAGCGACACAGATCGTCCGCGCTCTTTGGTGACCAGGCTGGCGACCTGCGGCGACGGGCTCCCGAGGCCAGCCAGGCGCCCGTCGTCCCCGGTCGGCGGTGCCCAGCGCTCCCCTCAGAGTCGGTCAGGCCGACCCCGAGCGGGACGGGGCAGCGCCATGGCACACGCTTCCCGCCGTATCCTGAGCCGATGGGAAGGCTGACGACTGGGGCGGAACCGATCACCGCGGGGGCGAGCGGCGGCGTGCTGTCGGGCTGCCATGGGCTGCTCCTCGACGTCGATGGTGTGCTCCACGTCGGGTGGCGGGCGGTGCCCGGCGCGACCGAGGCCCTCGCCGCCCTCGATGCCGCCGGGGTGCCCTACCGGCTGCTGACCAACACGACGACTGCGTCCCAGGCCACCCTGGGCGCTCGGCTGCGCGCGGCCGGGCTGCCGGTCCGCGACGGGGACCTGCTCACCGCCCCCGTCGCGACCGCCGCCTACCTGCGCCGCCGGCTCCCGGACGGACGCTGCTTCCTGCTCGCGAAGGGCGACGTGGCCGCCGACTTCCGCGCCGCCGGGATCGAGGTGGTCGACGTCGACGACCCGGACGCGACGGCCGAGGCCGTCGTGGTCGGCGGCGCCGAGGAGGCGTTCACCTACGCACGGCTGAACCGGGCCTTCACCCTGCTGCTCGGCGGCGCGCGGCTGGTCGCGATGCACCGCAACCGCGCCTGGCGGGTCGCCGAGGGGATGGCGCTCGACGGCGGCCCGTTCGTCCGCGCCCTCGAGGAGGCGGCCGGCGTCCGCGCGGTGACGATCGGCAAGCCGGCCGCCGCCTTCTTCCGCCAGGGGCTCCACGCGCTCGGTGTCCCGGCCGCCGACGCCGTGATGGTCGGCGACGACGCCCGGAACGACCTCCTCCCCGCCCGCCGCCTCGGCCTGCGGACCGTCCTCGTCCGCACCGGCAAGCCCGTCGGGCCGGCGGAGGAGGCGACCGCCGACCTGGCCCTGCCCTCGGTCGCCGGTCTCCCGGCGGCGCTGGGTCTGCCAGAGTGACGGCTCCTGCCGGGCGATGACGGGGTACACCGGAGGAAGACAAGGAGTGAGCGGCATGGGCGAAACGGGCGGACGCGTCACCAACCGATCCCTGGGGTACCCGGACGACGCGCGGTTGCTGCTGGTCAACGCCGACGACTTCGGGATGTATCCGGCGATCAACGAGGCGGTGGTCCGGGCCTCCCGGGAGGGCATCGTCCGGTCCACGAGCCTGATGGTGCCCTGCCCCGGCGCGCCCCAGGCCATGCGGCTGCTCAGGGACAACCCCGACGTCCGCTTCGGCGTTCACCTCTCGGTCATCCGGGACATCGCCGGCTACGTCTGGGACCCGGTAAGCCCCAAGGGGCGGGTGCCGTCCTTGCTCGACACCGGCGGAGACCTCTACGACACCGGGCGGATGGCCGAGTTCTTGGGCCGGGCCGACCTGGGCGAACTGGAGGTCGAGTTCAGGGCCCAGATCGAGGCCGTGCTGGCCGCGGATCTCAGACCGACCCATCTGGACTGGCACTGCCTGCACAGCGGCGGCCGGCCGGACGTGTTCGCGATGACGATGGGGCTGGCGAAGGAGTACGGGTTGGCGCTCCGCGTCGGGTCGCACCCCCACATCGGCCAGGTCCAGAGCCAGGGCCTGCCCACCGCCGACGACGACCTGCTCGACAGCTTCCGGATCGACATCGCGGACAAACCGGCCCGCTACGCCGCGCTGCTGCGGGAGTTGCCCGCGGGCCTGACCGAGTGGGCGGTGCACCCGAGCATGGGTGACGCGGCCTCTCAGGCCATCGACCCGGGCGGCTGGCGGGTGCGGCGCACGGACTTCGAGTTCCTGGTGTCCCCCCGCGCGCGGGAGATCGTGGAGCAGGAAGGGATCACCCTGATCGGCTACGAACCCCTGCAAGCGGCGTGGCGGCGAGCAGGGTCCTAGCGGCCCGGCAACGCCGTTCCGCCGGCAGGGGCACAGCTTGCCCTGCCCGCCACCAGACCGCGGCAGGCGGTGCCCGCCGCCCGGCCACGCACCGCAGGGGGCTACCCGACCGGGCAACAGGCCGCGGTGAACCAGCCGTGAATCAGCGGGACTGACGACGAGTCTCCGTCTCGTCCCGGGCCTGTCCCCGGGCCGGAAGCCAGCGCGCATTCCCTGCGCTGTGCGTCGCCAGACCGGAGTCGGATAACCCCCGGTCGCGGGCCCTCGCGGCGCCCAGCCGGCTTGAGCCGACTTCGTCCCTGAGCCCGGGGCTTGCCCCGGGCGGACCCGGCCGCCGCCCCGACCGGAATCCTTCGTCTGGTCCGCCGGACCCGGTCTCCGCCGTTGTCGTCCCGGCGCCGAGGTTGGCGAGGGCCGCCCGCGCCGCGCTACCCCTTGACCGACCCCGCCGTCGCGCCCTGGACCATCACCCGCTGGGCGGCGAAGTAGAGGATCACCACCGGCAGCGACGAGAGCACCGCCCCGGCCATGATCGGCCCCCAGCGGTAGACGTCCCCGGTGATCAGGTACTGCAGCGCCAGCGGGACCGTCCGCAGGTCCTCCGAGGTGATGAAGATCAGCGCCAGCAGCAGCTCGTTCCAGGCCGCGGTGAAGGTGAAGATCCCGACCGCGACCAGCCCGGGCAGCGAGAGCGGCAGCACGATCCGCAGCAGCGCGCCCATCCGGGTCGCGCCGTCGACCATCGCCTGCTCCTCGAGCTCGGCCGGCACGCCCCGGAAGTAGCCGGTCAGCAGCCAGGTGCTGAGCGGCATCGAGAAGGTCAGGTAGACCACGATCAGCCCCTGGAGCGAGTTCCCCAGGTTCAGCCGGGCGACGATGATCGAGAGCGGGATGAACAGCAGCGAGGTCGGCATCAGGTAGCCGAAGAGGATCAGCCGCCCGACCAGCCCCCGGAACCGGTAGCGGAAGCGGACCAGGCTGTAGGCCGCCAGCGACGAGATGAAGAGCGAGACGAGGGTCACGCTGCCGGCGACGATGGTGCTGTTGCGGAGGTTGGTCAGGAAGCCGCGCTCGCCGAGCAGCTCGCGGTAGTTGTCGAGGGTCACCGTCTGCGGCCAGAGCGACGGCACCCGGTTGATCTCGCGCGGGATCTTCAGCGAGATGGTCAGCATCCAGTAGACCGGGAAGAGCAGCAGCACCGTCACCACCGCGAGCAGCAGGTACGCCCCGACGCTGCCCGCCGCCGGTCGCCGCCGGGCGCGGTGTTCGACGGCGCGTCCGCCCTGGGTGGGGCCGGCCGCCCGTGGTCGCGGTGTCGTCGCCGGTACGCTCGCCATCGCCGCCCCTCGTCCCCTGCCGGTCACGGTCCGTGTCCGTGCCGAGCACGGCGTCCCGCGGGGTGTCCCGCGCGGTCGTCAGTCGTCGTCCCGCACCAGGGCGGTGACGACGAAGACCAGGATCAGGAGGGCCGGCACCAGCGCGACCGAGACCGCCGCCGCCTCGCCGAGCCGCTGGCTCTGCATCCCGAAGTAGGCCAGCACCGGGAAGACCATCGTCGCGTCGGACGGCCCACCCTGGGTCATGATCCAGATGTGCTCGAAGCTGTTCGCCGTCCAGATCGACGAGAGCAGGGCGACGACCAGCACGACCTGGCGGATCGCCGGCACCGTCACGTCGCGGAACCGCTGGAACCGCGAGGCGCCGTCGATCTTGGCCGCCTCGTAGAGCTCGTTCGGCACCTGCTGCAGCGCGGCGAGAAAGGAGATGCACCAGAAGGGGAAGCCGCGCCAGGTCGTCGCCGCGATCACCGCCGGCAGCGCCGTCGAGCGCTGGCCGAGCCAGTCGATGATCCCGTTCGACCCCAGCCCGAGCGCCTCAGGGACCGCCATCAGGCCGGTCTCGTTGAGGACCAGGTTGAGCCCGCCGCCGATCGGCACCAGCAGCAGCTTCCAGGTCAGGAAGGCCACGAACCCCGGCATGGCCCACGGCAGCAGCACCGCCGCCCGGAACAGGCCCCGCCCGCGCAGGGGCTCGTTGAGCAGCAGCGCCAGCCCGAGCCCGAGCCCCAGCTTGAGCACGTCCGTCACCACCACGAGCGTGATCGTGTTCTGGACCGCCCGCCCGAAGCTGGACCACCGCGCCAGGTAGCGGAAGTTGTCGAAGCCGACCCAGCCGCCGGGGTTGCCGACGACGCGGTCGGTGAACGAGATGTAGATCGCGTAGACGAACGGGTAGGCGACCAGCGCCAGCAGCACCAGGCTGACCGGCAGCACCAGCAGGTAGCCCCAGAGCGCCTGCCGCCGCGCGAAGGTCATCCGCGGCCGCCGCGACGCGCGCTGCCTCGGTGCGGCGATGACGGCCACGGCGACTCCTCCGAGGACGGCGGGGCGGCGGGGCGGCGGGGTGCACCCGACGGTGCTCCCCCTCCCCCTACGTAGGGGGAGGGGGCCGTCCCTGACCCCCCGACGCCCCGACGCTCGTGTCAGCGGTACTTCGCGTAGATCGCCTCGGCGGCGGCCTGCGTCTCGTCCATCGCCTGGTCGAGCGTGTAGTTGTCGATAACCACCCGCTGGACCATCTTCGGGACCAGGAAGTTGGCGTTGAACTCGGCGTAGGCGGCGTTGAAGACGTCCGGCGCCGCCGGCGCGGTACCGGTCTCGACCAGGTTCGCCAGCCCGGTGTGGACCTCGCTCTCGCCGGAGTAGATCGGGAAGGCGCGCTGCGCCTGGAGGACCGGCCCGTAGATCGCGACCGCGTAGTACTCGGCCATGAACTCGGGGTTGGCCAGGTGCTCGATCAGGGCCTTCGCCGCGTCGGCGTTGCGGCTGCTGGTCGGGATGGCCCGCACGTTGGGCCCGAGCGGCGAGACCAGGCCGGTGGGGCCGCCGGGCAGCGGCGAGTAGGCCGTGCTGGCGTCGAGTTCCGGGTCCTCTTCCCGGGCGGAGAGGTGGACGCTGCCGGTGTTGGCGATGAAGACCGCCTGGCCGGCCAGGTAGGCCTGGTTGTCGCCGGCGCCGTCCCAGGTGGTCGCGCCCGGCGGGAAGAGCCCGTCCCGGTAGGCCGCCGAGACCCACTCCAGGTAGGCCCGGGTGGCCTCGCTCTTGATCGTCGGCGTCGTGCCCGCGTCGTCGGCGATCCGGCCGCCGTAGCTTTGGAGCACCGACACCTGGACGTTGCCGTCGCCCACGTTCGAGAGCGCGAAGCCCATCCCGAAGATCGGCGGCGCCTGCGCCTCCCGCGCCTGGTCGCTCAACTCCTGCCAGGTCGCCGGCGGCTCGGTGAAGCCGGCCTCGCCAAGCACGTCGGTCCGCCGGAAGAGCAGGTTGCCGCCGGTGCCGAAGGGAACGCCGGTCCGCGTGCCGCCGAACCGCTCCGGCGCCATCGCCGCGTCGACGCCCGGGAACCAGCCGCCCTGGGCGGCGCCGACCCGGTCGTAGACGTCGTCGAGCGGGGCGAGCTGGCCCTGCTGGGAGAGCAGCAGCTGGAGGTCGAGGCCCATGTCGAGCGCGTCGGGCAGCGTGTTCGACTCGACCGCGGCCGAGACCTTCTGGGTGGTCTCGTTCTGGTTGATCATCACGACCTCGGCCTCGACGCCGTTGGCGTCGCCCCAGGCCGTGATCGTCTCTTCGAGCAGCGAATTGGCGGCGTCCGAGAAGATCAGGCCGCCCCAGTAGGTCAGCTTCGTGCCACCCTGGACGACCGCCGGCGCCCGCCGGGCGGCGAGCATCTCGGCCAGCGCCGAGCGGGGGGCCGCCGCCAGGCCGAGGGCGGCGGTGCTCCCGGCCGCCGTGCCGAGGAGGCGTCGCCGGGTCAGGGCTGGCCTCGTGGTTGCCACCGAGTCGCCGGAATTCGCCGGGGAACGTACCATCGCCATCTCCCTCCGTCGCGAGATAGAGTCTTCGTGTCGCTCTTCACTTGTTCGGGATCGTGGCCCGCTGAATGGCGGCGACCGTAGCAGGGAGCACGGAGGCTGTCAAACTGCCCCCTGGGCGCCGCCGGGCCCCGTTCAGGACCGGACCGTTCCCCGCCGCGCGGTCGCCGAACCGCGGCTCGCTGCTCACGGTGCGGCATGCGGCGCCCCGGAGCCGACCACACGGCCCCACGCGGCGCGGCGCGCGCCCCGGTCCGAGAGCGTGCTGGTACGGACCGAACGTCACCAGCGGCCGGGGGACGCCCTCGCCCCGTGCCCGCTCCTCGCGAGCGGGCGCCCACCCCACCTGAGGGAGGCCAAGGGAGGCCAATGGACAGCAGCGAGATCGCCCGTTCGCTCCGTGGCCGGGTGCCCGGTCTGGCGCTCGAGTCCGTCGACGTCGCCGGGGAGGGAGACTACTGCCTGGCGCTCGCCGTCGACGACGCCTGGATCTTCCTGCTCGCCAAGACCGCCGAGGCGTCGCGCGCCCTGGCGCGGACGGCGGCCGTGCTGCCCGACCTCGCGCCGTCGCTGCCCCTCCCTGTTCCCCGGATCGAGCACGCCGGGGCGTCGGCCGACGGTCGGCCGGCCTTCGTCGGCTACCGGAAGCTCCCCGGCGTCGAACTCTCCGCCGAGCGCTTCCGCGTCCTGCCCCGGGCGGACCAGGACCGCTGCGCCGCCGACCTCGCCGACTTCCTCCGCGCCGTCCACGGCTACCCCGTCGAAGCCGCCACCCGGGCCGGGATTCCGACCTGTGACTACCCGTTCTGCGCGACGGAGGACGGGATCAGCGAGGGGACCGCCCCCGAGCAGTACCGGCGCGACCTCGCGCGCCTCCTCTCCTACCCGGAGCTGGACCGGGCGAGCGGCGATGCCTGCGCCCGGCTCCTGGCCGAGTACCTCGACGATCCCCGGAACCTGGGGGGGCCGCTGGTGCTGCTCCACAACGAGGTCTCCCAGCACCACGTCCTGGTCGACCCGGAGACCGGTCGGATCACCGGGATCATCGACTTCAACGGGATGATCGTCGGCGACCCCGTCCGGGACCTGCTCTACCTCGCCGAGGAGTACGGGCCGGCGTTCATCGACACGTTTCTGGCGCACTACCCCATCGCCGACCGCGAGCGGGTGCTGGCGAAGCTGCGCTTCCTCGGGGTGTGGCACACGGCATTGCGCCTGCTCTGGGCGCTCGACCACCGCTACCCGCCGGGGATCGCCTTTCGCCTACGGGAGCTCCGCGCCTTGGTGAGCGATCCGCCGCGCTAGGTTCGCCCGAGACGGACGGGGCGACGCTCGGCTCGCTCGGCCAGGGGGAATCCGAGGACCAGGTGGAGCGCGGCGGGTGTGAGGACACGACCGCGGGCCAGCAGCCCGACCGGCCGGGGCCAGCCAGGGAACTAACCGACGACCGGTTGGGCCACGGAGCCGCCATCTGCCGCGATCGCCCGGCCTCCGGGCTACGGGCCGGGCGTTCGAGCCGGGCGCTCGTGCCGACCGCGCGAGACGAAGGCGGCGACGATCCCGACACGGCCTGAGAGCTTGCGCCAATCGGCGAGCTACGCCGGCGTGGAGGGATGTCGAAGCGCATTGACCGGCGTGGCGAAGCTGCACGTCGCCCGCCCACGCACCAGCGCCCGGGTTACCGCTGCCCCTCGCCACCGCCCCCCGCCGCGATGATCTCCTCGAGCGCGCGGCGCAGGGTTTGGTACCGCCGCGCCCCCAACAGCGTTGCCAACTGGGCCTCCACGTCCGTCGTCGCCTGCTTGGCGATCCGCGCATTCTCGCGCCCCCGGGCGGTCAGGTAGATGCGCTTGGCGCGTCGGTCGTTCGGGTCGGGCCGGCGCTCGAGATACCCCTTGCGCTCCAGGTCATCGACGAGCTCGCCCATGGATTGGGCGGTCATACCCGCGCGCATGGCCATGTCGGTCAGCCGCAGGCCGTCCTCGAGCTCGAGTTGTTCCATGGCGTTGCCGTGGGCGGGGCGCAGGTCTTCGAAGGCGGTGCCGGATACGACCGCCGAGTAGATGCGCGCCGCCAAGGCGTTGTAGGCGAGGCGCAGCAGCGCGCTCGAGGGGAGGCCGCGGGGAGGATCCGACATCGGGCATTGACACTCGAACTAAGGAGCCTTACGTTAAGGGTCCTGACCATTTGCTGGAGTGTAGCACGTCACATGGAGTCGCCGCGATGCAGACCACCCCCGCTGCAACGTTGATTGACATCGCCGGCGGCTATTGCCTGCCGCGTAGCCTGCACGTCGTCGCCGACCTCGGTGTCGCGGACGCGCTGGACGAGACGCCGTGCTCGGCTACCGAACTCGCGGCCGCCGTCGGTGCCCACTCTGGGGCGCTTAGCCGCGTTCTGCGCCTGCTCGCGGCCCATGGGGTGTTCGAGGTAGAGGGCGACACGGTCCGGCACTCGCCCGCGTCGCGGCTGCTGCGCACCGACCACCCGCAGTCGATGCGCGCCTTCGCCCAGATGTTCGGCCTGCCCGTCTTCTGGGCCACCTTCGAGGCGATGGGGCACTCCGTGCGGACCGGCAACCCGGCCACGGCGGAGGTGTTCCCGGACGGGTTCTGGGCGTACCTTGGCGAGCGGCCGGACGCGGGGCGGGTGTTCAACGCCGCCATGGGGGGCAAGGCCCACGGCGCGATCGCCGGCATTCTGGCGGCATACGACTTCTCCCGCTTCCGCACGATCGGCGACATCGGTGGTGGGAACGGACACCTGCTGCGCGCGATCGTCGACGCGGTGCCGAGTGCGAACGGGGTCCTGTTCGAGCTGCCGCGGGTGATCGACGAGGCGGCCGGCGTTGCCTCGGAGCGCCTGACCCTGCGGGCCGGCGATTTCTTCCGCGACGCGCTGCCGAGCTGCGACGCCTATCTCCTCATGGAGATCATCCACGACTGGGGGGACGAGGAGTCCGTCGCCATTCTCCAGGCGGTGCGGCGGGCGGCCTCGCCTGGCGCCACGGTGCTGATCATCGAGGCGATCGTCCCCGACGACCCCGGACCTGCCTGGCCGAAGATGCTGGATATCCACATGCTCACGCTGCTCGGCGGTCGGCAACGCACCCAGCCGGAGTACGAGGCGCTCCTTTCCCGGGCCGGCTTTCGGTTCCGGCGGGAGATCGATACCGGCGCCGGCATTTCGATCCTGGAGGCGGAGGCTGCTCCGGACTTGCCCGAGTAGGCTGGGCGTCATGGTCGGCGGTGGGGGCGATGCTGCCACCGGTCGCGTAGCCGCGTCTCCCGAATCAGCCGCCCAATGGTGATGTGCCCCCAGGAGAACGCCAACCAGACGGCGATGACGGCTTCTCGGCGCTCGGTGCACCGGTCCGGCTTCCTGTGCGCATTGGTCAGGCGGTGGTGCGCTCCACCACCCGCCGCTGCCCGGCAGTAGCAGGCATCGTCGGCGATGCGCCGAGGGGCACCGCCAAACACCAGCAGCCGCACCAACCCGTCGAAGACGATGCGGTCCGGGATGCGAGCACGGTGACGGCCGAGGGGATGGATCAGGGAGCGGAAAGGCGGCACCGCGGCGACCTGACCTCAGACGGGCTCGATCATGGGTGATGGCCCCGCGGGCACCGGGACAGTCGTCGTAGGGAACGACGGATGACCCTCCCGGATGGTTGGGCGTCCCGTGGCCCACCGTCCACCGCCAGGCGACGCGTCCCTATTGGCTCGAGCTCCAAGCCAAGACCCGGGCACCGGCGCGCCGCTTCGAGAGTCCCGAGGTCGGCGCGCGGACGCTGCGCGACGGCGTCGCCGGTCGTCACCGCGTCGGCTACCGCCACCGGCTGGATGACGCGCGGGTCTACGGGTAGGAGGGACCGCACCGGACACGGGATCGGTGCCAACCTGTTGCGCCCTGTCCAGCCGCTACCGGTCGTCGAGGGCGTCCTCGACCGCGCGGAAGAGCTGCTCGAGGCCGAACGGCTTGGGGAGGAAGCCCACGGAGTCGGGGACCATCTGGTCGGCGTTGGCGGTCGCGCTCATCAGCACCACGGGGATCTCGGCCAGCCCCGGCGTCGCGCGCAGGACCTTGACCGCGCCCGGTCCGTCCAGCTCGGGCATCATCATGTCCATCAGGATCAGGTCGGGTCGCTCGCGAATCGCCAGCTCGACCGCCACCTGCCCGTTGTGGGCCGCCACCACCGCGTGGCCCTCGCTCTCGAGCGCGTCGACGAGCACCGCGCGGAGCGCGAACTCGTCGTCGACGATCAGGATCTTCGCCACGGCCGGCCCCCCAGTCCCATGCCCGCTTAGCCGCCGTCTGCCGGGCGGGCTGGGCCGTCGAGGGCGGATCGCGCGCTCTCCGCGGAGGACGCGACTTCTATGCCGTGGTCGGTGATCTCGAACTCCCTGGTCTCGGGGTCGAACCCGCTGTCGCGCGACCGGGCCACCGAGATCAGGCGGTGGAGGCGGGATCGGGGCTCCGCGTACCGGAGGACCAGGGCGTTGTCGATCGCCGGGGCGACCTCGGGCAATGGGTCTTCGCTCGCCTCCCCGGTGCGGGTCTCCGCGGTGAAGACGGCGGTCACCCCACGGCCGCGGAGGGCGTGCGCGAGCGCCGCCACGAAGCCCGACCACCGCCCCTCGGCGGCCGGGAGCTGCGCGGCGTCGGTCAGGGCGTCGACCAGCAGCCGCTCGGGCCGGTGCGCGTCGATGGCCGCGAGCAGCCCGTGCGCCCAGCCGTCGAGCGGCCCCTCGGCGGAAGGCTGCCAGCCGATCCGCACCCTGCCCGCCTCGACGTGGTCGCGCAGCCCCAGCCCTTCGGCCTTGGCCAGGAGCCGGTCCGGCGCTTCCTGGAAGCCGGCGATCATGCCGCGCTCGCCGCGCTCGGCGCCCGCGTCGATGAAGTGGAGGCCGACGGTCGTCTTGCCGATCCCGGGCGGGCCGAGCACCAGGGTCGTCGAGCCGGTCAGGACGCCACCCCGCAGCATGTCGTCCAACCCCGCGATCCCCAGCGGCAGCCGGCGACGCGGTCCCCGCACCTCCGGTCGGGTGAGCGGCGCGGTCGCCTCCAGCCGCGGGTAGACCTCGATCCCCTCGTCCGTGATCGCGAACTGGTGCCAGCCGCGGACGGTGTCGGACCCGCGGAGCTTGACGATCCGCAGCCGGCGGACCGCGCGGTCGTCGACGCTCTGGTCCTCGAGGATGACGATCCCGTCGACGTGGGTGCCGAGGCCGTGGAGGGCGTCGCCGCCGTTCCCGGACTGGGTGAGCAGGACCGCGGTGCACTCGAGGACCGCGAGCTGGACGTGGAGCTCGGCGACGAAGCGACGGTGCTCGCCCGGGGACGGCGCGAAGTCCTCGAAGCGGCCGGCGCCGTCGATGATCACGAGCGTCGCCCCGTACTGCCGGATGAGGCGTCGCAGCAGCGCCAGGCTGCCGTCCAGCCCCTGGGCGCGGAGCTCGTCGTAGAGGCTGAGGAAGTGGACGGTGCGCCCGACCTGGTCGGGCGCGAAGAAGGCGAAGCCGTCGATGTGGCGCAGCATCCGGTCGTGCGGCTCGGCCAGGACCGTGACGAACAGGGTCGTGTTACCCGCCTCGCCGTGGCGAAACGCGAGCTGGTTGCCGAGGGTGGTCTTGCCGGTCCCGGGCTCCCCAAGGACCAACGAGGTGCCGCCACGGACGAGCCCCCCGCCGAGCACCACGTCGAATCCGGGGACGCCCGTGGGGAGCCGATCCAGGGTCGACCCTGAGTCGCTCGGTTCGTCCGCCATGAGCTCTCCCCTCGACCCGCGGCCCGGTGGCGCCCACCCTGGCGCCCTCCCCGACGCAAGCGGGGTGCCGATGGTGCTCCCGCCGTCACCGGGACTGTCTCCGCCCGACGGTCCCGGCTCCGGCCGGTGAGGGAGACGCGCCGAGCCTCTCGGGTCTGCCGTCGTCGGGGGACGGCCACGGCGCCCGTCCGTCGGGACGCCAACCGCGGGGTCGGGAGGTCCGGACGGCGTGTCCGGGGAGCAGGCCGCGGACATTCGGCGAATCCCGGGGGAGATGGCGGTCCGGCCGCACCGCGTCCTCCCGCGCCCCGGCGGCCCCCATCGGCCCCCGACGCCGGGGCCGCCGAGGCCGTCGGGACCGCCGGGGGCGCCGATGGGTTATCCGAGCGGTCGCCGGTACTTCGCCCGGCGGGTCCGCG
>CADCWG010000306.1 GCA_902806335.1 uncultured Thermomicrobiales bacterium | reverse complement strand
TGCCCCCGGCGCCGGCCGAGCCGGCCCGCCACCCGCGCCGCATCGTCGTCGTCGGCAGCGGCTTCGGCGGCCTCGCCGCCGCCGTCCGCCTCCAGGCCCGCGGCCACCAGGTCACCCTGCTCGACAAGCGCGACCAGCCCGGCGGCCGGGCCTACGTCTACCGCCAGGACGGCTTCACCTTCGACGGCGGGCCGACCGTGATCACCGCCCCGTGGCTGATCACCGAGCTCTTCGCCCTGGCGGGCCGCCGCCCCGAGGATTACGTCGACCTGGTCCCGGTCACGCCCTTCTACCGGATCTTCTTCCCCGACGGAGAGCGCTTCGACTACAGTGGCGACCCAGACGCGATGCTGGCCGAGATCCGCCGCTTCAGCAACCACCCGGGCGACGTGGACGGCTACGGGGAGTTCGTCCGCCGCACCGAGAAGATCTTCGCCAAGGGCTTCACCGACCTCTCGGCGGTGCCGTTCCTCTCGCCGATCGACATGGTCAAGGTCGCCCCCGACTTGATCCGCCTCGAGAGCTACCGCACGGTCCACAACTTCGTCGGTCGGTTCGTCAAGGACGACCGGCTGCGCCAGGTCCTCACCTTCCACCCGCTGCTGGTCGGCGGCAACCCCTTCCAGACCACCAGCATCTACACCCTGATCCACCACCTGGAGCGGGAGTGGGGGGTCTGGTTCGCGATGGGCGGCACCGGCGCGATCGTCGACGCCCTGGTCCGCCTCTTCGGCGAGCTCGGCGGCACCCTCCGGCTGGGCGCCGAGGTCGGCGAGATCACCACGGAGGGTCGCCGCGCGACCGGCGTCCGGCTGACCGACGGCGAGGTGATCCCCGCCGACAGCGTGGTCTGCAACGCCGAGGTCGCCGGGGCCTACGAGCGGTTGCTCCCCGCCGCCATGCGGAAGAAGTACACCGACAAGCGCCTGGCCCGGATGCGCTACTCGATGTCGCTGGTGGTGATCTACTTCGGCACCGACCGCCAGTACCGCGGCACCGACGGCCCGGCCCTGGCCCACCACGACATCATCCTCGGGCCGCGCTACGGCGGGCTGCTCGACGACATCTTCACCAAGAAGCGCCTCGCCGACGACTTCTCGCTCTACCTCCACATGCCGACGCTGACCGACCCGTCGCTCGCCCCCCCGGGCTGCGAGGCGTTCTACGCGCTGGCGCCCGTGCCCCACCTGGCGGGGCAGACCGACTGGGCGCGGGAGGCGAAGCCGTACCGCGACAAGATCATGGGCTTCCTGGAGGAGCGCTACCTGCCGGGGCTCTCCAGGCACCTCGTCACTGAGCACATGATCGACCCGCGCCACTTCCGGGACACGCTCAACAGCTACCTGGGGTCGGCCTTCTCGGTCGAGCCGATCCTCACCCAATCGGCCTGGTTCCGCCCCCACAACCGCAGCGAGGAGCTGCCCAACCTCTACTTCGTCGGCGCCGGCACCCACCCCGGCGCCGGCCTCCCCGGCGTGCTCTCCTCGGCCAAGATCGCCGACGACCTGCTCCTCGCCGAGGACCAGGCGGCAGCCGGGACCACCGCCAGGAGACTGGGCCGCCCGGGCGCGGGGTAGCCCTCCCGCCGCCCGGGTGGGCGGCGGGCCGGGCCGATCCCTCGGCACCGAACGCGGATACGAGACCGGGCCCGTCCCCTGGGGGGACGGGCCCGGTCTCATGAGGGCTCGGAAGCGTCGCGCTACGAGGGGATGGCGTCCGCCGTGGCGCGGCCCAGGCGGGGCTCGCCGGGGGCGTAGAGGTTGCCCCGGTTGTCGTCCTCGACGCCGAGGTCGGCCGCGCCGCCCTGCTCGGCGACCAGCTCGCCGTCCTCCTCGTCCTCGTAGAGCCCGTCCTCCTCGTCCTCGTACTCCGCCTCGTCGTCCGCGGCGTCGTCCTCCTCGGCGACCGCGACGAGGGTCCCGTCCTCGGCGTACTGCTCGTCCTCGTACTCCCCGTCGTCGTACTCCTCGTCGTCGTCCTGCGGCAGGCCGTCGAGCCGCGGCCGGCCGTAGCCGGGCAGGGCCTCCTGGACGAGCGGGTGCGCGGGGTTGAGCTCGGTGGTCACTAGCTCCTGGCCCTGGCCGTTGACGGTCGGGCGCTTGGTCAGGATCCCCTTGCGCAGGAACTCCATGACCTTGGCCTCGATGTGCTCCGACGGCAGCAGCGCCCGGTCGAGGAAGCGCCACAGCGTCCGGCTCATGTGGCTCTGGGTCGGCACGAACCCGTCGTGGAGCTGGGCGATGTAGCCGTTGATCGCCCGGATCACGGCCAGGTCGACGTCGACCGACTGCACCATCTGCAGCGGGTCCTCCTCGCCGGCGGCGGCGACGAGGTCGGGGCTGACCGAACCGGGCACGCCGCAGATCACGACCCGCTTGCCGAGCCGGTTGCGGAGGGTGGTCACCACCCGGATGAAGTCCTTGTCCCCCGTGAAGAGGAGGAAGGTCCGGATGTCGGGGCGCGTCAGCGCCGTGTTGATGATGTCGATCACGAAGTTGAGGTCGGAGCGCGACTCGATCTTCTCGCGCCCCGTCGCGTCGGTGGTCCGCTTCGCGGGGTAGTGCTGCGCCTCGATCCCGGCGACGTCGAGCCGCATCCTGACCTGCGGCGGGTGCTGGTCGAAGTCCGCGTACGCCCTGGCCACCGCCATCAGGCCGTAGCGCAGCGCCTTGTCCCGCCAGGTGATCGGATCGGGTTCTCTCCCATACGAGTTAATTGTCGAGTACCGAATGTTCTCGAAGTCGACGAAGACCGCGACCTCCGATCCGAAGCTCGACCCCTGCATCGGCGCCGGACCGCTCATCGGATGGCCCATGGGGTTCCCAACCGGACGCTCGCCCACCGTATCCTCCTCGCCAAAGCCGGGTCTAGCCACTCCGGGCGCATACGTCAGCGCACCCGCCCGCCGCCAACCCCGACCACACCAACCGCCGCTCGACCTCGCCCCGCGTACCCAACCTACCGAGGTTCGAGATGACCCGCGCCACACCCCGCGCGCCATTAGCCGGGGTCGCCACGCTCGCTACGGTGTCCCGCCGTGTCCCATCCGGGCGGACCGGCCAGAAGTCTAGCACGCGGTTTCGGGCCGCCCGACCGGATTGGCCAGACCACTTGCCCGGGCCCCGCCACCCCGCGGGGGCATGACCGGGCGACACGTCGGCCCGGTCGCGCGCGCTACGCGCCGACCATCCCGCCGCCGAGCAGCGCCGCGCCGACCACCCCCGCGTTGTCGCCGAGGCCAGCCCGGACGATCTCGACCGCCGCCCCCGGGACCGGCAGCGCCTCCCGCCGCGCCCGGTCCCGGGCCGT
The DNA here is from genome assembly GCA_902806335.1 of uncultured Thermomicrobiales bacterium. Taxonomy (GTDB): domain Bacteria; phylum Chloroflexota; class Chloroflexia; order Thermomicrobiales; family UBA6265; genus CADCWG01. Next base: position 13,054 of record CADCWG010000306.1, on the reverse strand, counting down.
CTCGAACAGCAGGTCGACCGCCTCGATCACCCCGCCGCCGAGGATCACCCGCTGCGGGTTGAGGAGGTTCACCGCCGACGCCAGCCCGTACCCCAGGTAGCGGGCGGCGTCCAGGATCGTCTCGGTCACCAGGGGGTCCCTGGCGGCGATCGCCTTGGCCAGGATCCCGGAGCGGATCGCGGTCCCGCCCGGCGCGTCCTCGGTCGTCGCCGGCAGCAGGTCGCGCAGGCCCGACGGCCGGCCGCGCTTCAGCTCGCCAAGGAGTGCCCGCGTGATCGCGGTGCGCGAGGCGTAGGCCTCGAGGTGTCCCCGCCCGCCGCAGCCGCAGAGGCGGCCGTCGGCGGCGACCACCAGGTGGCCGATCTCGCCGGCGGTGCCCGTCGCGCCGGGCACGAGGTGGCCGTCGCGGACGATCGCGCCGCCGACCCCGGTGCCGACGAAGACGCAGAGGAAGTCGGCGGCGCCGGCACCGGCGCCGAACCGGGCCTCACCCAGCGCGGCGATCTGGACGTCGTTGCGGAGCGCGGCCGGGACGCCGAAGTGCTCGGTCAGCCGGGCCGCCATCGGCAGCTCGACCGACGCCTGGCTGAGGTTCGGCGTGCCGAGCAGGACGCCCCGCACCGCGTCGACCTGGCCGGCGATGCCGACCCCGACCCCGACCAGGCGGGGGTCGCCGTGGGGAACCCTGGCCTCCTTCAGGGCGGCGTCCCCGACCTCGTAGAGGCGCCCCATCAGCTCGTCGGGCCCGTCGGCCGCGCGGCTCTTCTTCTTCGCCGCGCCGAGCACCTTGCCGGTGCTCAGGTCGACCACCGCCGCCAAGAGCTTCGTGCCCCCGAAGTCGATCCCGAGCCCGAACCGCGCCGCCATCTCGTCCCCCACCGTCCCCGCCCTGCCCATCCGACTGCCACTACCGAGCGACCTCGCCGCGGGCGGCGGGGCGAAGGGTACGGCACGCCGTCCTCCGGCGTCGCGCCCGCCTCGTCGCGCCGGCCGATCCCGGCGCGCGCGCGGGCGGCCAGCGCCACGCCGGCGGCGCGTCGATCCCGCGTGACCCTGCTAGCCTGGTGCCACGGACGGCGGCGAGAGCCAGAGGGACCCGGTGTCGGCGACGCGACTGCTGATCCTCAGCGCGCTTCGGTTCCTGCAGCCGGCGCACGGCTACAAGGTGCGGGCCGAGCTCGAGACCTGGCGGGCCGACCAGTGGGCCAACGTCGCCTACGGGTCGATCTACCACGCGCTGAACGCGATGGCCGCCGAGGGCCTGCTCGCCGTGGTCGAGCCGGCCGAGGCGGGCGAGGGCGAAGGCGAGGGGTCACCGCCCCGGCGCGGCGGGGGACGGATCAGCTATCGGGTCACCCCCGCCGGCGAGGAGGAGTTCCAGCGGCTGGTGCGCGAGTACTGGTGGGAGCAGAAGCCGCTGGTCGACCCGTTCCTGGCGGCGGTGAGCGTGATGGACCAGCTGCCGCGCGACGAGCTGCTGGCCGCGCTCCGCTTCCGGGCCGTGGCGGCCCGGTCGGCCGCCGAGTCGTTCCGCTTCGCCGCCGCGTCGCCGTCGTACATGCAGCTCAAGCCTCGTCACGTGGCGGCCCAGCTCGAGCTGATGGCCATGCGGGCCGATGCCGAGCAGCGCTGGGTCGAGGGGACCATCGCGGCCGTGGAGCGGGGCGACCTGCCGTAGCGGCCGGCGCCCCCTTGACGGCCGTTATACAAGTTTGTATAACGGGGTTCGCGTGGAAGGGACCGCCCCTCACCTCCTGGTAGCCTCGGCCTCACTGTCCGCCACCGTACTGTTTGACATCAAACTATACGGGGGTGTACTGTCTGGACGTGGGAGGCGAGGTCGGCCGGGACGACGAACTGGACGCGATGCCGATCGGCCGCCTGGTGGGGGTCGCCGGCCACGCCGTCGCCACCTACTGGCAGCGACTGATGGCGCAGCATGGCCTGACGACCACCGGCCTCGCCGCGCTGGACGCCCTCGAGACCATGGGGGACCTCTCACACGCCGACCTGGCCCGCCGCTGCTGGGTCACGCCGGCGACCCTGACCGGGGCCGTCGACGCGCTCGAGGAGCACGGCTGGGTCACCCGCCGCCGCGACGCCACCAACCGCCGCCGGGTCTGGGTCGCCCTCACCGACGAGGGCCGGAGGCACCTGGGCGAGGTCCGCGAGACCGCGATGCGCGAGCAGGGCCCGCTCTTCGCCCACCTCGCTCCCGCCGACGAGCCGGTGGTCCGGCGGTTCCTCGTCGAGACGATCCGCCGCTTCCAGGATGACGACGCCACCGACTGACCGATCGCGCGCAATCGACGCGAGGAGACCCCTGGGAGCGGCCCAGGCGGGCGTTCCTGCCTGTGCAGACGGCGTTCCGGGCCGCTTCGCGGACGTGCGGGGGTTGACAAACCGGCACGGTGTGGTAGTGTACGTATAGATCATTTGTTCGACAAGGGCGAGGCACGGACCTCCCCGGGGACCATCTCGGGCCACGCGTGGCCCCGCCGCGGGCGGCGCGGCGGGACGATCGGAGGAGGAGGACACCGGTGATCGCGGCACCCACGGAGCAGCGCACCACTGGCACCGCGGCCACGCCCAACGGCGTGGCCAGCGGCGTGACCAACGGCGTGGTCACCCCCGACGGCACGCCGCCGGGAGCGCCGCCGGACACGATCGTGTCCGGCGGCGAGGTGGCGGGCCGCCGGGCCCCCGCGCCGACCACCCGCCGGGCCAACGGCGGTGCCGCGGCCGCGGACCTCGCCATCGAGGCGGTCCAGCTCGAACGGCGGTTCGGCGACTTCGTTGCGGTGGACAAGGTCGACCTCGCCGTCCGCCGGGGCGAGATCTACGGCTTCCTCGGTCCCAACGGCGCCGGCAAGTCGACCACCACTCGGATGCTCTGCACCCTGACCGCCCCCACCGGCGGCCGGGCGATCGTCGCCGGCCACGACGTGGCCTCCGACCCCGACGCGGTCCGGCTGCGGATCGGCGTCGCCCTCCAGTCGGCCGCCCTCGACGACAAGCAGACCGGGGCCGAACTGCTGCGCCAGCAGGGCCGCTACTACGGCCTGACCCGCGCCGAGATCGACCGGCGCCTCGAGGACATGCGGACGCTCGTCGACCTCGGCGACGCCCTCGACCAGCGGATCAAGAGCTACTCCGGCGGCATGAAGCGCCGGATCGACCTCGCCGCGGCGCTGATCCACAACCCCGAGGTGCTCTTCCTCGACGAGCCGACCACCGGCCTGGACCCCGTCTCCCGGGCCAAAGTCTGGGAGGAGGTGCGGCGGCTGAACACCGACCTCGGGATGACCATCTTCCTCACCACCCAGTACCTGGAGGAGGCCGACTCGCTCGCCGACCGGGTCGGCGTCATCGACCACGGCCGGATCGTCGCCGAAGGCACCCCCGAGGCGCTCAAGCGCTCGATCGGGTCCGACGTGGTGATCGTCCGCGTCGACGACGTCGAGGCGGCCCGCCGCGCGGTCGCCGCGCTGCCCGGCGTCGATGCCGTCGAGGTCCACGGCGACGAGCTGACCGCGTCGACCAGCGACGGCCCGGGCACGGTCTCGCCGGTCGCGGTCGCGCTGGCCGAGGCCGACGTCCGCGTCCACGCGCTGACCCTGCGCGAGCCGACCCTCGACGACGTGTTCCTGACCCTCACCGGCAACCGGCTCCAGGAGGAGGACCTCTAGTGGCGACCCAGTCTGTTCGCGTCGGGCCGAACGCCACGGCCGCGCCGCGCCGCGCCGCCGGGAGCCCGATCCGCGCCCGGCGGACCAGCTTCCTCGCCGACGTCTGGTCGGTCGCGATCCGGTCCTTGCGGGCGCTCCCCCGCGAGCCGGAAGTGATCATCCCGTCGCTGATCATCCCTGTCTTCTTCTTCGCCGTGAACATCGGCACGCTCGAGGACTTCGCCCAGCGGGGGATCGCCGGGCTGGACTTCCGCGCCTTCCAGCTCCCGACCGCGATCGTCTTCGCGGTCACCGGCGTCTCCCGTGCCCCGGCGCTGGTGACCGACATCCAGTCGGGCTACTTCGACCGGATGCTGGTGACGCCGATGCGCCGCCTCTCGCTCCTCCTCGGGCTGATGGTCGCCGACCTGGCGCTCGTGATGGCCCTGGCGCTGCCGGTGCTGGGGCTGGGCTTCCTGGTCGGCGTCCGCTTCGAGACCGGCGTCCTCGGCGCCCTCGTCTTCATCGCCCTGACCGGCCTCTGGGGCCTGGCCTTCACCGGGTTCCCGTACGCGATCGCCCTCAAGACCGGCTCCCCGGGCGCGGTCGGCGCCAGCTTCATCCTCTTCTTCCCCTTCGCCTTCCTGACCACGGCGACGCTGCCCCGCGAGGCGCTGACCGGCTGGCTGGCCACCATCGCCGAGTTCAACCCGATGACCTACCTCCTCGCCGCGCTGCGGTCGCTCCTCTACGGCGGCTGGCAGCCGCAGACGCTCTTCGAGGGCCTCCTGGCCATCCTCAGCGTGGCCGTCGTCAGCCTCTCCCTGGCCCTGGCCACGCTGCGCGGCCGCGTCGCCCGGGGCTAGCGGCGACGGGGCGGGGCTCTCCACGACAGCCAGCGGGGAGGACGGAACACCTGGCCCGTCCTCCCCGCGTCTGCGCCGGTACCGACGGCCACGCCTCCCCGGTCGTCGCTCGCGTATCCCTCGCGTATCCTGCCGTCGGTGCGCGCCGGGCGCGGCGCGGGCGGGGCACCGCGGGCAGGCAGACCGGGAGGGTAGAGCGTGGCGGCCTACGTGATCCTGGACCTCGACGTGACCGACCTCGACGCCTACCGCGAGTACGGCCGCCTGGCCGGGCCCTCCGTGGTCCGCTACGGCGGCAAGCTGCTCGTCGGCGAGGCCGAACCGGAAGCGCTCGAGGGGAAGTGGCAGCCGCGCGCCCTGGCGATGATCGAGTTCGCGAGCGCGGAGCGGGCTAAGGCCTGGTGGGGCTCCGAGGAGTACCGCCAGGCCCGCCTGCTCCGCCAGCGCGCCGCCCAGACCAACCTGATCGTGGTCGACGGGATCGAACCCCACGTCTGATCCGACACGACCCCGGTCGCCCGATACGACGGCGGTCATCGGGGTTCCGGACGGGCACCGTGGCCCCGCGCCGGAGTCCCCAGCCGGATTCGTCCGGCTGGCGCCTGATACGGAATCCGGGTGATCACCCGGGCTCTGGCCGGACGGTCCGCGGCCGCCTTCAGCCGCCTTTGCTCCTAAGCCTCTGACCGCGGGGCTTGCCCCGGGCTGGCCCGGCAAGCGCCCGCCTCCGATACCACCACCGTCCAACCGGACGCCGTATGAGCCCCGGACCTCGGGGCTCGGCCCCGAGCGGGGCCGGCGGTTCCCGCGCCGCCGGGTCGTCCACCGACCACCCGAACGAGGGAGCAGTCACCCGCCGTCGCGCCGGCGCCGCCGTCGGCCGGCTCGCGGCGGCGGCGTCGGCCCGCCCGCGACATACCCGAGGCGCGCCGATCCGCCGCCGCGCCGACGAGAACCCGGCCGATCGCACGGGTCTCGTCCGACCCGTCGGGCGGAGTCGCCATGCCGTCTCCGCTCCCGCGCCCAATCGACCGTCGGGCCAAGTCGCCCACGGGCCCGAGGCACCCCAGCGACGGCAGCGGACCCCGCCCCACCCAGGGCCCCCGACCGTCCTGCACGGTGCCGGGTGACGGGACGGGCGTCGTCAGCCGGCGTCGTCCGCCTTCGGGTGCCGGGTCAGCGGCGCGACCGTCCGTCCCTGGGACGAGTCCTCGATCAGGGTGGCCAGCCGCCGCCGTCGCGTGGCGTCCTGCTTGGCGCTGACGACCCACCAGACGGCGGTCTTCCGGTACCACGCGGCCTGCGCCCCGAAGAAGGCCCATGCCCTCTCGTCGGCGCGGAACTGCCGCTCGAAGTCCTCCCCGAGCGCGACCTCGTCTCCCTGCTCGTAGGCGTAGAGGTTCGACCGACCCTCGGTGCGGGCCGCGAAGGCCGCGAGCCCGGCCGGGCGCATCATCCCCAGCGCTTCGAGCTCCGGGACGCGGGCGATGTTCACCGCGCTCCAGATGCTCCGTGGGCGGCGTGGCGTGAAGCGGATCGCGTAGCGCTGGTCGTCGACCCGCTTCCGCACCCCGTCGATCCAGCCGAAGCAGAGCGCCTGGTCCACCGCCTCCGCCCAGGTGATGCTTGGCTGGCCCGACCCCTTCTTGTGGAACCCGACCCACAGTTCCGGCGCCGAGTCGTGGTGCTCGTCCAGCCACGCATAGAACTCGGCCGACGACGCAAAGTAGATCGGCGTCATTCGGGCTCCGTTTCCGACACGGCGTCAGCGTTCCTTCCCGGCCCCGTTGCCCGTCACCGCCGTCGTCACGCCGAGCACCAGGTAGACCCCGCCGCTGAACCACCGCTGCCCGAAGGCGGCGAGCGCGAAGACGGCAAGAGTCGACGGCGTGGGCATCGGTCCTCCCGACGGGAACGGAGCGACGCCGGTCGGCATGGCACCGGGCGGGTGTACGAGGAGCGACGGCTCGCGGGACGTCCCGCCGCCTACCCGGCGTCGAGCGCCGCGATCACCGCGCCGAAGCGGCGAACGCTCTCCGGCGTGCACGGGTCGAGGCCGACCACGAAGTGGGCCAGGCCCAGGTCGCGGAAGCCGGCGATCGTCGCCGCGATCTCCCCGTCGCTGCCGGTGATCGGGTCCGGCCGGCGCCCGGTCGCCCCGGCCAGCGCGACGTTGCCGCCGGCGGTGCGGACCAGCGTCGCCGGGTCCCGCCCGACGTCCGCGCAGGCGGCGTCGACCTCGGCCATCCGGGGTACGACCTCGGCCGGGTCCTTGTGCCAGACCGTGTTCCAGGCGTCGGCGTGGCGGGCGGTCAGGCGCAGCATCCGGTGCCCGTTGGTGCCGACCAGGATCGGCGGCCCGCCCGTCGCCGCGCGTGGCCCACGCGGCCGGTTGAAGGCACCGGGCGCCGCGTAGTACTCGCCCGTGACGTCGACCGCCCCCTCCCGCAGCAGCGGCGCGACGATCCCGATCGCCTCCTCGAAGCGGCTGGCCCGGTGGTCGAACGGCAGGCCGAACATGTCGTACTCGGGCCGGTGCCACCCCGCGCCGAGCCCGAGGATCAGTCGCCCGCCGCTGATCTCGTCGACCGCCTCGGCTTCCTTGGCCAGCACCGCCGGGTTGCGGAAGCCGGTGCAGGCCACCAGCGTCCCGAGCTGGATCGGCCGCCCGGCCGTCGCCGCGGCCAGGCCACCGAGCACGGTGAAGCACGACCAGACACCGCGCGGCGGCTCGCCCTCCGCATTCGGTCCGGCGGCGAAGTGGTCGGCGAACCAGGCCGTGTCGAACCCGACCTCGTCGGCCGCCTCGACGATCGCCAGCATGTCGGCGAACCGGAGGTCCTGTCCGCCGAACGCCGACCCCTCCGAGATCGGGACCATCAGGCCGAGCCCCATCGGTCGCCGCGCGGCCGGCCACCGCGAGGGCGATGGCGCAGCCGCCACTCGACCACCGGACAACGACGACGGCTCTGCCATTGCACTCGCCTCCCACCCACACGATCGCGACGCCGGCCGCACACCGGTCACGTCGCCGCGCCACCCTACCGGATCGCCGCCCCTCGCCGCCCGGCCCCTACTCGAGGTTCATCCGCCGCAGCCTCCTGGTCGCCAGCAGGATCGCCACCACGCAGGTGATGGCCATGGTGACCAGCGCCGACGTGAGCGAGAAGGCGTTCGGCACCGTGACCGTCGGGTCGTCGAGCACGCCGACGAAGACCGACTGCACGTACTGGCGGACGCTGATCAGCCGGATGCCGGGCAGGAATCGCCCCAGGATGCTCTCCCAGACGAAGGCGTAGATCATTCCCACCAGCAGGGCCCGGGCCACGTAGAGGCTGACCATCAGGAAGAGCGCCGAGAAGACGACCACCTCCACGGCCGCCGCCGCGAGGCTGGCCCAGAGGACCGGCGTCAGGTCCGGTTCGGCGACCCGCCCCTGCAGCCGCGCCGGCAACTCGGCCCGTTCGGTCAGGGCCCAGGTCGCGACCAGCCCTGCCAGCACGATCGGCAACGCGACGACGAGCACCCCGGCCAGCTTCTCGAGCACGATCCGCAGCCGGCCGATCGGCTTCAGGGTCAGGTAGGGCAGCGTCCGGTCCTCGACCTCGTTGCCGAGCGCGCCGGTCGCCAGGATCAGCACCGTGATCGGCAGCAGGGTCGGCGAGACGAGGTCGATGAAGACGCGGTCGCTCAGGAACTCGAACGGCGTCACCCAGTCGGAGTTGACCAGGTAGATCAGCGCGTAGATCGCCGGCGCGAACGCCAGCACCGTCACGATCCGCACCGCCTTCCCGCCCAGGAACTGGCGGACGGTCAGCGTCGCCACGGGGAAGGGGCGCCAGAAGAGGGTCATTGCCGTCGATGCCATCAGTCCGTCGATCCTCGCTGGGCTCCGCGGAGCCGCCAAGATTGATTAGAGGTAACGGGCCAGGGGAACGAAGCGCTGTCCCGGAGCACGCCGGCCGACGGGCCCGCCCGGGGCAAGCCCCGGGCTCAGGGACGAAGCCGGCTCAAGCCGGCTGGTCGGAGGCCGCCTCGCCAGTCCTTCCAGGGAGCACGAGTTCGATGGCTCCGTCTCGTCCGCCCATACCCGTGCGTTCCAGGGCATGCCAGGTCCGGCGAGCCGCGTGCCGTTCCTCCTGCCCGTGGACGTAGGCGACGACCTGCGGGAGTGCCCGCTCTCCAAACGACTGCACGCCGTACTCGGCCTGCCAGGCGAAGCCCACGACCTGCGGACCACGCTCTGCATGGCGGAGCAGGTGGCTCGACGAGCCCTTCATCCGTCCGACCACCGTCGAGACCGCGACGCTCGGCGGGATCGAGAGCGCCACGTGGACGTGGTCGGGCATTGGCCCGACGGCAGGAACGATCGCCTTGGATTCTCCGGCCGCCGCCCGGATAGCACCGACGAGCACCTCACCCGCCCCAGCGTCGAGGAACGGGGCGCGACCCTTCGTCGCCCAGACCAGGTGGTAGAACAGCCGCCAGTACGGCATCCCGCGCCTCCCGTTCGCAACGCCGAGAGTCAGCCGGGGCGACGGCGCCACCGTGACCCAGCCGACCTTCAGCCGGCTTCGTCCCTGAGCCCGGGGCTTGCCCCGGGCGGGCCCAGAACCGCCGGGGCGCCCTTCCATCAGACGCCGCGGCCACCATCAACGCACCGCACCACGGGTTATCCGTACCGCGCACGGCCCCCATGACCGGCATCGACCCGCGGCCGACGGCTGACGGCTGACGGCTATCCGCCCCTCACCGCTCCACCAGGTACGCGAACACCGACGTCAGCGACTCGTCGGCGGGGGCGATCTCGTAGAGGCGGACCCCCTCCCGCCGGGCGAGGGCCGGCACCGCCCGGTAGAAGGCCGGCACGTCGTTCGTCTCGGCGACCAGCCGCCCGTCGGTGCCGACCTGGACCGAGCGCGTCGAGGGGTCGGCGATCAGCGCCGCGGCCAGCTGCCGCGGCGCGTCGACGCGGATCCGCACCGCGTGGTCGTGGCGGTCGATCTTGTCCCGGATCGCCCGGTAGTCGCCGGCGGCGGCCAGCTTGCCGTTGACGATCACGACGATGTTCTCGGCGAACCGCTCGACCTCGACCAGCACGTGCGACGAGACCAGCACCGTCTTGCCGGCCTGCCCCAGCGCCCGCATCAGCGCGATCAGGTGGGCCCGCTGCACCGGGTCGGTGCCGTTCAGGGGCTCGTCCATCAGCAGCACGTCCGGGTCGTGGACCAGCGCCGCCGCGACCTTGATCCGCTGCCGCATGCCCTTGGAGTAGCCGCCCAGCTTGCGGTCGGCGGCGTCGCCCATCTCGACGGTGGCGATCGCGCGCTCGGCCGCCGCTTCGGGCCGCGGCAGCTTCTGGAGCACGGCGTTGAGGCGGACGAACTCGCGCCCCGTCAGGAAGGGGTAGAGCTCCTCCTGCTCGGGCACCAGGCCGAGGCGCCGGTAGGCGTCGGGCTTGCCCCGCGCCGGCTGGCCGAGGATCGTCACCCGCCCCGACGAGACCGCCAGCAGCCCCGCCAGCATCTTCAGCACGGTCGACTTGCCGGCGCCGTTCGGGCCGAGCAGCGCCGTCACCCCCGGCCCGACGCCGAAGGTCACGTCGGAGACGGCGACGACGTCGCCGTACCACTTCGAGACGCCCTCGACCACCACCGTCGGCTGGCGCCCGGCGATCACCCCTGGGAGGTGCGCGAGGGGGGTCCCCGCCGGCGGGGCGAAGGTCGGGGCCGACGGCGCAGCGGCGACGTCCGGCCTGGGCGCCACGGACGTCGCCGCCGTCCCTGCCGGTCCGTCGCGGTCCTCGGCCATCGCCGTCCTCCCCGTCCTCATGCCGAACCCTCGCCTGGTCGTCTGTCGCGGCGGGACGCCCGCTCCCGGCCCTACTCCCGCGGCACGTAGCGCAGGTACATCACCACGCAGGCGAGCAGCACGACCCCGCTCATCTCCGCCACGTAGACCCAGGCCGCCCAGTTGTTGCCCCCCAGGGTCCCCATGCCGTTCGGATCGCCGAAGACGGCTTCCAGCATCAGCGACACGGTGTTCGTCGGACTGAGGAAGACGAGGAAGCGGTCGAGGCCGGCCCCAAAGGCCTCGATCGTGGCGTTGACGATCCCCTCGAGCACGATGAAGCCGACGATGATGATCGCCACCGCGACGCCCTTGCGCCCCGTGAACGACGAGATCATCAGGCCGCCGGCGCCGAGGTAGAACGCGATCAGGGTGCCCGCCAGCGCCACCCGACCGAGGTCGCCCAGGTTGTCGCCGATCGCCGCGAGGGGGGCATCACCCGAGAGCTGGCGGCCGAACCAGACTACGAACGCCGGCAGGAACGAGATCGTCAACGTCAGCAGCGCCGTGGCCGCGAGCTTGGCGAGCAGGTAGTCGACCCGGGTGATCGCCCGCGAGAAGTAGAGCGGCAGCACGTTCTCGCGCCGGTCGCCGGAGAGCATCTCGGGCGCGATCGTCGCGACGTAGACGCCCATCACCGTGTAGATGATGCCGAAGAAGTCGGGGTAGTCGATCACCTGCTGGTCGGTGAACGACTCGATGCCGACGATGATCACCGCCGTCAGGGCGGCGGACATGTAGAGCAGGAACGGGATCACCTTCGCCGTCCAACTCTTCTTGATGCCCATCGCCCGCTTGACCGAGTAGCGGATCAGCGCCAGGACCGCCGCGCGGCGCCCGAGCCGGGGGCCGTCGTAGCGCCGGTAGCCGCGATCGAAGACCTCCCCGTAGCGCGCGCCCGCGGCGGGCATCGCCGCCGGCGGCGTCCCACCGGCGGGCGACGGGCCGCCGGCCCCGGCGGGACCGATCTCAGCGGTCACGGCGCCCCCTCCTCCCCGCGGCGGGGGTCCTCCCGTTGCCCCGGCCACCCCCGACGGGGGCTCCACCGGCGAGGTCGGCCCGCTCGGCGACGCCGTCCGGCCCGATCTCGCGCAGGTAGACCTCCTCCAGCGACGACGACCGCGCCCGCAGCGAGCGGAGCGGCACGCCGAGGTCGGCCGCCGCGTCCCGGATCAGGTCGTAGGCGCGGTCGTCGTTGTGGGCAACCACCAGTTCCTCCCACGGGTCGTCGGTGGCGTTGCGCCGCACCGCCAGACCGCCCGCGGCCAACCGCGCCACGAAGGGCGCCGGGTCGCCGTCGATCCGCACCAGCAACTCCGCCCGCCCATCATCCCCCTCGAGACCGCGGATCGGCCGCGAGACGACCAGCCGACCGTGGTCCAGGATCACGACGTGGTCGCAGACGCGCTCGATGTCCTCGAGGATGTGCGACGACATCACGACCGCGATCCCCATCACCTGGTGGATCCGAACCACCAGGTCGAGCATCTCCTCGCGGCCCTGGGGGTCCATGCCGTTGGTCGGCTCGTCGAGGAAGACCAGGTCCGGGTCGTGGACGATCGCCTGGGCGAGCTTGACCCGCTGCTTCATCCCCGTCGAGAAGCCCTTGATCAGCCGGTAGCGCTCCTCGTCGAGTCCCACCTGGTAGAGGACGTCGGCCGCGCGCTGGCGAGCGGCGCGGGCGGGGAGGCCGCTCATCTCGGCCATGTGGCCGACGAAGTCGGCGGCCGTCGTCCCCGGCGGCAGGCTGTCCGACTCCGGCATGTAGCCGACCCGAGAGCGGACGGCGATCGCGTCGGCCCAGGCGTCGAGCCCCAGCACGCGGGCGCCGCCGGCGTCGGACCTCGCCAGCCCGAGCAGCAGCCGCAGCAAGGTCGTCTTGCCGGCGCCGTTGGCGCCGAGCAGGCCGACCGACGCCCGCGGCACCACGAGGTCGAGCCCGTGCAGGGCGACGAACTTGCCGTAGGTCTTGCGCAGGCCACGGGTCTCGATTACCGGCTGGTCGCCGCCCGCCCGCCCGGCGACGGGGGCGGCGAGACCGTTCGGCGCGGCTGCGGGGGCGAGAGGGACGGCCATAGCGTTCCGGGATAGCCTCCGGGGGGCGCCCCGCGTGGGCGGGACACGTCGATCGCGGCTTCGGTCCGTCGGCCGCCGCAGTGTACCAGCAGCCTCCCGCGCCAACGTGACGCGCCGATGGCGACGCTGTTGCATGACGGTGGCGGGCGGGGCGTCACCGGCGGGGCGCGATTCCCCCGTCGCCCGCGGCACAGGGATGCGGAACACGGGCGACGATCGGTGGCCGTCGCCGCGAGCCCCAGGCGGCTCGTACCGGTCCCTCCGCCGAGCCCGCGATGAGTCCCGGACGGCGCCGACGCCCGGGGACCCCGTCGACCGGCGGCATCGGTGGCAGTTGAGTTCCTGGCCATGGTGGACTCCCGTAACGGCCGCGGATCCGTTAGCACAGCCATAAGACCGCCTTAGCGCCCGCGCAACAGCGGCGGCCCTCGCCGCTGGTACTGTCTGGACGTCGCCGCGGTTCCCGGCCTGGCCGGCCCGGGCGGTCGGGTCGACGGCCCCGTACTGGTGACGTGGCTCCCGGGCCCCAGGTTTCAGGCCGCGCTCGCCGCCGTCCCGTCGGCGCGAGGGCCCCAACGCCTCTCACCCGCCCGC
>CADCWG010000305.1 GCA_902806335.1 uncultured Thermomicrobiales bacterium | reverse complement strand
GCGCCGCTGTCCCCGGCCCGGCGCCGATGTCCGTCCGCGCCGGACGGCGCACGCGGCGGGACCGTGGGGCGCGAGAACGGGCGGTCACGGTTGGCGCGCCGAGGCTGCCGCCAGGGCGCCTGAGCCCAGCGGGGCGCATCTACCGAATCCAGTCGTACGGTGATGGTAGGGAGAGGAGGGCGGTGGTCGGGCCCGCCCGGGGCGGACCCCGGGCACAGGCGCCGAGCCGGCTGGAGCCGGCCGTGGACCCTCCAGGGGACCCGGGCGATCACCCGGGCTCCGTCGTGGTCGACGCTGGGGGCGCCTAGTCGACGCGAAGCGCGACCAGTTGGGCGCTCGTCCGGGAGAGCGGCCGCCGCAGGGACCGCTCGAAGGAGGCGACGATCTGGGGGTCGAACTGGGTGCCGCTGTTCTTCCGGAGCTCGGCGAGGGCCGCTTCCGCCGACATCGCCGGCCGGTAGACGCGGTCGCTGGTCATCGCGTCGAAGGCGTCGGCCACCGCGATGATCCGGGCACCGAGGGGAATCTCCTCGCCCCGGAGACGGTCCGGATACCCCGTGCCGTCGAGGCGCTCGTGGTGATGGCGGATCAGCGGGGCGCAGGGCCGGTAGGTCTCGAGCCGACCGACGATCTCGGCGCCCAGCCCGGGGTGCTGCTCCAGCTCCCGGCGCTCGCTGGCGGTCAGGGGGCCGGGCTTGTTGAGGGCGGGATCCCGCATGCCGACCTTGCCGACGTCGTGGATCCGGGCCGCCGCGGCGATCGTCTCGCTCGTCTCGTGGGGGATGTGCGGCGTCTCCTCGAGGATCCCCCGCACGTAGTCCGCGACGCGGACGGAGTGGCGGTGCGTGTAGGCGTCGCGCCACTCCAGCGCGTCCGCCAGACCCTCCATGGTGCTCCGGGCCTCGCGCTGCGCCTGCCGGTACCGCTCGAAGGCGAGGTGGGGGCCGAGCAGCGGCAACACCAGCAGCAGGATCGCCGGCGGGTTCGCGTCGGCCAGGACCGGGATCAGGCTGCCCAGGGTGACCAGGGAGACCATCTCGACCACGGTCCCGCCGAAGTTCTCGCGCCACATCGCGAGCGGCGTGGTGCCGACCGCCGGGGCGACGATCATCGCGAGCGAGCCGGTGTTGATGCCGGTGTAGACGGCGGCGGCGAGGATGGCGGCGAGCATGTTCCGCTCGCTCCCGACGGGGGTGACCCCGTTCTCGGCCAGCCACTCATAGACGGCCGCCGCGGCGAGGGTGGAGAGACCGATGCTGGCGATGTTGACCGACGTCTTCAGCGGCTGGCGCCGGGCGTACGCCGATTCGAGGAGGTCGGCCGCCATCACCACCATCGCGCCGTGCACCGGGCCGAGGGTCAGGCCGGCCGCGAGGGAGAGCGACGCGGCGACAGAGACGGTGAAGGTGCCGCTGGCGAGGGGAAAGGAGATACCGAAGACCTCGGCCATGGCGATCATCCCGAAGAGGATGACGGCGACCATCACGGCCTGCTGCGTCCAGGGCCGGTCGTCGATCAGGAATGCGAGTGCGAGCGCGATCGTGGCGACCACCACGAGTACGAGCGCCGACACCTGCGTCCGGCGTGGAACACCGCCCATCGGTCCCCGCGCTCCTGGTTCGCCACGCACACGAACGACCGCCGGGACGGCGTGCGTCTCGGACGCGGGGGAGTATACCCGGAGTGCGGGAAGTGACGTCCGTACGGTCCAGGGCGCCTCGCGAGCCGCCCGCCGCCATCGGACCAATCAGCGACCAACGCCGTCGAGGCGACGCCGTGCGCCGGGCGTCGCGTCGTCACAGTACGCAGATAGGAGGAAGCCAGAACCGCCGCGGCGATGAGGCCGAAGGCGCGCGAACGCGGCGGTGCGTCTCAGCCAGTAGGAGGCGACCAATCGGAAGGAGGCGACCCTGAGCTCGTGACCGGCGTTAGCGCCAGGTCCAGTTCGTCCACTTCATGGCGACCTCCTCCCTGCGTGTCGTGTGGATCCGTGTGCCCTGCGTCCGTGGTCTCGGGGGCAACGCGCATCGACGCTTACCGCCAGGTCCAGTTCTTCCACTTCATGGCAACCTCCTCTCCCTGTCGTCGTGCCGCTGCGTGCCGATGTGTCACCCGCTCCCGGTGCCGCCCGGAGGCGTCACCCGAGGCATCTCTAGCGCCAAGTCCAGTTCGTGGACAGCATCGCGTACCCCTTCCTCGGCTCCCGATCGTCCGAACGCGCCGTGCGCGGCCGGTGGCCATCGTCCTTCGCGTCGGCTAGCGCTTCCACTTCACGGGATTCGCCCTCCGGGACCTGCGACGGCGGCGACGGTGATCGGCGCCGCCTGAGGCACGCCCGTCAGCACCGGGGAACGATTCTTTTGAGGGCTTCAGCTTGTTAGGTGGCCAGGTGATTAGGCCAACCGGCAACAGGGGGAACGATAATGCGCCGCAAGTAGTGTGTCAAGTCCTAGGGTGGGGACCCATTTCTCCTATGCGCTCGGTCCCAGGCAGATCATGAACCGGGCTCGGATTTCGAAGGATGCCGTCCATCGATAACTCCGCCAGGATAGTCCAGCGGCCCCGACGTCTCGGGAAGGAGATTGCCCCATCGCGCGGGGGTGATCCCGGGCGAGCGCGCCGCGTGACCGTCGCCCTCCCTGAGGAGCGGACACCGACCATCGGTGACGTCGGGGCCCGGCAGGCAGTGCCCACCGCCCGGATCGGGACGTCGGACAGAGCCGGCAGCCGGCTTATAGCGCCGGCTCGCCCGGCCGGGAAACGGGGGACGTTTCCCGCCGCGTCAGGGCCCGGTCAGCAGCGCCGACCGCTTCGGGCTCGGCGACACGGTGCGCGACACCGTCTCCGGCCGGGCGGGTTGCCGGCGTGATGGCGTTCTACGCGGGCGGCGTGGGCGACGGCCGTCGATCGGGCGGCGTAGACGCGCGGCCGTCGTCCGGGCGGGACCGTGGCCGCCGGCCGGGGCGTCTGGGCACCGGCCGGTCTGGGACCGCGCGCCCGCAGCCGCCGACCGATCCCTCCCGACGACGGAGCGGCGGTGCCGTCGGGACCCGAGTGCCGGGACGGGGGCCGATCCCTGGCGGCATGGCCGAGGGCGCCGGCCCGGCGCCGGAGACCGCGGCACGGACGACGCGCCGGTCACGGCTCGGTCGCGGTCGCGCCTTCCGATGTGACACGGGCTCCGTCAGTTCAGCGGTTGTCTGGGGGCACGCCGGCCGCTCCGCTCGCGGGACGAAGCACCGGACTCGGGCACGAGGTCGGCTTCAGCCGGCGTCGTGCTTGAGTCACCGCCCTCGAGGTGTGCCTCGGGTGGGCCCGGCTATTCGCCTCTGGTACCACCACCGAACAGCCGGCTTCCGTATGACGGGCGCCTGACGTCAGCCCTGACCGCGCCGGATGACCGAGCTGCCGGAGCGGCGCGGTGCGCTTGTCGCACGGGGCGGATCTGGGGGCCGGTGACGACGGCAACGCTGTTCCGCGAGCCGGAACCGCCGAGGGAGGGGGCGGCCGGAGCCGGGGACCGTTGCCCGGGGTGCTGGTCACCGTCGGGCCGGGCGTGCCGCGAAGCGACCGGTCGGGCCGGGAACGGCGCGGCGCCATCGGTCCCTGGTCCATCGCGGTCGCGGTCGCGCGGGTCGCGGGGACCCGGGTGGGGGCCGTTCCCGACCCGGGGCGACGTGGGTCACCGCCCGTCTCGGCGCCGGTCCCGGCCCGCTCGTCGCAGAGGCGCGGCTCCACCCACCCGCCGGCCCCGGCGGCTCCACCCACCCGCCAGACCGTCCCCACCGACACGCCGCGGCGTCCGGCGACGCCGCGGCGCGAAGACGGCGTGCGGTGCGGGGGCGAGCCACGGTGCCGTGCCCCGACCCCGGTGACGGTCCTGGCGGGTGGCCGGGCTGTGGCCGGGCCGCCCGCCGGCGGCGCTACCCGTCCGTAGGGTCGAACGGGTCGGTCCCGGCGTCGACCTCCGCGCCGTCGAAGACCCCGCCCGCGTCGGTGTCGGGGTTGAACGGGTCGGTTCCCAACTCCGTCTCGGTCTGGTCGGAGAGGCCGTCGCCGTCGGAGTCGGGGTCGACGACGACCGGGGCCGGCGTGCTCGCCGGGTCGAACGGGTCGGAGCCGGCGCCCACCTCTTCGCCGTCGCCGAAGCCGTCGCCGTCGGTGTCGAAGAAGGTCGGGTCGGTCCCGTTGATGTCCGCCTCCTCGCCGTCGGAGAGCCCGTCCCCGTCGGTGTCGAACACCTGCGGGTCGCTGCCGAACTCGGCCTCCCGATCGCTGGTCAGGCCGTCCCCGTCGGGGTCGTCACCGCCGGTCTCGGGAGCGATCGGCGCGGCGGGAGCGGCGGGAGACGCGGCGTCGAGGGGGTCGCTGCCGTCCTCGACTTCGGCGCCGTCCTCGATCCCGTCGCCGTCGCTGTCCGCGTTGTCGGGCGCGGTGCCAAGGTTCCGCTCGTTGAGGTCGGACAGGCCGTCACCGTCGGAGTCGGCCGGGCCGACGCGCGGGGGCTGGAAGAAGTAGAGCGTGGACTCGGCGTCCGGCTCGTCCTCGGTCAGCTCGATGGCGTAGCCGCCGGCGGGGGTGCAGCACCGCTCGCCGTCGAGGCTGGTCTCGTCCGCGCCGATCGGCGAGTCCGTCACGATCAGCTGGTACTGGCCGAGCGGGAGGTCGGTCCAGCGCACGGCGTCCGCGCTCGCCTCCGTCGCGTCGTCGAGGGTCAGCGTCTCTCCGCCGGGTACCAGCAACGAGAGCTCGTAGCCGCCGTCTGACGGCTCGCACTGGTCCTCGTCTTCGTCCAGCGTCTCCAGCCGCACCCTGCGGGGGCACTCCCGGACGGCCACCCGGATCGAGCCGTCCCCGGTCCGCGCGGCCGGCGATGCCGCCGGCGACGCGGCGGGGGACGCCGCTGCTGGGCTCGCCACGGCGTCCCCCGCCGGGACCGCCGGGCCGACCACCGCCGCGACGAAGACCGCGTCCTCTTCGCCCGCCGTCGCGATCGTCAGCGCGCCGGAGAACTCCGCCGCCTCGCCGGCCGCGAGGCGGGTCGGCGCGGCGGCGTCGCCGGCGACGACGTCCACCGCGCCGGCCGTGACCAGGACCAGCGTCGGCGCCACCCCTTCGGCGACCTCGCTTGACTCCCCCGTGGCCAGGGAGTCGCGCACCAGGTCAAGGTCGTGGTCGGCGCCGGGACCGGGGAACGGCTCGCCCGCGAAGAGCGGGTCCCCCTGGCCGGCCTCGTCCCCGGCGACAAGGCCGATCTCGTAGAAGGCCGCCTCGGCGCGGCCGATGCCGACCCGAACCTGCTCCGCGCCGTCCTCGACGAACAGGGCCTCGCCCGGGGCGAGCCGGGCACGCCCAGGGGCGTCCGCGTCGGAGACCAGCAGCGCCCCCGCGTCTCCGAGCAGGAAGCCGAGGTCGGCCTCCACGGCGTCCCCGTCGGCCGAGACCGCCGCGCTCCCGGCGGTCACCCGCCAGGCCAGGTCTCCGTCGCCGAGCGTGGCGACTCCGTGCGCCACCACCTGGGCGTGGCCGCTCGTCGGGGAGGGGTCGTCGGCGATCGGCTGGAGCCGCGCCGCGGCGACCGCCACCGGCCCGATCGCCAGCAGGAGCACCAGCACCGCGCCGAGGGGGTACCCACGGCCGCGCCAGAGCGCGAGGCGCGGGACGGTGGGGCCCGTCACCGGGCGACCATGCGGGGTACGGTCCATCGTCGGGTCCCTCCTGGACGGTCGTGCGGGTCGGTCGCGGCGATGCCGCCCACCCAGGCGGCCCGGGGGGCTGGACGCGCAATCTAGACGCCGGATGGACAGTGGGTATCTGGGCGCCATAGTAGCAGCACGACCACTGCCGGGCGCTCCCCGGGCGATGGTGCCGACTGGATCGGCCGCCGCGGGGCCGGGCCGGCCGCACGGTCGGAGTCGAGGTGACGCCGCATCGTGGAACGGTCGCACCCCGCGCACGTCGGCGCCCTCGCATCACGTTCGCCACCGACGGCGGCTCCGCCCGAACCTACGGTGCACAGCATGCGCTCTCGGGTCTCGGATCTCGGATCGACACCCCGCCCCACCGCTGGGGTGCTCGGCGGACGGCAATGGTCGCTACCGGGGGCGCTGGAGGCCGAGCAGTAGGTCGATGCTCGGACCGGGCGGACCACCGCTGAGATCCGGTGGCCCGCCGGTTTCCGAGCCGGGAACCGATCCGCCGCGGCTCCCCGGAGCGCCGCGCCGCCGGCCGGCAAAGGCGGCGCGGCGCTCCTACCTCCGGCGACGGCTTCCCGCCGCGGCCGTTGAAGTCGGATAGCAGGCGCGGTCCCTGGCGCGACGCGGGGACCGGTCCGTGGCGCGGGGGCACCATCCTGGGCGGCGGCCCCAGACGCCTGAACCGTCCCGGCGGGTGGCGCGGGGCGAGGGACCGGCCACGACGGCCCCTAGGAGACGAATGGCTGGCTGCCGGCCGGCTCGCCCCGCGCCACCCGCCGCTGCGGACCGTCCTCGATGAGCTGCATCATCTCGATCGCGTTCCCGTCGGGATCCTTGACCCACGCCTGACGGTTGCCGTCCAGCCCGACGCTGACCTCGCGGTCGATCGTCACGCCGGCGCCGCGGAGCTGCTCGACCATGTCGTCGATGTCGTCGGTCAGCAGGCAGAGGTGGCGGTAGCTCTGGGTGCGGTCCGGGTCGGGCGCCGGTCCGCCCGGGAACACCTCGACGAACCGGTCACCGGCGACGTGGAGGTAGGCGAGCCGCAGCGACCCGTCGTCGTGGGTCAGCCGGAACGCCTCGTTGATGCCCAGCAGCGCGTAGAACGCCAGCGTCCGCTCCACGTCCGCCGCCGCGAACGCCGCGTGCCCGATGTCGGTGATCACTCTCGACTCCCCCCGCTCTCGCCCGGTCTCCGCGACCGCGCCCCGGCCCCGTCCGCGCCGGCACAGGCGCTCCCGGATTATCCCTGGCCCGCCCCGCGGGCGCCGCCTCCCCCGCCGGGTGGAGGCGGTGGCCTTCCGCCCGGGTGCTCGTCGGTCTCGATACTCGGGTCGATCCCGGTCCGGCCACCGCCCAGCTCGCTGCCCCCACCCGCTGCCGCATGCCTTCCGCCTTCGGATGCCGTAGCATGCGCCGGCCGCCAGACGCGGCGCCGTCCGGCGTGGGGATGCCCCGACCGCGGCGCCGACTCTCCATTCCAGTGCCGCCCGCCAGCCGTTGGAGATCCGCCCCATGAAGGTCACCGGTACCCACCACGTCGCCCTGGCCACGCCGTCCGCCAACTTCGAGCGGCTGCGCGCCTTCTACGTCGACACCCTCGGCTTCCCCCAGGTCGGCGCCTTCGGCGGCCGCCCCCCTGGGCAGGAGATCGTCTTCCTCCAGGCCGGCGACACCACCATCGAGTTGATCGCCCGCGGCGACCTCGCGCTCCCCGACGGCGCGCCAACCGGGGAGCCGCCGGGCTGGGCCCACCTCGCGTTCGACGTCGAGGACCTCGACGCCGCCCACGCCGAGCTCGCCGCCAAGGGGGTCGCCTTCCACGTCTCGCCCATGGACGTCCCGAGCGGCACCCCCGTCGCCCGGGTCGCGTTCTTCCGCGACCCCGACGGGAACAGCCTCGAGCTCTTCCAGCCGATCGGGCCCCGCTACCCGACCGGGGACTAGGGCGGGCGGAGCGGCCACCGGCGACGCCGTCGTCCAACCCCGGCTCGACTGCGTCGCGTCCACGCCGCACGGCCCGGTCAAAAGCCCGCCGCTTCGGGATCGGTGGCCAGGCACCGAGCCTGGAGTGGACCGGCGGCAATCACGGTCGCGCCACCGGTCGTCGGGGCGGCGCTGGCTGCGGCGGTTTCCTCAGCGCGGATGACCTATCTGTCGCCGGACGACCCCGGAGCAGGCACCGTCGGATCACGGGCGAGGGTCCTGTAGCGACGCATGAACGGTCGTGCGCAATTTTCGTTGCGCCGCGTTCCGGCGCCCGGGTACCATGGCGCCATGAGCAACGAGACTGCCGTCATCATTGGCGCCGGCCCGGCCGGCCTCACCGTCGCCCTCGAGCTGCTGAAGCGCACCAGCATCGCCCCCGTCGTCTTCGAGGCGAGCGACGCGATCGGTGGCATCTCCCAGACCATCACCTACAAGGGCAACCGGATGGACATCGGGGGCCACCGGTTCTTCTCCAAGTCCGACCGGGTCATGGCCTGGTGGCAGGACATCCTCCCGCTCCAGGGCGCGGAGGACGGTGGCAACGGGGCGGTCGAGATCAGCTACCAGCGCAAGAACCGCAGCGTGATGCTGCCCGAGAACGGCCCCCACCCCGACGCCACCGACAACGTGATGCTGATCCGGCGGCGGCTGTCGCGCATCTACTTCCTGCGCAAGTTCTTCGACTACCCGATCTCCCTGAACGCGGCCACGGTCCGCAACCTCGGGCTGGCCCGGACGGCGAAGATCGGCGTCAGCTACCTCCGGGCGCGCGCCCGCCCGATCAAGCCCGAGCGGTCGCTCGAAGACTTCATGATCAACCGCTTCGGGCAGGAGCTCTACCGCACCTTCTTCAAGGACTACACGGAGAAGGTCTGGGGCGTCCCCTGCGACGAGATCGACCCCGAGTGGGGTGCCCAGCGGATCAAGGGCCTCTCGATCACCAAGGCGGTCGTCCACGCCGCCAAGCAGCCGTTCCGGCGCCGGGTCTCCATCAGCCAGAAGGAGACCGAGACGAGCCTGATCGAGCAGTTCATGTACCCCAAGTACGGCCCCGGCCAGATGTGGGAAGAGGTCGCCGAGCGGGTCCAGAAGGAAGGCGGCGCCCTCCACATGCGCCACCGGGTGACCGCCGTGGCCCACGACGGCGACCGGGTCACGGGCGTGACGGTCCTGGACGAGAAGACCGGCCAGACCCGGGAGGTCCCCGCCGACTACGTCTTCTCGACCATGCCGGTCAAGGAGCTGATCGGCAGCCTCGGTGAGGACCCGCCGCAGGCGATCCGCGAGATCGCCGGGGGCCTGCGCTACCGGGACTTCATCACCGTCGGCGTCCTGCTGCGCCGCCTCGCGCTGAAGGAGGGCGAGGGGCCGACCAGGCTCGTCCCCGACAACTGGATCTACATCCAGGAGCGCGACGTCAAGATCGGCCGGCTGCAGATCTTCAACAACTGGAGCCCCTACCTCGTCGCCGACCCCAACACCGTCTGGCTGGGGCTCGAGTACTTCTGCGACGAGGGCGACGAGCTGTGGTCGAAGAGCGACGAGGA
The DNA here is from genome assembly GCA_902806335.1 of uncultured Thermomicrobiales bacterium. GTDB lineage: Bacteria > Chloroflexota > Chloroflexia > Thermomicrobiales > UBA6265 > CADCWG01. The sequence goes on along the minus strand of CADCWG010000305.1, from coordinate 7,169 downwards.
TTTCCTCGCCTTCGCCATCAAGGAGCTGGCCCACATCGGGGTGATCGACGCCGCCGACGTGCTCGACGGCACGGTCGTCCGGGTCAAGAAAACCTACCCGGCCTACTTCGGCACCTACAAGCGCTTCGACGAGGTCCGCGACTACGTGGACAAGTTCTCCAACCTCTACCTCATCGGGCGCAACGGGATGCACCGCTACAACAACGCCGACCACTCGATGCTGACCGCCATGACCGCGGTCGACAACATCGTCAACGGCCAGGCCGACAAGTCCAACATCTGGTCGCTCAACACCGAGTCCGATTACCACGAGGAGAAGTAGCCGGGTCCGTTCGGGCTGGCGGTGGGGCGGGAAGGCAACCTTCCCGCCCCTCGCCGTCTGCGCCGGGTGCGGGCGGACGTGAGCCCGATGACCGTGCCCGGGAGCCTTCGCCCGGTGCCCCGACGGTGGGTGCCCCGCGGCGGCCCCGCGATCCGTCGGCCGTCCGCCGCGAGGGTCAGGTGACCTCCCGGGGCGGCGCGACCGTCGCCCCCTGGGATCCCGCCGCGACCGGTGGCGGCCCCGCCGCGGTCGGCTCGGCGGCGGCCCCGATGGTCGAACCGCCCAGCGCGACGAGGACCAGCAACCCCGCCCCGCCGTAGGCGAGCGCCTGGACGTTGAGCACCGTCACCACCCCCAGCCGGTCGGTGAGCGACCCGGCCAGCAGCGCCCCGACGATCATCAGGGCCGAGGCCGTCGTCCCGAGCGCGCCGAAGACCCGGCCCCGAAACGCGTCGGCGACGCTCGCCTGGAGGAGCGCGGCCTGGCCGGTGCCGATCGCCACCGCCGGCACGCCGACGGCCACGAAGAGCGCCAGCCCGAGGGCGATCCCCGGCACGAGCGGCGGGTAGTTGAAGATCAGGACGTCGATCGCCCCGATCCCGACCCCGCCCCAGCCGAGCAGGCGTGCCGCCGTCGGCCGGTGCTTCCCCCGCAGCGCCCCCAGCGCGAAGGCCCCGACCACCCCGCCGACCGCTTGGGCGCCCATCAGCCAGCCGACCTCGGGCGCCCCGCCGCCGAGGATCTCGTCGACGAAGACCACGATCAGGGTCCCGAAGACGCCCTCGCCGACCGAGACGATCGCCATGAAGGCGAAGACGGTCGCCACCGTCCGGTTGGACCGCACGACCCGCAGCCCGTCAACCAGCTCGTGCCAGACCGCCCGCCACGGTCCCGCCGGCGTGGGGTCGGCCCCGGCGTTCGCGGATGTCCCCATCTCCCGCGCGACCCGGCCGGAGACGGAGATCAGCGCGATCAGAACGCCGGCGACGAGGAACGAGCCGGCGTTGACCAGCGCGACGCCGGAGAGGCCGAATCGCCCGGCGATCAGGCCGCCAAGCGGCGGGCCGATCAACCGCGCCAGGTTGTTGTTGAGGCCGTTCAGGGCGTTGGCCGCGACGAGGTCCGGCTCGTCGACGATGCGGGGCAGGAGCGCGTTCTCGGCCGGCCCGAAGAACTGGCCGATCGCCGAGGCCGCGAACGCGACGGCGTAGACCAGCCAGACGTCGTCGGCCGAGCGGACCGCGAGCAGCAGGAGCATCGCCGGCACCCGCAGCAGGTCGGCGACCACCATCGTCCGCCGCCGGTCCCAGCGGTCGACGAAGACCCCGGCCACCGAGCCGAGCAGCAGCGCCGGCACCAGCCCGGCGATCGCCACCGCGCTGGTGGCCAGGGCCGACCCCGTCAGGCGGTAGACGAAGATCGGCAGCCCGGCGTAGAGCACCCAGTTCCCGGCGAGCGACACGAACCCGGCCGCCCAGAGCAGCGCGAAGTCCCGCCGCCGCAACAACGTCAGCACCGATGCCCCCTGGTCTCCGCGTCGTACAACATCGGTCGTGCCGTGGTCGCGTGGTCCGCGCGGCGGGACCGGCGGCGTGGCGACCACGCGCCGCCGGCCGCCCCCGGCGCGGGCCGGGTCCCGCTCGGGATGCGCACCGTCCGCGGTTGCCCGCCGACGCCCAGCTCATCTGGGCTCCGGTCGGACGGTGCTGCCTTCGGGGGCGGCCCGACGACCCGACCAGGGGTTCCCCTGGGCTCGAAGGCGAGTTCCACTGGGACCGGCTCAGGACCGAGGAGCCGAGTCCGGCCACCCTGACCGCCCGGTCTCAGCGCGACCCTGGCCGGTCCACTCCGATGGGCACCGCGTCGGGTGGGCCCCGCCCCGGTGCTCGGCGCGGTCGCTGCCCTACCGGCCGGGAGCGTCGTCCGAAGGCGGAACGCCGTGGACGGCCAGCAGCCGGTAGGTCTCCTGGTCGGCCACCACGGCGAGGCGGGCGGTGCCGGAGACGGAGACGAACTCCGTGACGACCGCCGGCCGGCCCGCCGCCTCGACGGCCCGCTCCGGCAGCATCCGGATCCGCGGGTGCGCCCGCCAGAAGGCGCGGCCCTCGGGCGTCCAGAGGGAGAGCTCGGGGAGGCGCAGGTCGGTCAGCGAGCCGCACCTGGGGCAGCGGAGGTGGATGCCGCGCTGGGTCAGGAATCGCTCCGGCAGCTCGGGCGGCAGCGTCGCCGTCACCGGCGCCGGGTGGCCGCAGGCGAAGCACGGGGCGCCGCCGGTCGCGATCGCCCCGCGGTAGTAGGCGTCGCCGTTCGCCATCACCCGGTTCAGCGCCGGCCGCGGGCTGCGCACGCCGGCCAGCCGCTCGGCCGCCCCAAAGCTGTTGACCATGTTGCCGACCCGATCGCCCGGCATCCGGGGCGGGCAGCGCGGGCAGGTCAGCGTGAAGCGGTCTCCCGACGGCGAGAAGCGGGCGTGCAGCCGACGGTCGCCGCAGAGCGGGCACCAGATCCGCGTCTCGCGCCAGCCGTCCGGGGCGGCGCCGGGCGCCGCGCCCAGGCCGTGCGCGACCGCATCGGCGGCCAGCGCGGGGGAGGCAAGCGCCCGACGGAAGGCGAGCTTGCCGCGGTGGATCCGGACCGCCACCGCGCCCTCGCTGACCCCGAGCCGGGTCGCGATCTCCGCCTGGGGCAGTTCGTTGACGTAATGGCCGACGAGCGCGTCCCTCGTCGCGGGGGGGAGGAGGGCCAGCGCCCGGTCGAGCAGGGTCGCCAGGTCGTCCCGCCCCAGGACGAGCTCGAGGTCCTCGCCGGCGGCGGGGTGAGGGAGGAGGTCGAGGTCGGACGCGGCTTCGCCGTCGGCGCTGGGGGCGGGGACAAGGCGGGCGTCGGCGCGGGCGCGGAGGCGGGCGTGGCGGCGGCAGACGTTGCGGGCGATCGCCGCCAGCCAGGCGTCGCGCCCGACCGGGTCGACCAGCCGGTTGGCGTGCCGCCAGGCCTCGAGCAGGGTCTCCTGCGCCAGGTCCTCGGCTGCCGCGGGGTCTCCCGAGACGCGGCCGCAGAGCCGGACCAGGCGGGACCGTTCGTCGGAGGTGAGCGCGGCGATCGCCGTGGGCCCGCCCGGCCCCTGGCTCGTCGTGGCCGTCATCTCCGGTCCCACAGGGTGCCCCGTCTCCGTCGTCGCCGTCGATCGTCCACCCATCGCCCAGCCCCGCCTGTCCGCCGAGTCAACCGGTAAGCGTCAGAGCATCTCGTCTACAGGCTTATCGCCGCGCGCAGCGCCGACCTTACGCGTTTTTTCGCCGCCCGGCCGCGTCGGGACCAGGGGACTGGCTGGATGCCCCTTCGCGCCATCCTGTCCGATCCGCGCCGTCCACCGCCCGGACAGCCCATCGGTCCCGAGCAGCCCGGTGACCTACGTACCTTTACGTATGGCGCGGCACCGTCGAAGCGCTATCCTCCTCTCGTACCCGACAACGTGATCTTCGCGCCCCGGTGCCACCGGCGGGCGGTCGACCTGGACTGCGTCGACCGCCCGCGCTCCCCGGCGATGGAGGCTGCACTTGGGGACCAGGGCCTTCCCCCGGGGCCCGTCGGCGTGCCGCTCCTGGCACGCCGGCCTGGGACGATCGGTGACGGGCGTGGGCCGTCGGCATGAGAAGGATTCCCGCCATGTGCCGCCCCGCCACCCGCCCCTCGACGTTCTCCCCGTACGCTCCCGCCGCCACGGTCCCCGCCCTGGCGCCGCCCGGCGCCCGAGACCAACGCCTCCCCAACCGGTGTGGCCGGTCGGTCGGCGTGACGGCCGGGTAGTCCGACCCCCGCCGGGACCCTGCCGGGCGCGTCCCGATTCCCCTCGTCCGAGCGCACGCCCCGGCGCCACGGCACGCGACGCCAGGTTCCGCGCGGCGCCCGCGCCGGGCGGCGCCGTCGCGAGACCGTGCGGGTCGGCGCGGTCGTCTCCGTCACCTCAGCCACCACCTCGCGACCCGTCCGAGCCGACCAAGCAGCGCCGCGATCACTCCTCCGCTCACCGTCGCCCGACCCCGGCGAGCCGCGCCGGGCGCCCGTCGATGTCGCACCAGCCGCCCACGCCCCGCGTCGTCATGGAGACCGTCCGACCATGGGACCCTGGATCCGCCGCTCGCTCGTCGCCACCGTGGTCTTGCTGCTGCTCTGCGCCGGCCTGGGCGCCCTCGTCGGGAACGAGCCCGACGCCGAGAGCGCCGAGAGCGCCGAGAGCGCCGATCGCCGTAGTCCGACGACATCCCCGTCCGCCACGCCGTTCACGACCACCACCCAGGTGCCCTCGGCTACCCCACCCGCGACGGCAACGGCCACCAGTCCACCGACCGCGACCCTCTCCCCGACCGCGACGGCGACCGCGACCGCGACGGCGACGGCAGCGGTGGCCACCGCCACCGCCACCGCCACCGCCACCGCCACCGCCACCGCGACCGCGACCCGAGCGCCCGATCCGACCGCGATCCCGAAGATCCCGGCCGGGATGCCCAGGGGGGGCGTCCGCGGCACCGTGGTCGAGGTGATCGACGGCGACACCGTCCGTGTCCGCGTCGGCGACGAGGTCAGCACCGTGCGCCTCGCCGGGATCGACTCCCCCGCCAAGCGAGCGCCGGGGGAGTCGGCCGAGTGTTTCGGCGCCGAGGCCGCCGCCCGCGTCGATACGATGCTGCCGGTCGGGCGCACGGTCTACCTCGAAGACGACGCGGCGGACCGCGATCGCGATGGGCAACGACCGCGCCATCTCTGGTTCCAGGGTCGCGACGACGGCCGCGCGTACCTCGCCGGCACGATCCTGGTCCGCGAAGGCTTCGCGGTGGTCGTCGAGGTTCGGGGGGAGGCGCGCCATTCGGAAGAGCTCGGCGAGGCGCAGGATGCGGCCAAGGGCGATGATGTCGGCCTCTGGGGCGAGTGCGCCGCTGCCGGGGTCCCCCCGACCCCAACGGCCACCCAGCGGGCCACCGCCACGGCGACCCGTTGGACGCCGCCGACCGCGACGCCCGCCCCGCCGCCGCCGACCGCGCCGCTCGTCGGCGATTGCTCGCCGTTTGCCTCCTTCGCCCAAGCGCAGTCGTACTACGCGGCGCACCCCGAGGCGCAGCCGGTGATCGACCCGAACGGCGACGGCCGCGCCTGCGAGGTCTACTTCGAAATCGACCAGCCCGTCGACGCGCCCGCGCCGCCCGCGTCGGACCCCGCCCCGGACCAGCCCGTCGCCGCGGGTTCGGGAGGCTTCGGTGGCGGAAACGCTTACCCGGGCGGCGACCGCGACTGCGGCGACTTCGCCACCCACGCCGAGGCGCAGGCCGCCTGGGAAGCGGCCGGCGGTTCGGCCGCCAGCAACGTCTGGGGTCTGGACCGGGACCGCGACGGGATCGCGTGCGAGCGCAACCCGTAGCGACGATCCGGCGCTTGTTCGCACGGAAGGAGAGGGTCGTGAGATTCAGTGTGCGGAAGACGATCAGGCTCGGCGGCGGCGTGCGACTGAACCTGAGCAGGAGTGGCATCGGCACCAGCGTCGGCGGCAAGTACGTCCGGGTCGGCACGGGGCCCCGCGGGACTCGCCTCTACGGGCGCGTGCCTGGCACCCCGATCCGCTACTCGTCGTCCCTGGGGGCGGCCGGTCGGCGAACGTCGACGCGGGCGGCCAGGATCCGCCCGCAAGCCCCGGCGGTCGGGGGTGCCCGGTCGGCGCCGGCGGCGAGGCCAGGGACCCGACGGTCCGGCCGCGCCGCGTTCGTCTTCTGGCTGGTCCTCGGGCTCGTCGGGGGCCACCGCTACTACCTCGGACGGGTCCCGACGGCGATGCTCCAGACCCTCACGCTGGGCGGACTCGGCGTCTGGTGGCTCATCGACCTCCTGCTCCTGCCGGGGATGGTCCGCTCGGCGAACGGCGACCGCTGACGCCATGGCCGCCCGGACGCACGGACGCTTGCGGCACCTTTCCGCCACTTGTCACCCGGCATCCGACCTTCCCGGCCGCACGCCACCACCGCGTGGCGCCGGGAAACACCCCAAGAGGGAACACCATGGGACGATCTCGTCGACTCGCCGGTCTGCTCCTGGTCGCCGTCGCGCTGCTGGCGCCGGGTGCCCTACGGCCCGCCCCGGCGCGCGCTGATATCACCTGCTACGACTTCCAGGTCCCCGCCGAAGCCCGCGCCGTCTACGAGGTCCTCGGCGGGGACCCCTACGCCCTGGACGAGGGGTGGCCCCCCCGGATCGAGGCCACCGCCGGCGACGGCGTTCCCTGCGACCAGTTGCCCGAGCTGGACGAGCGCCCCGCCGGGGACGAGCCGTTGTGGGACCCCGGCAGCGGGCTGGACACCCTCCCGGCGGAGACCACCTCGGCGAGGATCGCCGAGATCGACGGCGCGACCGAGATCCGCGTCGCGGGCCCGGAGGGCAGCGACGACGCGACCGTACTCCTGGTCGGGGTCGCGACGCCGGAGCGCGAGCCGGCGGTGGACTACGGCGACCGCCCGCTCGCCGAGCAGTGCTTCGCCGACGAGGCGACCGAGCGGCTCCGGACCATGCTGCCGCGGGGCCGGACCGTCTACCTCGAGACCGACGCCAATGCCGAGACGGGCTACGAGGAGTGGCACCGCCACGTCTGGTTCAAGGGCAAGGACGACGGCCGGTACTACCTGGTGAGCGACATCCTGGTCGCCGAGGGCTACGGTGTGGTCGCGACGACCAGGCTCGGGACGGCGCGCGCCGACGCCGCCCAGGATCCGCCCGCGGACACCCGCTACCGCGATCACCTGCGCGCCGCCCAGGGACGCGCCATCGCCGAGGGCGCCGGCCTCTGGGGGAGCTGCGGCGACCAGCC
>CADCWG010000304.1 GCA_902806335.1 uncultured Thermomicrobiales bacterium | reverse complement strand
GAGCCCCCGCCGTGATGGGCCGTCGCTTCGCGTGGAGAACCGGCATCGAAGCGACGACGCCCCTCCGGGGGTTGGGAGCCGGGAACGTGGGGCGGATCGGCGGTTTCGAAGGGCACTCTCGACCTGGTGCCGACGCGCGGTGACGACCCTCGCGCGGGAACTCCCGCGCCCGTCGGCCCGGGCGCCGTTGGGCGTCGCGGCGCCCGCGCCCGCCACGGCCGCCCCGGTCAGGGCGGTCGAGACGATCCGCGCCTGCTCCTCGGCGTGGCGGTCGGCTGACCCCTCGGCGGGGCTGGCCCGCTCGGGCCGCCCGACGTAGCGGATCGGCAGCTTCCCGCCCGTCAGTTCCCGTAGCCTCGGCTCCATGAACGTCCAGGCGCCCATGTTCCGCGGCTCTTCCTGTGCCCAGACGATCTGCGCCAGGTTGGGGTAACCCTCGATCACCGTCCGCAGGGCGCCGTTCTGGAACGGCGCGAGCTGCTCGACGCGGACGACGGCGACCCCCTCGGCCTGGGCCCGGGCGTCGCTCGCCTCGAGGTCGACGAACACCTTGCCGCTGCAGAGCACCAGGCGGGTCACCGCGGCCCGCCGATCCGCGGCGCGCGGGTCATCGATCACCGGCCGGAAGGTGCCGCTGCTCAGGTCCGCCAGCGGCGAGGCCGCGAACGGGTGGCGGAGCAGGCTCTTCGGGGTCATCAGGATCAGCGGCCGCGCGTCGCTCGCCAGCAGCCCGGCCTGCCGCCGCAGGAGGTGGAAGTACTGGCCGGCCGTGGTGCAGTTCGCCACCCGGAGGTTGTCGCCGGCCGAGAGCTGCAGGAAGCGCTCCAGCCGCCCGCTCGAGTGCTCCGGCCCCTGCCCTTCGTAGCCGTGGGGCAGCAGCAGCACCAGCGCCGGGGTCTGCCGCCACTTGGCGCGCGCCGAGACCAGGAACTGGTCGATCACCACCTGGGCGCCGTTGACGAAGTCGCCGAACTGGGCCTCCCAGAGCACCAGCGTCTCGGGGGCGTGGACGCTGTAGCCGTACTCGAAGCCGACCGCCGCCTCCTCGGAGAGCGGGCTGTTGTAGATCGCGAAGGAGGCCTTCGCGTCGGGCAGCGACTGGAGCGGCGCGTGGAGCGCCCCGCTCGTCCCGTCGTGGAGGACGGCGTGGCGCTGGCTGAAGGTGCCCTGCTGAGTGTCCTGCCCCGTGATCCGGATCGGCGTCCCGTCGGCGAGGATCGCCGCGAAGGCGAGCGCCTCGGCGTGGCCCCAGTCGACCTTGCCGTCCGGGGCGTCGAGCACACCGCGCCGCCGCTCCCACTGCCGGGCCAGCTTCCTGGTCGGCGCGAACCCCTCCGGGAGCGCGTGGATGGCCGCGTGGAACGCCCGCAGCCGATCCTCGGGGACAGCGGTCTCGACCTCGCGGCGGGACGTCCGCGGCCGGACCTCCTCGGCGTGACCCGCTCCGCCCTCGGTCACGGCGCGGCGGATCTCCGCCAGGCGGTCGAGCGCCTGCTTGCGGAGCGCGGCCGCCTCGTCGGCGGTGACCACCCCCTCGGCGGCCAGTCGCTCGGCCCAGCGCGCCCGCACCGTCGGGTGCTTGGGGATCGAGGCGTACATCAGCGGCTGGGTGAAGAGCGGCTCCTCGCCCTCGTTGTGCCCCCACCGCCGGTAGCCGACGAGGTCGATCAGGACGTCCTTGGCGAACGTCTCGCGGTAGGCGATCGCCAGCCGCGCCACCGTCAGGCAGGCCTCCGGGTCGTCGGCGTTGACGTGGAAGATCGGGATCTCGAACCCCTTGGCGAGGTCGCCCGCGTAGAGGGTCGAGCGGGAGTCGTGGGTGTCGGTGGTGAAGCCGATCTGGTTGTTGACGATGATGTGGACGGTGCCGCCGACGGTGTAGCCCCGGAGCCCGGAGAGGTTCAGCGTCTCGGCCACGATCCCCTGGCCGGGGAAGGCGGCGTCGCCGTGGAGCAGGATCGCCAGGCTCGTGCGCGGGTACCGCTTCGGCTCGCCGGCCTCGGTCCGCTCCTCCTGGCTGGCGCGGGCCATCCCGACCACCACCGGGTTGACGGCCTCGAGGTGGCTCGGATTCGGCGCCAGCACCACCGGGACCTCGACGGTCTCGCCGGTCGCGCTGTTCTGGGCCAGCCGGGCGCCGAGGTGGTACTTGACGTCGCCCGTCGCGTCGTCGGTCGCGTCGTCGGTCGCGTCGGGCGGGGTCGGTCGCCGCCCCTTGCCGCCCTCGAACGCCGCGATCACCGCTTCGTAGGGCCGGCCGAGGACGTGGGCCAGCACGTTGAGGCGGCCGCGGTGGGCCATCCCGAGGACGACCTCGCGGGTCCCATGAGAGGCCGCCGTGTGGATCACCTCGTCGAGGACCGGCACCAGCACGTCGGTGCCCTCGATCGAGAACCGCTTCTGCCCCAGGTAGGTCTGGTGGAGGAAGACCTCGAAGGCCTCGACCTCGGTCAGCCGGCCGAGCAGGGCCCGCTTCGCCTCGGCGTCGAGCGGCTGGGCGTAGCGACAGGTCTCGACCGCGTCGCGCAGCCAGGCGCGCTCGGCCGGGGCCTGGATGTGGTCGAGGTCGTAGCCGATCGCGCCCACGTAGACCGCGCGCAGGCGGGCCACCGCCTCGGCGGCGTTGGCGGCCCCCTCGGCGACCGGGCCACCGACCACCGACGCCGGGAGCGCGGCCAGGTCGGCCTCGGTGACGCCGTGGGTCTCGGTGTCAAGCTCCGGCGCCCCCGGCGGGTCGCCGCCGAGGGGGTCGAGTCGGACCGCGAGGTGCCCGTACTCGCGAAGGGCGGTCACCAGGCTGACGGCCCCGATCACCCGGGAGACGTCGCCGGCACCGACCGCCTGCCCGGACGCCGTGGCCGGCTGGGCCGGCGTCGCGGGCGCGGTGCCGACGTGGCCGTCGGCGGCGTGGCCGTTGGTCGGGTGACCGTTGGTGGCGGTCAGGAGACCACCGGTCGGGACCGCCGCGGGGTCGAGGCGGTCGAAGTACGCCCGCGTCGCGGGGTCGACCGCCGCCGGGTCGTCCCGGTAGCGGTCCCAGAGTTCCAGCACGTAGCCGGCGTTCGGACCGTAGAACGGGCCCAACCCACGGAAGGGATCGGGCGACGCTGCCCCCTTGGCACTCGGCGCGGCCGATGCCGCGGTCCCTGTTCCTGGCCTGCTCATCGCTGCCCCATCGGCTCCTCCCCGGCGCGGCGCGCGGTCGCGCCGGGACTCCCTCTCGGGGACGCACGCGGGGCGGGGTGCCGGGATGGGCCCAAGTGGGGCGATTCCGGCGCCGAGCGGCCGGACCGGCGGACGGCATGCCGACCCCGCGCGGCGGTCCACGCTACGGGGGGAAGGATAGCACGCGGCCGTGACCCGTCCTGCCCCCCCGTTCGCGCCGACCAACCGCGAGGCGCGGGCGCGGATGCGACTCGCAAGCCCCACTGCCCTTCACGCGGTCACCACACCGCGCCGGCCAGCGTCCCCTAGTTCCCAAGGAACGACGCTGCCGTACGCGAGAGGGCCCCAGCGCGGCTCCCCGGGGACGGTGCGTACCCCAAGCGCGGGTGCGGCCGGCGTCGTATCCCTTCGGTGATCTTCGCGACGGTGTCCGGCTCGTCCCTCGGCGCTGTCCACGTGCCCCTATCGGCGGCGTCCCGCGACTGCCGGACGACTCTCCGCCGCTGCCCATCGGTTGGAGGAATGTAAGGACGGTATCCTCCGTGTAAGATGGGTAGGACGGAGGGTAGCGATGGGCAATGTGGGGGACAGCCGACTCGGGGCGTGGCTGGCGGCGACGATGCGGAGCCGGGACCTCTCCCAGGCCGACCTGGCGCGGACCCTCGGCGTCGCCGACGCCCAGGTTTCCCGCTGGCGGCGCGGGCAGGTCGTCCCGTCGGTCCGCCACCTCCAGCGCCTGGCGGACGCCCTGGCCGTGCCCCGCGCCGACCTCGACCGCCTCGCCGGCTACCCCGTCCCCGACTCGTCGGGCCTGGCGCCCGACGTTCCTGACCCCTCGGCCGAGGCCGAGCTCCAGGCCCACCAGGCCCGGTTCCGGCGGATCCTCGAGCGGGACATCCCACGCGAGCTCTGGTCCGCCTACGCCGTCGCCTGCGAGGCGCTCGCGGCCGGCCTGGTCGGCGCGTACGCCAGGGCCCTTGACGACGCCGTGGGGGCGGGCACCGCGGGCCCGCGCTCCCCGGGCGCGGCCGAGATCGGGTTCCCGACCGGGGCCGGGCGGCAACCCGATGAGCCCGAACCCGCGGCGAGGGACCGAACGGGGCGGACGAGCGTTGACGGGACGACGAGGAGGCGAACGTCGTGAAGGTGCTGGTGATCGGCGGCACGAACTTCATCGGGCCGGACGCGGTCCGCGCCCTCGTCGCCGCCGGCCACGCGGTGACGGTCTTCCACCGCGGCAGGACCGAGGCCGACCTCCCGCCGTCCGTCGACCACCTCCACGGCGACCGCCGGGCGCTGGCGGATCACCGCGACGCGGTCGCGCGCCTCGCCCCCGACGTGGTGCTCGACATGGTGCCCCTGTCGGGGGCGGACGCCCGGGCCGTGGTCGAGACCTGCCGCGGGCTCGCCGGTCGTCTCGTCGCGATCAGCAGCGGCGATGCCTACCGCGCCTTCGCCCGTCTCACCGGCACCGAGCCCGGGCCGCCCGACCCGGTCCCGCTGGGGGAGGACGCGCCGCTGCGTGAGCGGCGGTTCCCCTACCGGAGCGACCCGCACCGGCCCGCGGACGACCCCCGCGCCTGGGCCGACGACTACGACAAGATCCTCGTCGAGGAGGTGGTCCTCGGCGAGCCGACGCTGCCGGGCACCGTGCTCCGGCTGCCGATGGTCTACGGCGAGCGCGACCGCCAGCACCGCCTCGGCGACCTGGTCCGCCGCATGGACGCCGGCCGCCCCGCCGTGGTGCTCGGCGCGGCGGGATCCCGGCTGCGCCTGGCCCGCGCCCACGTGACAAACGTCGGCGCCGCGATCGCCCTCGCGGTCGGGGACGCGCGGGCCGCCGGCCGGGTCTACAACGTGGCGGACCCCGTTGGCGACATCCCCGACGAGGCGTCGTGGACCCGCCTGGTCGGCGCCGCCGCGGGTTGGTCAGGCGAGGTCGTCGTCGTCCCGGACGACGCGCTGCCGGAGGAACTTGCCACGGGAGTCGACCCCGCGCAGGACCTGCTGATGGACAGCTCCCGGATCCGCGCCGAACTGGGCTACGCCGAGCCGGTCCCGCGTGCCGAAGCGCTGGCCCGCGCCGTCGCCTGGGAGCGGGCGAACCCGGCCCCGCCCGATCCCGCCGCCGCCGCCCGGGACGCGGCCGAGGACGCGGTGCTCGCGGCCCAGTAAGCGGCCCCGCCACGGGATGAGGGGAGCCCCGGGCGCCCCACGCGACGCGACGAAAGAACGGGCGGCGGGGCCGAGGCATGCCCCGGCCCCGCCGCCCGTCGATGTTGGTCGATCGACGCTCGACTAGGAGACGACCACCGTCCCCTTCATGTTGGCGTGGTACTCGCAGTAGTACTCGTAGGTGCCGGCTTCCTCGAAGGTGAAGCTGAAGGTGTCGCCCTGGTCGAGCTTGCCGGAGTTGAAGACGTCGCCCGCGGGCTCGGAGGTCACGGTGTGCGGCGCCGTGTCCTGGTTGGTCCAGGTGACCGTGGTCCCGACGCTGACTTCCAGCGTCTCGGGGAACCCGAAGTCGATGATGTCGACCGCGTTGCCCTCGGTCGCCGCCTCGCCCGAGTCCGCCGCGGGCGTCGCGTCGCCCGCCGGGGTAGCCGCCGTCGCCGCCCCCGCGTCGGACGGGACGAGGTAGACGCTGACGTTGGTCTGCTCGCCATCCTCGCTGAGGATCGCGACACCGGTGAAGCCGGAGTCGTTGAGCTCGCCCAGGCCGATCGTCAGGGTGCCGTCGACGACCACGCCGCCGATGTCGCCGCAGGCGATGTAGTTCTGGATGTTCTCTTCGCTCTCGTGGAAGTTGATCGCGTGCCCGCCGGCGATGATGTCGTCCAGCGTGGCGTCAACGGTCGACTCGCTGACGGCGACCCGAAGCGCCGTCTCGGGCCCGGTCCCCTCGCCCTCGACGGGGGCCGCCGGCGACAGCGGGAACATGACCTCGCCCAGTTCGGCGCAGGTTCCCATGTGGATGTGGCCGGGGTGGGCCGCCGAGCCGGCGTCCGGCGTGGCGTCCTGGGCTGCCGCGCCGAACTGGCCGCCGACGAGCGCTCCGAGCGCCAGCGCGCCCGTCAGCATGGCGCCCACGCGTCCCAGCGTGCGCCGCGACACGTGCCGCTGCCCCGGTGCGTCCGTGCCGGGTTGGATCTCCATAACCATCGTCGCCCTCCGCGATGTCGAGACGCCCGGCCCACGCGGGCCGAGGTCGGTGAAGCCGGCCCTGCGCGAGCCGACCCACTACCCCTTACGTAGTCGGGATGCCCGATGGTTTGTCGGCCGGGTGACACGTCCTACCGGCGGCGAGGTTTGACAGGCCCTCCCCCCCTTGATAGCGTGCCGCCTCGGATCGACGCCGCCGCACGCCGCGAGCCGTGCCGCTCCGCCGCCCGCCGCGCGCTCCGGTGACCCCGGTGCCCCGCGGCACGACGCCCGCCAGGAGGAGCCGCGATGTCCCTGTCCCGCGACGAGCAACCCTTGGCCCGCGACCCGTTCCGCATCTCCCGGCGCCGGCTCGTCGGCGGCGCGTCGGCCTCCGCGGCCGCGCTCGCCCTCGGTGGCGGGCTCGCCGCCCGCGGGGTCCGCCCGGCCGCCGCCCAGGGCGAGACCGGCATCATCATCGGCACGCTGGGCGAGGCCGAGAACATCAACCCGTTCCGCACCAGCGACTCCGAGAGCGACTTCCGCTGCAAGATGCTCTACGACGAGTTCGTCCGCTCCAACGTCGAGACCTACGCCCCCGAGCCGGGCCTCGCCGCGTCGTGGCAGATCGACGGCCTCGACTACGTCTTCACCCTCCAGCCCAACGCCCGCTTCTCCGACGGCACCGAGGTCACCGCCGAGGACGTCGCCTTCACCCTCCGCGGGATGATCGCCGGCTCCTCCGCCTCGCCCCGGCAGTCGAAGTACCTCTCGATCCAGGGCGCCCAAGAGTACGCCGACGGGGTCGCCCGGGAGGTCCCCGGGATCCAGGTGGTCGACCCGAAGACGCTGCGGGTCACCCTGGCGCAGCCCGACGCCCCCTTCCTCTACAACATGCGCTTCATCTTCGTCGTCCCGGCCGCCCCCCTCCAGAACAAGAGCCTGGTCGCGGACCCGTTCTTCCAGAACCCGATCGGCGCCGGCCCCTACGTCTTCCAGTCGTGGGAGGTCAACGGCGACTTCGTCGCGACGGCCAACCCCAACTACTGGCAGACCGGCAAGCCCGTCGTCACGCCGCTGACCCACCGCGTGATCCCCGACGCGAACAGCCTGGTGCTCGCCCTCGAGTCGGGCGACATCGACGCCTCCAACTACGCCGCGCCGACCGAGAAGGCGCGCCTGGAAGGGAACCCCGAGCTCCAGGTGCTCACCCCGCCGTTCGCCTCGCCGAACGGCTGGATGTTCAACTGCCGCAACCCGACCCTCGCCAACCGCGACGTCCGCCGCGCGATCGCGATGGCCGTCAACACCGAGCAGTTCGTCGCCGACGCCCTGCTCGGCCTCAGCGGCGTCGGCCGAGGGCCGATCGCGCCGGGCTCGTGGGCCCACGACCCGACCCTGGCCCCGATCCCCTACGACCCGGAGCAGGCCCGAACCCTCCTCCAGGGGGCCGGCGTCGCCGAAGGCACCGAGCTCCGCTTCACGGTCAACCAGGGCAACATCTTCCGCGAGGACTGGCTGACCTTCACCCAGCAGGCGCTCGAGGACGTCGGGATCCGGGTGATCCCCGAGGCGGTGGAGTACGCCGGGATCGTCGCCAACATCACCGGCGGCAACCCCGACTTCGACGTCTCCGGGGTCGACTTCGCCGGGGTGACGGCCGAGCCGAGCGAGCTCTACGAGCAGTTCCACTCCTCCTCGCCCGGCAACTACAGCGGCTACGCGAACCCGGAGCTCGACCAGTTGCTGACCGAGGTACGGGCGATCCCCGAGATCGAGGCCGCCAAGCCGGTCTACCAGCGGATCCAGCAGATCATCATGGACGACGTGCCGATGCACTTCGCCTGGTACCGGCCGTTCATCTCCGTCGTCGGCAGCCGCTTCCAGGGCGTCACCCTCAGCGCCGCCTACGGCCCGTTCCACGTCCTCGAGGACTGGACCGTCGGCCCGTCGGCGTAGCGCGCCCTGACGGCGACGGCCCCGAGATTGGGAACCCGGCCCCCTCCCCCAGCGCTGGGGGAGGGGGCCGGCAGGGGCGGGCCGCTGTCGTCCGCCGGCCAGCCACGGGACAGGACCAGCGATGCCCCCAGGGACCACCGCCTACCTCGTCCGCCGGGTCCTCCTCCTGGTCCCGCTGCTGCTCGGCCTCAGCCTGATCATGTTCGGGCTGATCCATGCCGCGCCGGGCGACCCCGTCACCGCCCGGCTCGGCCCCCAGGCCGCGGCCAACCCCGAGTTCCTGACGCAGGCCCGCAAGAACCTGGGGCTCGACCAACCGCTGCCGGTCCAGTACGTCCGCTGGCTTGGCGACCTCCTCCAGGGCGACCTCGGCAACGCCTACACCTTCAACAACGTCCCCGTCCTCGACCTGATCCAGAGCCGCTTCTGGGGCACCGTCCAGCTCCAGGGCGTCTCGCTGCTGCTCGGGCTCCTGATCGCGATCCCCGTCGGGATCGTCTCCGCCACCCGCCAGTACTCGACGACCGACAACCTGGTCACGGTCGGCTCGTTCATCGGCCTTGCCCTGCCCAACTTCTGGCTGGCGCTGCTGCTCCAGATCTGGCTCAGCGTCGAGCTCGGCTGGCTGCCCACCGTCAGCACCGGCCAGGCGCGGGCGGGCTTCCCCGAGCGGCTCGAGTACTTCGTGATGCCCGTGATCGTGCTCGCGCTGCCGAACATCGCCTACTTCGCCCGCTTCATGCGATCCTCGATGCTCGAGGTGATCGGCCAGGACTACGTCACGGTCGCCCGCGCGAAGGGCCTCGAGCCGCGGGCCGTCCTCTACCGCCACGCGCTGCGCAACGCGCTGATCCCGATGGTCACGGTGGTCGGCCTGCAGCTGCCGCGGGTCCTCAGCGGCGCGGTGATCATCGAGCAGATCTTCGCCTGGCCCGGGCTGGGACGGCTTGCCTACGACGCGATCGGGCAGCGCGACTACCCGGTGATCCTCGGCGTGACGATGGTCACCGGCGCGGCCGTGATGGTCGTCAACGTCTTGACCGACCTCGCCTACGCCCTCGTCGACCCCCGGGTCGGCGTCCAGGGCTAACCGCCGCGACCCGCCACCCAACCGCCGTCTCCCGACGGCTGACAGCTGACGGCTGACAGCTCATGGCTGACGGCTCAGACAGAGGATGACGATGAGGGACGAGGGGATCGTGGGGGTCGCCCCGGCGCGCCGGGCGGACGACCCGGTCCTGGCGGCACCGACCGGGCTAGCCGCCGCGCCGGCGCCGCGCCGGTGGGCGGTCGCACGCCGGTTCGCCCGCAACAAGCTCGCGGTCGCCGGGCTGCTGACGATCGTGGTGCTCTACTCCGCCGCCCTCGCCGAGCCGCTGATCGGCCGCTACCCCTACGACGAGATCGGCTTCGGGCTGCGCGACAAGCCGCCCTCCGCCGACCACTGGCTCGGCACCGACCGCCAGAGCCGCGACGTCTGGGCCCGCCTCGTCAAGGGCGGCCAGGTCTCGCTGGCCGCCGGCTTCGCGGCGGTGGTGATCATCATGACGATCGGCGTCACCCTCGGCGGCCTCGCCGGCTTCTTCGGCGGCTGGGTCGACGCGCTGCTGATGCGCTTCACCGACATCCTGCTCGCGATCCCGCTGATCCTGCTCCTGATCACCGCCGCCTCGCTCTTCCAGCCGAGCCTGCGGACGACGATCGTGGTGATCGGCCTCTCCTCCTGGCCGGGGGCGGCGCGGCTGGTCCGCGGCCAGTTCCTGGCGCTCAAGGGGCAGGAGTTCGTGACCGCCGCCCGGGCGATCGGCGCGCCGCCGGGGCGGATCATGCTCCGCCACCTCTTGCCGAACACGCTGGCGATCATCATCGTCGAGGCGACGCTCTGGCTCTCCTACGCGATCCTGCTCGAGGCGTCGCTGAGCTACCTCGGCCTCGGCGTCCAGATCCCCACCCCGTCGTGGGGCAACATGCTCCAGGACGGCCAGCGCGAGCTGCTCGCCGGCGCCTGGTGGCTGACCCTCTTCCCGGGGATGGCGATCTTCCTGACGGTCCTCGCCTTCAACCTCGTCGGCGACGGCCTCCGCGACGCCCTCGACCCCCGCCACCGCCGGCGGTGACACGGCACCCCCGTCGTCCCGATACGGGACCCGAGGCGCGGCCAGGTTCGGGTCCTCCGGGCCCGGGGGCGGAACCCCTCATACAGAATCCGGCCGCTTGATGGTGGTATCGGGGACGCGCCGGCGGCCGGACCCGCCCGGGGCCGAGCCCCGAGCCGGCCAGCCGGCAGATCCGGAACTCGGGTGATCACCAGCGCCTCGACCGGCCGGTCCACAGCCGGCTTCGTCCCCGAGCCCGGGGCTCGACCCCGGGCGGGCGAGGAGGCAACCCGGCCCCGATCCCCCAGCGATCACCCGGACCCCGTATTGGCTCCGACGGGGCCCGCGCGGGTGCCTAAGGCGGCCACTAACCGATCGTTGCCGGGAAGCATGGGGGGAGGCAACGGGTGGCGGGAACGGGCGACCGTTGCCGGGCGGCGACGGTCGCAGGCTCCCTGTGTGCGAGCCGCGGCGAAGGATCACGAGGTCATCCTCACGGCTCCCCCGCCGCCGGTCCCAGCCGACCTTCAGCCGGCTTCGTCCCTGAGTCCGGGGCATTCCCCCGTCGGGCCCGGCCTCCGTCGGACCCCCGGCGTCGCTGGCGCCGAGCCGGGCTCCGCCTCAGGCCCGGGCCGCGTCCTCCTCCAGCAGCCGGCGTCCGACGAAGAAGCCGGCGATCGGGAGCACGGCCGCCGCGAGCACGACCGCCGTCCGGGCGAGGTCCCAACCGCGCTGCTGGCGGACGAGGAGGGCGAGCGCCACGTAGGCCAGGAACAGGAAGCCGTGGATCGGCCCTAACGCCTCGACCCCGGCCGGCTCGTCAAAGCCGTACTTGAAGACCATCGCCGCCAACAGGGCCACGAAGGAGAGCGCCTCCGCGATCGCCACGAACCCCAATGCCCTGGATGACACCGTCACTCCCCCGCGAGTTTTCCTCGCCAACTCGGACCGAACCACCGGGAAGGGTACCGCGACGCCCGGACGGGCACGGCTCCGGTCGGGTGCCCATGCCACGCCCGGCGCCCGGCCGACCTGATGCCTCGGCATCGCCACGCCGCCTCGCGCCGCGCCGCCACGCCGGCCCGATGCGGGCGATAATCGCGCCCTCGATCCGAAGGCTCGCCGGGAGTCCCGCCCTCCGACCGTGGGGCAGGAACCTCGGCGGGAGCCGTCGCCACTGCCCACCAAGGAGGATCCCGATGACCGTCACCGAACGTCCCCTCGGCCTGGAGCCGGGGCGCACCCCCGCCGTCGACTGGTTCATCGAGCCGGCCGAGTACCGGGCCCGGGTCGGACGCGTCCGCGCCGAGCTGGAGGCGCGCGGGCTCGACGCCCTCGTCCTCTTCCACCCCGTCCGGATGGCCTACGTCTCTGGCTTCTTCCACCTCAGCACCGAGCGCCCGATGGCGATCGTCGTCCCGCTCGACGCCGATGCCGGCCTCGGCGCTCTCGTCCCCCAGCTCGAGCAGGAGCACATCGCGAAGGCGGTCGACGTCTCGCGGGTCAAGGTCTACCCGGAGTACCCCTCCGGCGGCACCAAGCACCCGCTGCTCCACCTCGCCGACCTGCTCGCCGAGCTCGGGCTCGACCGCGCCGGGGCGCGGATCGGCTACGACAGCGACGGCTACCTCGACATCAACGGCTACGACGGCCCGCGCCTCTCGGAGGTCGTCGCCGCCGGCGTCGAGACGGCCCGCGCCCGCGACCTGGTCGACACGCTCCGCTACGTCAAGAGCGACGCCGAGCTGGCCCTGATCCTCGAGAGCGCCAAGTGGGGCAACCTCGCCCACCGGCTGATGCACGAGCGGCTGGCGCTGGGCCGGACCGAGATGGACATCTCGCTTGAGGCGAGCACCGAAGCCAGCCGGATGATGATCGCCACCCTCGGTCCGACTTACCGCCCGCTCTCGATCGGCTGGGGGATGCCGGCGCTGGCGATGTTCCACGCCGGGGCCAACACCTCGCTCCCGCACGGCCTCGCCAACGCGACCGGGCTGCGCCGGGGCGACATCCTGGTCACCGGCGCCGGGGCCGACGTCGGCGGCTACCAGTCGGAGCTGGAGCGGACGATGGTGCTCGGCGAGCCGACGCCGGAGTTCGCGCGCCACTTCGACCTGATGCTGCAGTTGCAGCAGGTCGGCTTCGACGCGCTCCGCCCGGGCCGCACGCTTGCCGAGGCCGAGACCGACGTCTCGGACGCCTTCGTCGAGCTCGGCGTCGCCGAGATGCAGCGCCACCACACCGGGCACGGGATCGGGCTGGAGGGGCACGAGGCCCCGTTCATCGACAAGGGCGACGAGACGACCATCGCGGAGGGGATGGTGCTGTCCGTCGAGCCCGGCCTCTACGTCCCCGGCCTCGGCGGCTTCCGCCACTCCGACACCGTCGTGATCCGCGCCCACGGCGCCGAGCGCCTCACCTATTACCCCCGCGACCTGGAGAGCATGATCGTGCGGGTCTGACGCCCGTCACCCCGCGGCCCCCGTCCCCCCGGTGTAGAGGCGCGGGGCAGCGAGGGCGCACGGCCGTAGGGCAGCGAGGGCGCACGGCTGTGCGCCCCTACAGACCGACGGGCGTCCTGCCCGTTGACCCCGTCCGTCCGGCCCCGCCGCCGCCGGTAGGGGCGCACGGCCGTGCGCCCTCGCCGCCGGCCCGTCCGTCCGGCTTTGCAAACCCCGCCCATCGCCGGTACACCCGGTCCGGAAACAGGGCGCACGGCCGTTCGCCCCTACCGGGGGGCGGCGGACCGGCAACGGGGATCGCCGGATCAGGCGTCGGTGGGCCGTCCGGTGGTGTCCGGGCCGCCGACGCGGAACGTGGTCGTGACGGCGGGTGGCTGGCGCAGGGTGGCGTTGACGACGCAGTAGCGCTCTGCCCGCTGGGCGAGGCGCTGGAGGCGATCCTCCGGGGCGTCGGCGTCGATCGCGATCTCGGTCCGGATCGCCCGGTAGCCGACCGGGACCTCGGGGTCGACGCCCATCGTCCCCCGGAAGTCCATGTCGGCTTCGACCGTGACGGTGACCGACCGCGGCGCGATCCCCATCGCCGCCGCGACCATCCGCACCGTGATCTCCTGGCAGGCCGCCAGCGAGGCCAGGAAGAGATCCCCCGAGCAGGCCAGCTCGCCGTCGCCCCCGGCCATCGGGTGCGCGCCGACGTCCCAGGCGTGCGGCGCGAGTTCGCCCTGCCGCTCGGTGGCGACCCGCACCCGGGTCGGCTCGGTGCCGGTGGTCACGCTCCTGACCGTGGTCGTCAGGTGGGCGCTGGAAGGGTCGTCCTGGTAGCGCGCCTTCAGCGGCGCCTGCCGCTCGCGGAGGGTCGGCGCGGGCGTGGGCGCCGCGGAGGTGGTCGCCGGGTCTGAAGTCGTGGTCGGGGTCGTCGCCATCGGTCTCCTCAGGTCCCTTCAGGGGGCCGCCAGCCGGTCGGGCTCGGCCGCGGTCGGTGGTCGGTCCGGTGCGGCGGGCGGCGCTCGGCCAGCGGGAGCAGCCAGTCCGTGCCCTTCCCGAGCAGCGCCAGCAGAGCGTCGGCAGAGCGCTCGCGGCACGATGCCGCGCACGATGATAGCGGCCCGGCCGGTGTTCTGGCCGTCGGTAGGCAGGACGCCGAGGCCACGTGAGGCGCCGATCAGCTTGGCCGCGACCAGGACGAACCCGCCCTGGGCCGGACCCAGCCGGGGGTCAGTCGGCAGCGGCGGCAACGAGGCTGCCAGCAACATCTCCCGCGCCAGCGACACGCCGCGCAGGCCGTAGACCTTGCCGGCCTGAACCCGCGTGCGGTCAATCTGGCGGATGCCGGCGACGAGCCTGATGTCGCCCAGGAGCAAGCGAGCAAGCCTCCACTCGCCACCAGCGTGCCCTTCGGCGTGCCGCCGATCCCCACCCAGGGGATCAGCAGGGGTGCCCGGCCCGGCGACGGGCTCGCCCGCGGCGCGCCGACCGTCGGCGCCAGCAGCGCCTTGGCGCTTGGCCAGCCCGAGGGATCCAACCCGGTCCCTCGGAGGGCGCCGTTCGTCTCGGTGCCGCCGTCGGCGCACCCAGGGGAGCAGCCGGGCAACGGCAACGGCGGCCTGGCGTCGGCCCGCAGCGGGCGCGCCGGCTCACGGCGGAGGGACGCGCCAGACGAAGACCTCGGTGTCGGGCGGCCGCTCGGCGAACTGCCCCGACGGCGTCGCGCCGGCGAGCAGCCGGCGGAGGTCGGCCTCGAAGGCGTCGCGCCGGTCCCCGAACAGGTGCGGCGCCGAGCCGGACAGCGAGTAGACCCAGGCCACGACGTCGTCCGCCGACCGCGGGAGCACCCCTCCGGCCGGAACCCGCAGGCGCTCCGGGCCCAGGTACCCGGCCCCGCTCAGCACCGCCGCCTCGCCGCCCGGAGTGCCGTGCCGCAGCACCCCCTGCCCGGCCCGCCGCGCGTCGCCCAGGTACCGCCGCACCAACGCGCCGATCGCGGTGTACGGCGGGCCCGGGAGGGGCAAGGCGTCGTCGGGTGCCGCCCGGCCATCCTTGGCGTCGCTCACGTGGACGAGTGCGCCGCCCGGCTCGAGCATGTCGAGGACGATCGCGGCGACGCGGTTCTGGTCCATCCAGTGGAAGGACTGGGCGAACGTCGCGACGCGGAAGGTGCCCAGGCCGGCGGGGAGGTCCTCCCCCCGCGCCCGCACCCACCGCGTGTTCTCGATCCCGGCCTCGGCCGCGCGGCGCCCGGCCTCCACCAGCATCCCCGGGTCCGGGTCGACGCCCACCGCCTCGTCGAAGAGGTGCGCCAGCAGCAGGGTCACGATGCCGGGACCGCAGCCGACATCGATCAGGCGGCCGTGTCCGTCGAGGGCCAGGGCGCCCGCCAGCCGGTCCGCGAGCCCGGGGGCGTAGGGCGGGCGGCCGCGCGCGTAGTAGGGGGCGCTGCCCAGGAAGAGCGTCTCGTCCCATTCCCAGCCTTCGGGCATTCCGACTCCCTCCCCACGGGACTGCGAGCACGGAATTCGGCTGTTCGGTGGCGGTACAGGGGCTCGCCGGCGGCCGCGCTCGCCCGGGGCAACACCCGAGGCCGGAAGCTAAGGGCCGACGCCGGCCGGAGCCAGCCGCGGACCCGACGGGCGGAAGCCCCGGTGATTACCCGGACCCCTAACACCTAGCGTAGGCCCTCCCACGGAGGGCGCGGCGGCTCCGCGCCTCCGCGCCTCGTCCTGGTTGTCCCCTCCCCGCCCCTGACCAGGATGGGGTGGCGGTCCCCGTGCCGACCGGAGGACGACGCCTCCGGTCGGCCGGGTCGCCCGGTCGGCCGGGTCACCCGGTAGGCCGCGGCCGGATCCCCCGGCGATCGGCGCCCTGCCCCGACCGCGTGGGGCCGCCGGGTGGGCGCTCGGCGACGCGACTTCCCCGGGCGTCGCGAGCCGTCGCCGGTCGAGGTCCGCCTGCCGCGCGGGCGGCGGGGACGCCTCTCGTCCCCCGCGTCTCGCCCCGGGTGGGAGTGGCTGGCGACGGTGTCCCGCGGCGTGGACCGCCTCCGACGGCCACGCTGGGGACTGTCCGTGCGCGGCGCCCCGAGGGGTACGGCGGGGTCCGCCCGATCGTCCTTCGCCGGTGGCCCGGGCGCGGTAATCGGTGTGGGAGAGCCGCCGGCGCCGTCTTGGCCGGTGGCCCGTCCGCGTGGGGATCCGCGTGCCCGGCCGCGGCGACCGCGGACAGCCCCGACCCGTCGCCCCCCTTCCCTAGCCGTCGCGGCGGCGCGGCGCCCGGCCGGAGCCGACCAGATCCCCGTCCGCGTCCCTGGCGCGTCGACGATCGACCAGGCGGCGCAGGCTGCGCTCCAGGCGGGCCTGGCGTTGCCGGGCCCGCGCCAGCTCGGCCTGGAGTCCGGCCACCGGCGCCTGGCCGCCACGCGCCCGCTCCCAGAGGCCGTAGGTCTCGGTCGCGCGCAGGGACGCCAGCTCCGCCAGTTGGCCGGCGATCAGGGCGTCGAGGGTGCCGACCTCTCGCCGCGCCCAGGCCAGCCGGTCGGCGATCGGCCGGGTCACCGCCACCACGGTCGCGTCGGCCCGCCGCGCCAGCGCCCGCAGCGCCGGCAGGTCGAGGTCC
>CADCWG010000303.1 GCA_902806335.1 uncultured Thermomicrobiales bacterium | reverse complement strand
GCCCGGAGGCTCCCCGGACCGCCGGCCGCGAACGCATCCCGACCCGTCGGCCGGCGCAGCCGTCCGGTGACCGCTCGATGGATGCCGGCCGGGCGCCGCGCGGCGCCGCGCTCCCGTCGTGGAGCGAAGGGTCCTGGGCGGCCGGACCGGCCCGAGGCAACGCGGGCGGCCCCGGCACGCGCCGAGGTTTGGCTCCGGCGGCCAAGCCGGCGGTGGCGCCGGAGGTGGCCCCCGAGACCGTCCCGGCCGGCTGGGACGACGGGCTGGCGCCCATCGTTGACCTGCCGCTGCGGGGTGACGAGACCGCCGTGCCCGCCGCGGAGGTCCGTCGCTTCGGCCGTGACCCCCAGCGTCCGACGTGGGTCGCGGCGGCCACGGACGCCGACGGAGGGGAAACGCCCGGTCGCTCCGGCGGCTCCCGCCGTCGCGGCGGGTCGACGGCGCCGCGCGTCGTCCACCAGGTGACCTGCGCGTCCTGCGGCCAGCCCGCCGAGGTGCCGTTCGCGCCGGACCCGTCCCGTCCCGTCTACTGCGCCGACTGCTACCGCTCGACCGGTCGCGGCGGTCGCGGCTAAGGAGACCACTCGGCCGGACGGGCCGCCCGCACCCGCGGGCGGCCCGTCCGGCTTCCGGGCGCTGGTTCGACGGTCCCAGGGGCCGATGGTATCCTCGCCCGATCCGCCGTCCGGTGTTGCCCGGTCCTGGCACACCCCGCCATTCCTCGGGAGCCTTCGACGCGTGCTGTCTCTCCCCAACCCGCCCGCTTCGACGTCCGCCCGTCGTTCGTCCGACGGGCAGTCCCGGGTGGGGCGCCAGTGAGGTCCTGGCGCACCTGGGTTGGGATCGCGGTCAGCGGCGTCTTCCTCGTCGTGGCGTTCCGTGGGCAGGACTTCGCCAAGATCTGGGAGGTGCTTCGCCGGGCGGACTACCGGTTCCTCGTCCCGGCGCTGGGGCTCTACTTCGCCGGCGTCTGGGTGCGGGCCGTCCGCTGGAGCGTGCTACTGCGTCCGGTCGCGGCGCTTGCGCCGCGCCAGACGTTCCCGGTGGTCGTGGTCGGCTACACGGCGAACAACGTTCTGCCGTTGCGGACCGGCGAGGTGGTCCGGTCGTACATCCTGGGCGCCCGCTACGGGGTCCGCAAGACCTCGGCACTGGCGACGATCGCGGTCGAGCGGCTCTTCGACGGCCTGACGATGCTCGGGTTCATGCTCGCGGCGACCACGGTGATCAGCTTCACCAGCGACCTCCGGCAACTGGCGATCGTCGCGTTCGTCCTCTTCTCGGGGGTGCTGATCGGGCTGTTCGTCCTTACCCTCGGCGGGAACCTGCGCGATCGGATCCTCCAGGTCGTGCTCGGGCCGCTGCCGGTCACGGTCGCCGATCGGGTCGAGCGGATGGCCGAGTCCTTCCTCGGCGGTCTTGGGGTTCTGACCCGGAAGGCGGACCTCGCGCTGGTGGCCGGGACGTCCCTCCTGGCCTGGCTGCTCGAGGCGTCGATGTACTGGATGGTCGCCCGCTCCTTCGGCGCCGAGCTGACGGACGTGTTCGGCGTGGGCGCCGCCCTGCTCACGACCGGCGTGGCGAACCTGGCGACCCTGATCCCGTCGTCCCCGGGGTACGTCGGACCGTTCGAGGCGGGGGTGTCGCTGGTGGTCAACGGCGCGCTCGGGGTGCGCCCGGAGCTGGCGCTCTCGTTCGCGATCCTGCTCCACGCCGCGCTCTACTTTCCGATCACCCTGATCGGCCTCGGCGAGTGGTGGCGCCAGCACATCTCGCTGGGCAAGGTCCGCTCGCTCGCCGACGACCCCGCGGCCGAAGTGCCGTCGCCCGATGCCCCCCAGACGTCCCCCACGCGCGCCGCGCCGGTGCCGCCGGCCCGCGGTCGAGGGGGCGAAGCCCTCGGCAAGTAGCGGGGCAGCCTCCGGCCGACCGACTGCCGGCCGACCGACTGCCGGCCGACCGCCGGCTGCTGGACCACGCCGTCCGGTCCCTCTCGCCCGCTCCTTACCCCGCTCCGGGCGGCTCCGGGGTTGCCATCGTCCTCGCGCCGTGCTCGGCTGGCGTGGCGTCGGCACCCCTCAGGTCGCGCTGTCCCGCCTGGACGGCGGCGACGTAGCCTGCCGCGTCCGGCCAGTGAGCCTTGACGACTTACCGGGGGGGCCGATCCCCTCAGGGGACCGGGCCGTGGCCGATCGAACTCGGCCTGCCTGGCGGCCTCGCCGACCCGGAACGCGCGAGGGAGGGCCTCGTCGCGGGGCAGTTCCCAGCCAGGTACGCGCCTCGAACAAGCGCCGGGGCCCGGGGCCGCCCCGACGGGGTTCGGCTCGGTTGACGGCACCCCGACCGCTGCTCACTATGGGGGGGGATGTCGTGCGCGGTCAGGAGGGTGCCGTGTCTGTCCTCAACCGCCCGATGACGGCCGACGAGCTCGACCAGATGCCGGACGACGGCAACCGCTACGAGGTGATCGCGGGGGAGTTGGTCGTGTCGCCGGCCCCTTCACCCGCCCACCAACGGCTTGGCTTCCTGCTTGGTCGACGCATCGATGACGCGGCGGTTGCGGGCGACCAGGGGGAGATGTTCCTGGCACCGATCGATGTCTGGCTGTCCCCCCATGACCTTGTCCAGCCCGATGTCGTCGTCGTCGCGCGGGACGGTGCGGCGGTCGTCACCGAGCGACGGATCGAGGGACCGCCGGACCTCGTGGTCGAGATCACCTCGCCGTCGAACCCGTCGAATGACCGGATCCGGAAGGCGGCGCTCTACGCCCGGGCCGGCGTCCCCGAGTACTGGATCCTCGACCCCGTCACCCGGGTCGTCGATCCCTTCGCGCTCGCCGAAGGGCTCTACCTGCCGATGCCGGCCGACGAGGGCGGCGTGTTCCGCTTGCGGGTCCTTCCCGGCCTGTCCGTCGATCCGACAGTGCTCTGGGCCGCCCTGGACCGCGCCTCGCGCCGGTCCCAACCCCGACGCTGACGCCCGGTAGGGCTGGCCACGGCCACACGACCCGAGGCGACAGCGGGGCGCCACCGGGGCGCGGAAACGTCTCATCTGTCCCAGGCGGAGCCGGTCGTCCAGATGACCCTCCGGCGCGTCCGCTCGTCGTCGCGCACCGCTGGTGATGGCGCCGAACGCACGGCATCGGGCGTCTGACGGCACCAGGGTGTGGCTCGCCGCGCAGCGAGACGCGGCACCCGGCGCCGCCGCGACCGGCGACGGGCGGTGTCGGCCGGTCGCCGCGGGCGCGGTGATGCGGCCCGTCGCGTCCCCGAGCCCGGCCACCGGGGCGTTAGCCGTCGGGATCCGTGGGGAACGCCGCTCGTGATCGGCGCTGGGCAAGACGAGGGGGCGAGCACGGGGTGAACCGCGCTCGCCCCCCTGGGCACCCGCCCGCTGGGTCGATGGTCGGGCGCGATCGGTCCGCCTAGGCGCGGCTGGCGGTCGCCTCCTGGGCACGCTTCTTCGCCTTATTCCGCTCGTCCTGGGTCAGCAGCCGCTTCCGCAGGCGCCACCCCTTGGGGGTCACCTCGAGCAGCTCGTCGTCGGCGAGGAAGTCCAGCGACTGCTCGAGGCTGAGGATCACCGGCGGCGTGAGCCTGATCCCGATGTCGGACGTGCTGGACCGGATGTTAGTCAGCTTCTTGGCCCGGCAGACGTTGACCGCGAGGTCGCCCGGCCGCGGCTGCTGGCCGACGACCATCCCCTCGTAGACCTCGGTCTGCGGCTCGATGAAGGTGATCCCCCGCTCCTGGGCGTTCGCCAGCCCGTGGGAGAGGGACACCCCGGTCTCGGAGGCCACCAGCGCGCCGGTCCGGTTGGAGACGATCGGTCCCTGCCAGGGCTCGTAGCCGATCAGGCGCGAGCTGAGCACGCCGTTGCCCTTCGTCGCCGTCAGGAAGGCGTTGCGCAGGCCGATCAGACCCCGGGTCGGGATCGCGAACTCCAGCCGCACGGCGCCCCGGCCGTCGTTGGTCATGTCGAGCATCCGCGCCCGGCGACCCCCGACGAGCTCGGTAACGACGCCGACGAACGGCTCGGTGGTGTCGATGGTGAGCTGCTCGATCGGCTCCTGGAGCTCGCCGTCAACCTCCCGGGTGATGACTTCGGGCCGGGAGACCTGGAACTCGAAGCCTTCCCGACGCATCGTCTCGATCAGGACCGAGAGGTGCAGCTCGCCACGGCCAGAGACGGCGAAGACGTCCGGCTGGTCGGTCGGCGCGACCCGCAGCGAGAGGTTGGTCTCGAGCTCGCGGAAGAGGCGCTCCCGCAGCTGGCGCGAGGTGGAGTACTGGCCTTCCCGCCCGGCGAAGGGCGAGGTGTTGACCCCGAAGGTCAGCTTCAGGGTCGGCTCCTCCACCAGCGGCGCGCTGAGCGCCTCCGGCGTGGCGGGGTCGGTCAGCGTGGCGCCGATCTTGGCCTCGGAGAAGCCGGCGATGGCAACGATGTCTCCGGCGACGACCTCCGGCACCTCCCGCCGGCCCAGGCCGTCGAAGACTGCCAGGTGGGAGACCTTCTGGCGCGAGGTCTCGCCGTCGATGGCGATCTGGAGCAGGGTGTCCCCGGCCCGGATGCGGCCGCGCTGGACGCGGCCGATCGCGATCCGGCCCCGGTGCGCGTCGGCGTCGAGCGAGGCGACCAGGAGCTGCGCCGGTGCGTCAGGGTCGGCGGTCGGCGCCGGCACTTCCCGGATGATGGTGTCCAGGAGCGGCCGCAGGTCGGCCTGGAGGGCGTCCGGGGCGAGCCCCGCCCTGCCGTCGCGGGCGATGGAGTAGATGACGGGAAACTCGAGCTGGTCGGCGTCGGTGGCCAGGTCCAGAAACAGGTCCTGGGTCAGCGAGACCACCTCGGCCGGGCGGGCGTTGGCGCGGTCGACCTTGTTCACGACCACGATCGGCCGCAGACCGAGGGCGAGGGCCTGGGCGAGAACAGTCCGGGTCTGAGGCATCGGCCCCTCGACCGCGTCGACCAGCAGCAGGCAGCCGTCGGCCATGCTCAGGACCCGCTCGACCTCGCCGCCGAAGTCGGCGTGTCCGGGCGTGTCGATGATGTTGATCTTCACGCCGCCGTAGGTGATCGCGGTGTTCTTGGCGAGGATCGTGATCCCGCGCTCCCGCTCGAGGTCGTTGGCGTCCATGATCAGCGTCCCGGCGGCGTCGGGATCGCGGAAGATGTTGGACTGCTTGAGCAGGCCGTCGACCAGGGTGGTCTTGCCGTGGTCGACGTGGGCGATGATCGCGACGTTGCGGAGCGCCGGCGCGGTTCGGGTCGGCGCGTCGCCCATAGCGGGCGCGGTCTGGTCGATCACGGGGCTTACCAAGGGGTACTCTCTCGCTCGCTCGGAGGGGTCGGGTCGGGCGCGCCGCGCGACGGCGGGGCAACGGGCGCGACGTGGCGCCGACGACTGGTGGCACGAGACGCGCCACCGCGCCCGGGGCGGCGGGCCGAGCCGTAGTGGCGCGGCGCCGATGGTCGACGGGAGTGACGTAACGTGGCTTTGTGAAGGATAGCACAGATACCGCCGGGGCGGCCGCGCACGTCGTACCATCCCCCGCATGACCGACGGACCGCCGACGCCCACCACGTCCGAGAGGCCGCTCGTCGTCGCGCACCGGGCGCTCTCCCCCGGCGTCCCCGAGAACAGCCGAGCCGGGATCGTCCGCGCCGCGGAGCGCGGCGCGGACCTGGTCGAGTTGGACATCCGGCGCAGCCTCGACGGGGTGCCGTTCGTCATCCACGACCCGTTCCTCGGCCGCAGCACCACCGGGATCGGCTTCGTCCGGACGCTGCCGGCGGTGCTCCTGCGCCGGGTGCCGCTGCGAGGCGGCGGCGGCGAGCGCCTGCCCACCCTGGCGGAGGCGATCGCGGTTCTCCCCGACGGGTGCGGCCTCGCCCTCCACCTCAAGGACCAGGGGTCGCTGCGCGCGGCGCTCCGGGTGGTCCTCGACGCGGGCGTCGACGGGCGGACCTGGCTCTGGCTGCACGGCCCGGCAGCGGTCCGCGAGGCGCGGGGGCTGGCCCCCGCCGCCCGGCCAACCATGCTCGAGGCCGGCGCCCGCACCGCCGAGGAGTGGGGCCGGCACCTCCGCGTGGCCCGCGCCGCCGGGGCCGTCGGCGTGAGTGTGCCCTGGCGCGACCTCACCCAGTGCCTGCTCGACGAGAGCCGGGCGCTCGGGCTCCGGGTCTTCTCGGTCAACCATCGTCCTGAGGAGATCGTGCCGATGGTCGCGCGGGGACTGGGCGGCGTGATCGCGGACGACCCGGCCGTCGTGGTCGCCGCGCTCAACGGCGGTTCGGCCGGGGTGCGGGCCGAGCGCGTCGCGGCGCTCCGCGAGTCGGCGCCCTCACCCCCGATCGGAGGATAGTCGCGACCGGCGACCGCCTGGACGGCCACCGTCGTGCCCGGCGGGACGGGGTTTGGCCGGGGGGGCGGATGGGAGGGGTACCCGTGCTAGCATCGTCCGCCGGGACGCGACACGCGGTGGGCGTGAGCCGGTTGGAGGTCACGGCGTGAGGGAGAGCAGGCGGTGGGGGTAATCCGGGTCCTGCCGGAGGACGGGATCGAGGAGTTGCTCCGGACCGCGATCGTCGGCCGGATCGCCTGCTGGGCGCCGGGCGGGGCGGACGCGCGGCCGTACCTCGTCCCGCTGGCCTATGGGTACGATGGCACGGCCGTCTACGCCCACAGCGGGATCGGGACGAAGATCCGGCTGATGCGGGCCCAGCCTCTGGTCAGCTTCGAGGTCGACGCCGCCGAGGCCGCGGACCGCTGGCGGAGCGCGATCGCGGAGGCGACGTACGAGGAACTGGTTGACCCCGCGGCCCGGGACCGCGCGCTCCGGATCGTCTACCCGCCGCCGGCCGACGTGCCCGACCTCCCGCCCGGAAGCGTCGTCTTTCGCCTCCTGATCACCGCCAGGTCAGGCCGCTACGAGGAGCCCGACGACACCGCGCCGGGAGCCTGATGTCCTCGGCGCGCGGACGGGAGCGGCGAGGGACGCTTGACCGGTTTGCTATACTTTCGGAAAGATAGTGGGACGAACCCGTCTCCAGACATCGCCCCGCGGGGAGCATCACCAAGCATGACCGCCACGATCAAGACCACCCCGACCACCTCGCGCCTTGGGGGCTACCGCACCCGGCGCGATCGCTACTTCGCCGAGGGCGAGCACTCGCCGTTGACCGCCGCGCAGCGCGAAGCCTTCGGCGGGCTCTCCTACTTCGACGAGGACCCCGCGCTAGCCCTCACCCTGCCGCTCGATACCGACGGCCCCGGGATCGGGGAGCGCCTGACCCTCGCCGGCGGCGACGGGCACCCCAAGCAGTTCGACCGCGTCGGCCGCGTCACGTTCGAGGTCGCCGGCCAGCCGGTCACGCTCGCGGTCTTCCGCGATGTGGACCGCGGTCGCTATTTCCTGCCGTTCCGCGACGCGACCAGCCAGGACCAGACCTACCCGGTGGGGCGCTATCTCGACCCCCAGGCGCGGCCCGACGGCTCGCTGGTGGTCGACTTCAACTACGCCTACAACCCCTACTGCGCCTACGGGCCCGGGTGGACCTGCCCGATCCCGCCGTTCGAGAACATCGTCCCGGTCCGGATCGAGGCGGGCGAGCGCCGCTTCCCGCTGCGGGACCTCGCCGATGAGCACGCCCACGGCGAGTAGTCGCCCGATTGACTCCAAGGCGCGGCAGTAGGGCCCAGCGCTACTGAGATGTGACCTCCGCACCTGCAGGAGACCAACCCGCGGCGTGCCTCGGACAGCGAGGCACGCCGTGCGTGTTCTGCTCGGCCGAGCGCGCTGTCGACCGGCGCGGCACCGCTGGCGGCGGCGCCCTGGCCCGGGCGGGAGTCCACGGTTAGCGCGGTTCTCGCCAAGCGCGTGCCCGCTTATCGCCGACCCGCGGCAAGGAGAAAGGACCGCGATGTCCCCTCCGGAGGACGCCACCCCGGCCCGCCCGGCCCGCCCGGCCGGCACGGAGTGCGCGAGCCGCCGTGGGCTGCTGCCCGTCCGGCTGCTCCTGGTCGTCCTCACGTTCGGCTTGCCCCTCTTCGGCGGCTGGTTGCTCGCGGTGGCGCTCCGGGACCGGCTCGAGGCGCGGGCGGTGGACTCCTGGCCGGCGACGACCGGGGTGGTGACCGAATCCTCGGTGGTTGACCACGGGCCGAGCGGGAGCGGGAGCGGCCGCGACCCGCGGTCGCGGCGCTACGAACCGCGCGTCCGCTACGAGTACGAGGTTGAGGGCCAGCGGTTCGAGGGCAACCGGCTGGCGATCGTCACGCCACGCCGCGGGAACCGAGCGGCCGCCGACCGCGACCTCGACGCCTTCCGCGCCGGGACGACCGTGACCGTCTACTACGACCCCGAGGCGCCGGCGACGTCGGTCCTTCGCCGTGGGGTGCTGGTCTGCGGGACGGTACGAGAGGTCGTGATGGGTCTGGGGTTCCTCGCCGGGGGGACCCTCGCCGCCTGGATGCTCTTCAAGTTGCGGGCGCCCGGTAGCTGGAACAGCCCGGAGACAGCGCGGCGGTCACCGGACACCGCGGCACGGTAGGACGGCTGCGACCGGGGCGAGCCCGCCCGGCCCCACCCTTACCGGACGAATGAGCGCGGCAGTCCGGCGCGGCGGTGCTAAGGCGCGGGGCGGAAGGCGGTCGGCTACTCGGTCGAGGTGCCAGAGACCCAGGCGGCGAGGTCGTGGGCGAGGCGGGCGAGCACGGCGTCGCCGAGGGCAACCGCACGGGCCGTCAGCGCGCCGGCCGCCTCGCGCGGCCAGCGGTAGGTGGCGCGCCGGACCTCGACGTAGCGGCAGTCGTCGGCGTCGAATCGCAGCTCGGCGGCGACCCAGCCACGGGCCGCCCGGTCGAGGAGGAAGAGCCGGCGCTCGTGCTGCCAGACGAACGGGGCGCCGGCCGGTCGGGGCGGCGCGACGAAGGGGACGAGGCCCGGCATCACGGCCGGCGAGCCCGGGGTGGGATCACGGGGGCTGTCAAGCGCCGCGGCCGAGCGGTCCTCGCCCTCCGGCTCCCCGCCGGGGCCGCTCCCCGGATTTGGATCGGGTCCCGAACCTCGCGTCGGCGGCGGGCGGTGGGGCATGGGACGGGCCTTCGGGGGGCGCTTGCCGCCCGCGATCGCCGGGGGCGGGGCGGGGCGACGGGCCACGCCGACCGCGGTCACGGGGACACCACTGGCACCCCTGAGTCGGCCGACTGGCCCGACCCAGGCGTCGCGAGGACCACCGTGCGCTGTCGCTTTCCTAGGCGGCAGCGTAGCACCGGCGGCGGTCGCGCTGCAACTGTCCGGTCGGTGTCGTGGCCGCCGCGGGGGAGACCCCGGCCGGGGTCCAGCGGGGCCGTGGTGCCGCGGCGTCTCGCGCGCTGACAACCCCCGCCGACGGCCCCCGTCGACGGGACGGGGCCCTCGGCGGGACGCGGTCGTGGTCAGGCTCCCTCGGGGGGCGTCCCCACCACGACGTCGGCCCGGATGGCCGGCTGCCCGTCGACCGCGACGCTGATGGTGTAGGTGCCGTCGGGCCAGGCCGACGACCCCCGTGCCAGGCTGAAGGCCAGCCAGGTCCCGGTGACCCGGCTCGGCGCGACGACTGTGGCGCCGCGGCCGTCGATCGGCGACCCGTTGAACGCCCACGTCGCCTGGACGGTGGCACCGGCTTCCAGCCGCCCAACGGGCAACGTCGCGTGGATGGTCGGAGCGTCGACGGCGAATCGGTCGACCCTGACGACCGGCGCCTGGGTCGTCGGCTCTACGGACGACGCCCAGACCACGGCGCCGAGGTCGGCGGTCGGACCGGCGAACGGCCCGGCACCCGCGACGGGCGACGCCAGCGGAGCGGGCAACGGCGGCGGTCCGCTCGGGGTCGCATCGGGCGAGATACTCGGGTCGGTCGCCCCGGGGACCGGCGACGCCAGCGGCGTCGGGGTCGGCAGGGGGACCGCCAGCACTGGCAACCCGGACGCCGCGGTCGCCGCCG
Organism: uncultured Thermomicrobiales bacterium; assembly: GCA_902806335.1. GTDB lineage: Bacteria > Chloroflexota > Chloroflexia > Thermomicrobiales > UBA6265 > CADCWG01. Next base: position 41,670 of record CADCWG010000303.1, on the reverse strand, counting down.
TCGGCGTGGGGGTGGGCTCGTCGCCGCTGTCGGCGTCGGTGGTGCAGCCGACGAGGACGGGCACGACCAGCACCAGCACCAACACGCCAAGAACCCGCGCCGCGGTGGGTCGGCGGGACGCGTGCCCTGGACGGCCGGACGAGCGCGGGCCGGGGGAAGGATCGGCCCGCCCCGCGCGGGGCCGACCCGCCCGGGCCGGCCCCGCACCCCGGCGACCCGCCGCCACTCGGTTCCGATCCGTCTCCCACGCCACTGCTCGGACGCCCCCCATGCTTGCCCCGGCCACGCGCCGGGCCGCTCCGACCAACCGGGGATTGTACGCGCTCATCCCGACCCGTCGGCTGTCGACGGCACCGGTCTGGCCCTCGGATCGAGCGGCACCTGGGGAGCGGACCGGTCCTTGCGGGGCCCGAGTCCGCCGTGGTGGTCGGCGCGTCGCCGGCCGCTGGCCGCCGTCCGCCCCCAGACAGGAGTGACCATGCCGGAGCGGAGCGCCGCCCCCGACCGTCCTGACGACCCCAGATCCGGCCGGACCGGGAACGGCCGTGCCACCCCGGAGCCGGGTGGGCCGGCGGAGCGGGGCATGCTGCCCAATCCGACGCTAGACCGCGCCGCCCGTGCCGGTCGCCCGACCGAGGACCGCAAGCTGCTCGCGGGGGCCGGGCGGGCGCTGGGTGGGACGACGCCGTTCACCGAGAGCGACCCGTGGCGGGTGATGCGGATCACCGGCGAGTTCGTCCACGGCTTCGACGCCCTGGCGGAGCTCGGGTCGGCGGTGACCGTCTTCGGTTCGGCCCGGACCGACCCCGACGATCCGATGTACGAGGCGGCCCGCCGGGTCGGCGCCGGGCTCGCGGACGCGGGCTTCGCGGTCATCACCGGCGGCGGGCCGGGCATCATGGAGGCGGCGAACCGGGGCGCGGCCGAGGCCGGCGGCGTCTCGGTCGGCGCCAACATCCAGCTCCCGTTCGAGCAGGGGCTAAACCGCTGGGTCAACCTGCCGCTCAACTTCCGGTACTTCATGGTCCGCAAGACGATGTTCGTCAAGTACGCGGAAGGGTTCGTGATCTTCCCCGGCGGGTTCGGCACCCTCGACGAGCTGTTCGAGGCCCTGACCCTGACCCAGACCGGCAAGCTCGGCGTCTTCCCGATGGTGCTGGTCGGCACCGCGTTCTGGTCGGGCCTGCTCGCCTGGGTCGAAGAGACGCTGCTGGTGCACGAGATGATCGCGCCGGGCGACCGGGAACTGCTGACGGTCACCGACGACCCCGATGCCGTGGTCGCCGCCCTGGTCGCGGCGCGGTCCGCCAAGGCCAGCATAGCGGCGGTGCCGGAGGGATCGACCTGGGACGCACACCCGCGCCGCTGAGGCCGCGGGCGACGTCACCGGCGCGTCCCCGGCACGCGCCAGGGTGCCGGGTGGACCGGTCGCCCGGTGGCCGCCCGGTGACCGCTGGGGACCGAGCCGGGCGTCCGACCGGGCGGCGTCGCGGTCGCGCGCCGAGGCGCGGCGGCCTTGGTCGCTGAGGCGGCGGCCCGAGGGAGGATGGGCGACGTGGCGAGCGGCCAGGCACGGGGTCAGGAGCAGGGAACGTCGGGCGAGCGGGGCGCAGGCCCGGGGATCGGGATCGGACCGCCCGGGGACGACGGCTCGGGGCTGGCCGGACGGCCAGGACCCAAGGCCGGGGACACCATCGCCGCCCGGTTCCTCGCCGCCGGCGACCACCCCCCGCGCGACGTCGTCGGGTGGCTCGCCGACTTCATCGGGCGGGCCGAGCGGTCGCTGGACCTCGCCTTCTACGACGTCAACCTGGGCGAGGAGCCGGCCGCCCTGCTGCGGGAGGCGCTCGCCAGTCGGCTCGCCGCCGGGGTCCGCGTCCGGCTCGCCTACGACGCCGGAGACAAGCCGCAGGGGGCGGCCGGTGTCGAGGAGCGTGGGGTCGAGCCAGCCCCGCCGGCCACCCATGAGCGCGTGGCGGAGTTGGGTCTGCCGTCGGCCGCGGTCCGGGCGATCGCGGGGACGCAGGCCCTGATGCACCACAAGTACGTCGTCCGCGACGGGGGCGCGGTCTGGACCGGCTCGCTCAACCTGTCGAACGACGCGCTGCGCCGGATGGACAACGCCGTGCTGGCCCTGGCCTCGCCGCGGCTCGCCGAGTACTACGCCCGCGACTTCGTCCAGCTCTGGGAGACGGGAAAGGTCGCCGAGACGGGCGCCTTCCCAACCCGGCCGGTGGATCTGACCTACGCCGGCGAGCCGGCGGACGTGGACGTGGACTTCTCGCCGGGTCAGGGCCAGGCGATCAACGCGCTGGTCGCCGACCGCGTCCGGGCGGCGCGGCGGCGGGTGGTCATCTGCTCAATGCTCTTCACCAGCAGCCGGCTGCTCGGGGCGCTGGTCGACCAGCTCGACCGGGGCGGCGTCGCCGTGTCAGGGGTCTACGACCGGACGCAGATGGCGGGGGTACTCGACCAGTGGCGGGAACGGTCGGACCTGGCCTGGAAGGTCGCGGCCGTCGAGCGCGTCGTCGCCGAGGGCGGTCTGGTCGGCAAGAGGAGCACCCCGTACCGCCCGGGCGGCGTCCACGACTTCCTGCACGCGAAGACCATCGTGGTCGACGACGTGGTGATGACCGGCTCGCACAACTTCTCCCACGCCGCCCAGGCCAACGCCGAGAACTTGCTCGCGATCGCGAGCCCGGCCCTCGCCGACCGCGCCGTCGCCTTCGCGGAGCGGCTGGCCGCCCGCTACGGGCCACCAGGAGGCGGGTGACCCGGTCCGGGGCCGCCCGTCGGCGCCGATCTGGAACCGCGAGCGCGCCTCCCGCCGGGCCCGCGGTCTGTCGCCGCGGGCGGACCGGCATCGCTTCCGCGGGTGGCGACCGGTGCCACTAGCGTGCCCGGCAGGCACCGGCCGGTCCCGAGGTAGGGACTGGACCGGGCGTGGACCACGCGGTCGTCGTGGGACGGAGAGCGACGCGGGATCGGTCGGGCGAGGGGCGCCATTTGGTCGGTGCCCGACGGTCGGTCCCGGGAGCCTCCATCGCGGCACCGCCAACCCGGGGGCCCCCACGGCAGGGAACCGGGAAGTGCGCCGCGGCGCCGGCCGCCCGGCGCCGTCCGCCCACGGGCGGACGGTGAACGCCCACCGTGGGGACATTCGCCGCCGCGGGCGAGGCGGCGACGGGTGGCCGGTTGGGGCGGAGACCCCGCGGTGGCGCCAACCACCGATCCTGTCGGCACCGGCAGCGGAACCTCGACGACGCTGCGTACGTACGCGGTGGAACGCGGAGGGCCGCTCCCGGCGACGAGGGAAAGACATCCGCCTTTAGAGGGTAGTCACCCGCTGGGGGCTGGGGTATGATGACCCCCGTTGCGACCCGCGACAGCGCCCACTGCCCGATGCGGCCCCCGCCCGCGTTTCCCCCGTGTTCCGCCACGGGCTGTGTTGTCGCGTGCCACGCCATCGCTTCGCCACGGGGGAAGGGCCGATGAGCCGCTACGAGTTGTACGCGCCGCGCTACCCACTCCTCCCGCTCAAGAACGTCGTCATCTTCCCGCGCAACGTGGTGACCTTGCTGGTCGGCCGGCCGCGGTCGATCCAGGCCGTCGAGGAGGCGATGCTCCGCGACCGTCGCCTGGTGGTCACCGCCCACCGCGACGGCGAGGTCGACGAGCCGCGCCCCGACGACCTGCACACCGTCGGCACGCTGGCCGGGATCGTCTCGGTCGAGCGCCAGGCGGGCGGCCAGATCCAGGTCGTGCTCGAGGGGATGTCACGGGCGCGGATCGACCAGATCGACCAGTCGCGGCCCTTCTTCACGGTCGCGGCCGACGCGCTGGACGAGCCGGTCACGCCGCCGACCGAGGCGCGGCTCCTGATCGCCCACGTCCAGGAGCTGGCTGCCCGGTACCACGAGGCCCGCGGGGGCCTCTCCGCCGAAGTGATGGACATGGTCGGCCGGGCGACCGAGCCGGGCCACCTCGCCGACCTCCTCGCGACCCAGCTGGTCACGGACGTCACCCGGCGCCAGGAGTTGCTCGAGCAGGTCGATGGCGCCCGGCGGCTGGAGCTGGTCGCCGTCCACGTCGTCGGCGAGCTGGACGTCGCCGAGCTTGAGCAGAAGATCAAGGCCCGCGTCCGGGAGCAGATCGACAAGAACCAGCGCGAGTACTTCCTGCGGGAGCAGCTCAAGGCGATCCACGACGAGCTCGGCGGCGAGAACGGCAACGAGATCGAGACCTTCAAGACCCGGATCGCCGCCCGGGGGGTGCCGCCCGCCGTCGCTGAGAAGCTCCTCAAGGAGGTCACGCGGCTCGAGCGGATGCCGCCCGTCTCGGCCGAGGCGACGGTCGTCCGGACGTACCTCGACACGCTGCTGGCGCTGCCCTGGCACGAGCGCAGCGAGGACCAGATCGACCTCGACGAGGCCGAACGGATCCTGGAAGCCGACCACTTCGGGCTCGACCAGGTGAAGGAGCGGATCCTCGACTTCCTCGCCGTCCGCAAGCTGACCGTCGCCGCGGGCACGGAGCAGTCGGCCCAGATCCTCTGCCTGCTCGGACCGCCGGGCGTCGGCAAGACGAGTCTCGGGCGGTCGATCGCGACCGCGATGGGGCGGCAGTTCGTCCGCGTCAGCCTCGGCGGGGTCCGCGACGAGGCCGAGATCCGCGGGCACCGTCGCACCTACATCGGCGCCCTGCCCGGGCGGATCGTCTCCGCGATGAAGACCGCGGGAACGGTCAACCCGCTGATCCTGCTCGACGAGCTCGACAAGCTGGCCGCCGACCACCGCGGCGACCCGACGGCGGCGATGCTCGAAGTCCTCGACCCGGAGCAGAACCACTGCTTCACCGACCACTACCTCGACGTCCCCTACGACCTCTCGAAGGTCCTCTTCATGGCGACGGCCAACTACGGGCAGCAGATCCCCAGGCCGCTCCGGGACCGGCTCGAGGTGATCGAGGTCTCGGGGTACACCGAGGACGAGAAAGTCGAGATCGGGAAGCGCTACCTGCTGCCCCGCCAGCTCGTCGCCCACGGGCTGCCGGCGGGCTCGCTCGCGGTGGCCGACCCCCTCTGGACCCGGCTGGTCCGCGACTACACCCGCGAGGCCGGGGTGCGCGGCCTCGAGCGCGAGGTCGCCGGGGTCTGCCGCAAGGTGGCCCGCGACGTCGTCCGGGGCAAGGTCGGGACCGACGGCACGCCGATCGAGCTCGACGAGGTGCGCCTGGAGGCGGCGCTGGGGCCGAAGAAGTTCGGCTTCGACCAGGACCTCGGCGACAGCCAGATCGGCCTCGCGGTCGGACTGGGGACGACCGACATCGGCGGGGAGATCATCCCGGTCGAGGTCGCGACGATGCCCGGCCGGGGCGGGCTGACGATCACCGGGCGGGCGGGCGACGTGATGCAGGAGTCGGCCCGCGCGGCGCTCTCCTACGCCCGCTCCCGCGCCGACCACCTCCACATCCCACGCGACTTCCAGGAGAAGCTCGACCTCCACATCCACCTGCCGGAAGGCGCGACGCCCAAGGACGGCCCCTCGGCGGGGATCACGATGGCGACGGCGCTGATCTCTGCGCTGACCCGCCGCCCGGTCCGCAACGACACCGCGATGACCGGCGAGATCACCCTGCGGGGTCGGGTGCTGGCGATCGGCGGCCTCAAGGACAAGAGCCTGGCCGCCCACCGCCACGGCATCCGCCGCCTGATCGTGCCCGCCGACAACCGGCGCGACCTGGCCAAGGTGCCCGAGAACGTGCGGCGGGACGTGGAGTTCGTGTTCGTCTCGACGATGGACCAGGTGGTCGCCGCCGCGATCATGCTCGACGACGAGCAGGTCGAGCGGCTCGAGGCGGCCGATATCCTTGCGCCGGACGCGGTGGCCGCCGCGGCCCACGCCGTCCCGTTCGCCGAGGTCGTGACCGACGCCAAGGGGAAGCCGTAGGCGGCCGACGCGCCCGTCCGGGCCGGTGCGGTTCGCAGCGACCCGGGCGGGCGGGCGAACACCGGAGAGGCCAGGCACGGGAATGGTGGCCGGCGCTCCGGGCTCCCCGGGGCCAGGCTCGGACCCTGAGGGAGACGCCGCGCGCAGTCGGCGACGGTTCGCCTACCCGATCGCGGCGCCCGGTCCGATCGAGACGTGGGACTTGGGGGACCCGTGAGCGACCGTCGCCCGCCGGGTGAGCCGCCGCTGCCACGCACCGTCGGCCACGCCGACTGGGGCACCGCGCCAGCGAAGCGCTGGGTCGCCGTCGCCCGCCTTGGGGAGGAAGGGCGGTATCTGCTCGGCGTGCCCGCACCGGTGGGGGACGCCGCGACGCTTCTCAGCCGCCTCCGCGAGGACGCCACGCCCGGTGGCGCTCTGGTCGGCTTCGACTTCCCGATCGGCCTGCCCGTGGCCTACGCGAGGCGGGCCGGTGTCGCGCGCTTCCTCGACGTCCTGCCGCTGCTCGGCACCGGTGAGTGGGCCGAGTTCCTCCGGGTGGCAGAGTCGGCCGAGCAGATCAGCACCCGCCGGCCGTTCTACCCCCAGCGGCCCGGCGGCACGTCCCAGGCCCACCTCATCGCGGGCCTCCACGTCACCACGATCGAGGACCTGCGACGACGGTGCGAGCGGGGCGGAGGCGGCCAGAAGGCCGCGGCGCCGCTCTTCTGGACGATGGGTGCGCAGCAGGTCGGCAAGGCGGCCATCGCGGGGTGGCGCGACGTCCTGATCCCCGGCATCCGGGCGCTCGGACCAGACCTCGCCGTCTGGCCCTTCTCGGGAGACCTCCACGACCTCCTCGGGCCGGGGCGCGTGGTGGTGGCGGAGACGTACCCGGCCGAGTTCTACCACCACCTCGGGGTGACGTTCGCCCCGGGCAGGCGAGGGGTTCCGGGCGGGAAGCGGGTGCAGACCGCTCGGGCCGCAACCGCCGGGGCACTGCTCGACTGGGTGCGGGCCGCCGGAGTGCGCCTGACGCCCGAGGCCCGGGGACAGCTCGTGGGCGGGTTCGGGGCCGGCGCCGACGGCGAGGACCGGTTCGACGCGTTCGTCGGGCTCTGCGGCATGCTCAACGTCGTGCTCGGGCGGCGGCCCCCGGGCGAGCCCGATGACCCGACGATCCGCGCCGTCGAGGGCTGGATGCTCGGCATGGCGCCGCGGCCACCGGTCGCCTAGCCGCCTCCGGTCGGTGCCGCACCTCGCCCCGCCGGACGCCGCCGCGACCGGTCGCCGGTCGGGTCAGAACGGGTGGCTCGGCGTCTCCCCGGCACGACGTCAACGGTCGCCCCTACGCGGGCGGCGCGATCGCGAAGGTTCCGTCGTAGTCGGTGTAGTCGCGGACCATGTAGTGGCCGCGGGTGACCATCGTCACGCGGCAGACGTGGCCGGTCTCGACGTCCACCCACCAGGCGTACCAGGCGCCGACGAGGCGCTCGGAGTCGGGAACGGCAAACGTCACGACCTGGCACGAGCGGTCACCGATCTGCTCGACGCGTCCGAGGCGAAAGTCCTTCGCCCCGTCGTACTCGTCGGTCAGCTCCGCGAGGGATGGCGCGCCGGGCAGCGCCGCCCGCGGGATCCAGTTCCCGTCCCCGGACCGGAGCCACTCCTGGCCGCCGATCCGCACGTAGTCCTGGCGCTCCGCGGTCGCCCAGACCGAGGCCGGGCCGCCACCCGCCGGCGACTCAAGCGCCCAGTCGCTGACCGCCACCGTCCCGCTCCCGCTCCCCAGCGACTCGTGGTACCGAAAGCGGGTGGCCCCCTCGAAGGCGGCCCGCCCCCTGGCGAAGAGCGCTGCCGCGGCCTCCGACGGGTCGGGTGCCGCCAGGGCGTCGCCGCCGTGCAGGCTCGGGTCCGGAACCAGGAGATAGAACGCCGCCTGGAGGTCGGGCTCTCCGGCGCGGCGGACGGTCGCGGTCACTCGCCACCAGCCGTCGGTGCTGAGCGCCAGCCCGCGGGTGGTGAAGCCGCTGGCGCCGTCGGGTGCGGTTGGAACCTGCGTCCGGGCCACCGCCGCATCGAGCAGGCTGACCGCGTCGAGCCCGACTCGGCCCGCCGCGGGGTCCAGGGGGATGGGCGCGCCGGCGGGGTCGGCGAGGGTGACGGTCAGCGTGTTCTCGCCCGGCGCCACCGGCGACACCCGCAGCCTCACCAGGGCCGCCGTCCGGCCGTCCGGCCCGGCCGCCGGTGCCGCGAGCTCGACGGCATCGGGGCGGTGGCCCTCACCAGCGACGGGCGGCGCCGACATCGCCAGCACCGACCCGCCCAGGACGACGAGGACGACCAGCACGGCCTCACAGCGGAGGGTCTGTCGCAGCCCGGCGCTGGCCCCCGCGACGCTGGCGACCCCGCCGGAGAGGGCGCGGGTCGCCGCCCGCCGGAGCCAGACGCGGTGCCAGGTTGCCAGGGCGAGCACGGGGACCAGAGCGGCGGCCTTGAGCAGCACGACGACCCCGTAGCGGCTCTCCCACAGGGCGTCCACCGTCGGCAGGAGGAGACCGGTGTTCGCCACCCCCGTGGCCACCCCGACCACGACGAGGCCCAGGGCGATCGGCGAGAAGCGGCGGACGGGGTCGGGCCGCGCCGAAACGTCCGCGGCAGGCGCATCGCCCGGTCCTGGGTTCACGTCGGGGGAGAGGCCAGTGGGGGCGGTCCAGCCCGACCGGGCACGGGGACCGAGCAGCGCGAGGTGGACCAGACCGCCGACCCAGAGCGCCACCGCCCACTGGTGGGCCACGTTGGAGAGCATCGCCGGCAGGCGCCAAACGTCGCCCCGGGCCGCGGCGTGGCCGGTGAGGCTGAGCCCGACCAGCGCCCCGAGCGCGGCGACGAGGCCGGCCCACTCGAGCCACGGTCGTGTCGTCGCGGTCCCATCGGGCGTTGTCGCCTGATCCTGGAGGGGCCCACCGCCGGTGCTCGCGGCCACGGTCCCCGAGGCGCTCGCCTGAGCCATCCCGGCGCGGCCGGTGGCGACCCGCCGCGGGCGGGCCGAACCTACCCAGGTAGCGGCGATGGCGAGCGCCACGGTGAGGGCCACGGGGCGCAGCCACCAGGCGTCGGGGAGCGCCCGGATCGCGTCTCCCAGCGCGGGCCGGATCGCCCCGGCCGGCGGGAAGACCGTCTGCAGCGCGGGTTCCGCGAGGGTGGCGACCAGCGCGATGGCGGCCCCGGCGAGCGCCGCCAGGCGAAGGCGCCGCGGCGTGGCGAGTGATGCCGAGGGCACCGCGCCGAGCCCGGACAGCAAGAGGCGCGCGGCGAAGAAGCCGCCCGCGGCGACGGCCGCGCCGAGGAACGTCAACCAGCGGGTCGCAACGGCCCAGGGTCGAGGAGTCTCCCCTTCCGTCGTCGCGGCGCCGGGCACCCGCCCGCCGCCGATGCGGAAGGCGTAGGTCCCGGTCAGGGAGTGGCCGTCGACCGACGAGCGGGTCGCCCAGACCACGGTGTAGGTGCCCGGCCCGAGCGGGGACACGGAGGCGCTCACGCGATGCGGGTCGTCGGCGGCGACCGCGACGCCCCCGAGCTCGAGGTCGCGCCCGGAGGCGTCGACGAGTCGGAGGCTCGGGGAGCCGGCGCCCTCGGCGACGGGCTCGCTGAAGCGGAGCGAGATCCGGGAGGGACCGGCGGCGAGCAGCGCGTCGGCGGGGGGCTCGGCTCCGGTCAGCTCGGCGTGGGCCGCCACCGGTCGCGCCGGGATCGCCACACTGATCGCCGCCAGGAGGACGAGGACCAACGCCAGCGCCGCGGCAACCTGGAGGCGCCGCCGCGACTTGCGGCTCTGGCGGCATCGGTGATCGGAAGCGGCGAGGGTGGACAAGGACGAGCGGCTCTCGCTGAAGCGGCGGGTTGGCCATATGCAGGGAGCGTAGAGAGCGAGGACTCTCACGGGGACCCGCGGACGTCAGTCGAACGCTAACCCCGGACCTCCATCTGCATCCCTAAAGATACGTGCCCCAGGTTCCCATCCAGCGTCGATGCCGCCCCGCCCGGGCATGGCTTCCCAGACCGCCGCTGCGTCTGCCACGCCGACGACAACCGGCGGCTTAAGGAGTCTTCTAGTTCTGTAGTGCTCCTACCAGCCTGAGGCGCGTCGTCGGCTCCTCGATGGCTCTTCGTTCCGGCCGTCCCAAACGCCCCCCGCGGGCCAGGAAGGTTTTTGGAAGGTCGGCTCGCTACGGTGGGGGCGTGGACGGTGGTGGACCGTCAGGGACGTCGACAGGAGGCAGCCATGCGGACCAGGATCAGGGTCACCCGCACGTACGGTCGGTATGTGGTCGCGGCGATGGGCAGCATCGCGTTTGGCATCTTGTCGCAGTAGGCCGCCGACGTCCTGGAGGAAAACACCATGAGAGCAAAGATCGGGATCGCCCGCGACTACGGCCGGTACGTGCTCTCCGCGCTCGCGGCCGTCGCGTTCGGGGTTCTTTCCCAGTAGGTCAGGTGCGGTGCCGGCGGACCGCCCGTCCCTGCCCGGTCCCCCGGCACCCCGATCGTCGTCAAGCGTCGCTCGCGTGTCGCGCTCAGTATCGCCGCCCATTGGGATGCCACGCTGCGTAACTCGGGCAGTGGACTAGACCGTGGGCAGCGCCAGCCGGCGGCGCCAACCGAGCGGACGGGGTATCCCCTCAAGATCGACATCGACCCCGTTCGTTCTGACGTCCCGCCGCTCGCCCCCGGGGAGGGACCCTGTGCTCCTGACGGCATTCGCCCAGATCCGCTTCGCCCTTGCCGTCGCGACCGGCCGCTCGCTCCCCGGGTGGGCGCTCGACCGCCTCATCGCCGACGCCCTCGCCACCGTCCGCGAGTTCGGCGGCGTCGGGCCGGATGGCCCGGAGGCGGTCGCGGGGCCGGCTTTGGACGAGTCGACCCGGCGCGCGGTGCAGCTCCGTCGCTTCCGGGCGCAGGCGACCCGCGCCGCCCGGGAGACCGCCTTCTATCCCCCTGTCTTCGCGGGGCTCGGGCTTGACCCCGCCAAGGTGGAGTGGTCCGACGTCCTTCGGCTCCCGCTCACGCCGAAGGAGAGCCTGCGTGACGACCCCGACGCCTTCGTGCGGCGCGGGGCGGCCGTCGCGCTGCGCACCACGACGACCGGCACGACCGGTAGGCCGACACGCGTCTGCTTCTCGGCCCGCGAGCTGCGGACGATGACGGCGCTCTCCGGACTCGGTCAACTCCTCCATGGCCAACTCGCTCCGGAGGATGTCGCGGTGATGGCGACATCTTCTCGGGCGACCCTGGGCAACCTGAGTCTGGCCGGGGCATGCGCCCAACTGGGTGCCCTGCTGCAGCCGGTTGGCCTGGTCGAGCCGGCCCTGACCCTGGAGCTGCTGGCCGAGGACCTGCGCCTGCCGGGCAAGAAGCCGAAGCCGAGTGTGCTGTCCACGTACCCGAGCTACCTCGGGCTGCTCGTCGAGGAGGGGCTGCGCCGCGGCTACCGCCCCGGCGACTTCGCCCTGGAGCGGGTCTCGGTCGGCGGCGAGGTCGTCACGGCGGGGCTGCGTCGACGGGCCAGCGCCCTCTTTGGCGAGACGGTCGCCTTTGACACCGGCTACGCGATGACCGAGACCTTCCCGTTCGCCGGCATGCCGTGCGACCAGGGGCACCTCCACTTCGAGCCGTCCCACGGCCTGATTGAGGTCCTCGATCCGGACACCGGCGTGCCGGCCGCCCCTGGCGCGGTCGGCACCCTCGTCGTTACCCCCTTTCCGCCCTTCCGGAAGACGACGCTGCTCCTGCGCTACGACACGCAGGACCTCGTCCGCGCCGTCGCCGGGCCGCCGACCTGCCGCCTCAGTTCCCTGCCAGCCTCGTCCGACCTGCTCGGTAAGCGTCGGCTGGCCGTCCGGCACGCGGCGAGTTGGACGACCCCGCGCGATGTGCTGGAGGCACTCGAAGCGGTCCCGGCGGTGCCGCTGCCCGCCCGCTTCGGCTTCCGGGACGCGGGTGACGGTGTCGCGGTCGAGGTCGTCGTTCGGGAGGACGGACCGGCGATCAAGGCCGCGATTGCGCTCGGGCTGGAGGGACATGGCGTGCCGCTGCGGGGGTTGCGTCTCGTCCGTGACAAGAGCGAGCTACGCGACCCCTTTCCGCTGCGCTGCGACCTGCGGGAACCGATCTTCGCGGCCGCCTCGCCGAGTTCCGCGAGCGTCGGTCTCTCTGCCGGAGGTGGGTGAGGTGGCGATCGCCGTCGCCGTCGTGTTGCTGGGCGCCGTCGCGGCGGTCCTCGGCGGCTGGGCCTACTTTCGCCGCTACCGGGTGACACGCCCGCCCATCGGGGTGGTCGACCGGGGCGATGTCGTCTTCATGGTCGGCAGCATCCTCCTCGTGCCGTACCTCTACCTCTGGCTCCCTGCGGGGATCGTCCTGGCCCTGCTCGCGCTTGGCACCCTCGGCATCCTCCTTCTCGTCCTCGAGCCGGTCCTGAGCCGAGGGCCCGTCCGCTGGCTGGTCGCCCTGTCCCTCGTGGCCGCGGATATCGTCCTGGCCCGCACCGCTGGGGTCGGCGACTGGCGCTACTTCGCCGTCAACGACCTCACCCTCCTGCTGGTGGTCGTCGGGGTGACGAACCTCTGGGCCCAGAGTGGGATGCGCGCCCGCGATGCGGCGACCCTCGGAGGTTTCCTCGCCGTCTACGACCTACTCGCGACCTCAGTCTCTTCGTTGACTGTCAACATGGTGGCGCGGCTTACCGACTTGCCGTTCCTGCCCGTCTTCGCGTGGGGGAGCCGGGACGACGAGTGGCTCGCGGTTGGGCTCGGAGACCTCCTCTTTGCGACCGTCTTCCCGCTCGTCGTTCGAAAGGCCTACGGCCGAGGCGCCGGGCTGGTCGCGGTCGGGATCGCCCTGGTGGCGGTCGGTGGGGTCGTGGTCGTCGCGGCCGCTGGCGCGATCGAGGGCGCGTTTCCCGTCATGACCGTGCTGGGACCACTGATGGTGCTCCAGTTCCTCTTTTGGTCGCGCCGGCTCGGCCCGGAGCGGACGACCGGGCAGTACCTGCTAGCCGAGCCGTTGGGAGGGCCGCCACGTTGGCGGCCGCTCGGCGCCCGCGGCGACGGCCCTGCGTCGGGTGCCTCGATCGGCCAGCCTCAGCCGGCACGACGGTCCGGGTGACGACCGTCGTGCGGCCGGCCATGGATAACCGGGAGCGGGGTTCGGCCGGTGACGCGATCACTCTGCCTGGAGTCCGGTCATCCCCGGACGCTGAGTGCCTCGGTGCGCTGGCCCGCGGCGGCGCGCGGCGCTGGATCCCGAGGCGTCGTACGCCGTAATCCGGACCACGCGGCTCAGATGTCTCGAGCACAACCAGCGGTCATCACATGTGCCCGTCGAACCACTCGACGAGGCGGCGCATGTGCTCCTCCCGGTGGGCCGGCTGGCCGGAGCGGGTCAGGCCGTGGCTCTCGTCGGGGAAGCGGACCAGCACGACCTCCCGCCGCAGTCGCTTCAGGGCTAGGAACAGCTGCTCGGCCTGCTCCATCGGGCAGCGGTGGTCCTCCTCGGCGTGGAGAATCAGGAGCGGGGTCGCGATGCGCTCGACGTGGGTCAGCGGCGAGAGCTGGCGGTAGCGGTCCGTGGTCCAGGGCGGGCCGCCGAACTCCACGTCGAGCGAGACGACCGCGATGTCGTCGGTGCCGTACATGCTCTCCAGGTTGGAGATCGTGCGCTGGGTGACCGCCGCCTTGAAGCGGTCGGTGTGGGCGATGACCCAGTTGGTCATGTAGCCCCCGTAGGAGCCGCCGGCGATCCCGAGCCGCTCCGGGTCGACCCCCCCGAGCGCGATCGCGTGGTCCACGCAGGCCATCAGGTCCGGGAAGTCGTTCTCGCCCCACGCGGCGTGGAGCCCCTCGGTGAAGCGCTCCCCGTAGCCGGTGCTGCCGCGCGGGTTGGCGAAGACGACGGCGTAGCCCCGGCTCGCGAGGACCTGGAACTCGTGGAAGTACGCCAGGCCGTACATCCCGTGCGGACCGCCGTGGATCTCGAGGATCGCCGGGTGCCGTCCGGGCTTCGGCGTCCCGTCCGCGCCGACCGGCCGGAGGAGCCAGCCCTGGACCTCGAACCCGCCCGTGCTCTCGACCCAGAACGGCTCGGGAAGGCTGGCGGCGGTCTCGGCCACCAGGTCGGCGTTGAACGCGGTCAGGACCCGCTCCGGCTCCCCGGCGGCCACGAGATGGATCTCGGAGGGGGTGACCGGATCGGCGGCGGCGACGGCCAGGCGACCGCCGCCGGGGACGGTCCGATCGAGGTCGAATGCGCCGACCCGCCGTTGGCCGGCGGTCAGCGGGGTCACGCCGCCGCCCTCGACCTCCGCCCGGAAGACGTGGGTCGTCCCCCGGTCGCTCGCCAGGAAGAGGACGCCCCGGCCGTCCGGCGTCCAGGCCGGTCGCCGGGCGGGGAAGCTTCCCAGGTCGCCGATCGCGCTGTCGCCGACACCGCGGTCGAACTCGGCGGTGAGGGAGCGCGGCTCGCCGCCGGCGGCCGGGACCAGCCAGATCTCGTCGTTCGGCCCCTCGAGGTGGAGCTTGCGGTGGCCCACGCAGGCGATCGTCGCCCCATCGGGCGACCAGGCCGGCAGGCCGAACGCGCCGTCGCCCGGCGTCAGGCGGCGGGGCGGCGCGCCCGGGACGACGGTCCAGATGTCGGACGAGCGCTCGAACTGCCACTCCGGGTTGCGGTTCGCGGCGAAGGCCAGCTCGCGGCCGGTCGGCGACCAGGCGGGGTCGCGGTGGTCGACGTTGCCTTCGGTGACCTGGCGCGGCGCCGCGTCCTCGCGGTCGACGTCGACCACGAAGATGTGGCGACGCTTGCCGCCGAGGAAGCCCTCGCCGTCGGCCTTGTAGCGGACCTCGGTGATCACCTTCACATCGCTGCCCGGGTTGGGGTCGGGGGGCGTGACCCTGGCGACGAAGGCGACGTGCCGCCCGTCGGGCGCCCAGACGGGATCGGCGACGCCGTTCTCGGCGTCGGTGACCCGTCGCGCCTCGCCGCCGCCGGTGGGGAGGAGCCAGAGCTGCGCATCCTCCGTGTCCCGGTTCGAGAGGAAGAGCAGTCGAGAGCCGTCGGGCGACCAGCGCGGGCTGGTGTCGCGCTTCGTGCCGGCGGTCATCTGGACGGGTTCGCCGTCGCCCTCCGCGGTCGGTACCGACCAGATCGCGCTGCGGTAGCCCTGCTTTCCCTCGTCGTCGGGGGCGATCGTGGTCACGGCGACGGCGACGGTGCGCCCGTCGGGGGCGAGCGCGGGCTCCCCGACCACCCGGAACCGGCGCAGATCCTCGATCGTGACCGGACGCCCGCCCCGGCTGCGAGCTTCGACCCGGGGCAGGGACGGCGCGGTCGCGCCCGGGCGAATCCCCCCGTCCGTCGCCTCGGACGCCGGGCCCACCGACGGGACCGTGGCCGCCGGCACGGCCGTTGCCGGCTCGACGACGGCGATGACCACCGGCGCGGACGCGACGAGGACGCCACCCTGCCCGTTCGCCTGCTCCGGTGACGGGGCGGCCGGTACGTCGACGGCGGTCTCGGCCGGTCCCCGATCCCGGCCGCCCTTGGCCTTCGCGGCCTTGACCCCGCCGGTCGCGGCCTTATCCTTGTCCCTGTCCTTGCCCTTCTTCGCCACGTCTGTCCCCTCTCCGCGACGGGACGTCGGGCCGCTCGCCGCCTGGACCGGGCGACCCGCCCGCCGTCTCGCGTCCGACGCGTGCCCGCTGCCCCGCCGCGCCCCGATCCCCGTTCGGGATCTCGCTCGGGCCGCTCGCCGCGCACCCTAGCAGAGAGGAGGTGGGGCCTGTGACCAGCCCCGCAGCGAACGTCACCGGGTCGGTGTCGCCAGGCATCGTCGCGGCCACCGACGCCAGATCACCAGGCGGGTGGCGCCTACGCCGCCCGACGCGGGACGACCAGGACGCGGTGGCGGCCGTGATCACCGCCAAGGACATGGCCGACTACGGCGAGCCGGACTACACCGCCGAGGAACTGGCCACCGACTGGGACGAACTCGACCTGGCGACCGATGCCTGGGTCGTCGAGACGGACAGCGGTCTCCTGGTCGGCTACGGCGTGACGTCCGACCACGGCGGCCGCCACGTCACGATCGAGGCCGACGGCTACGTCGACCCGGCCTGGGTGGGGCGTGGCGTGGGCACCGCGCTGGTCCGCGCGCTCGAGGCGCGGGCCCGCGAGCACGTTCCCCTCGCCCCGCCGGAGGCCCGTGTCGTCGTCCACCAGCTGACGAACGGCGACGACCGGGCGGCCGCCGCCCTGATGACGGCGGAGGGGTACGCACCGGTCCGTCACTTCTGGCGGATGGTGGTCGACTTGCCCGATGCGGCGCCGCCGGCCCCGGTCGCCTGGCCAGCCGCGGTGGCGGTTCGCGCCTGCGCTCCGATGCCGACGAACGCGCTTACCGCGGCGGCTCGGGAGCGAAAGGCGCCCGACCCCGCGGTATGGGCCGCGTCCGAGCCGGAGCGGCGGCTGGCGCACCAGGCGCTCGACGAGGCATTCCTCGACCACTGGGGGAGCCGGCGGCGGACCTTCGAGGAGTGGTCGCGCCGCCAGGCGCGCTACATGCCGGACCCGTCGCTCTGGTTCCTGGTCGAGGACACGGCGACGGGCGAGGTCGCCGCGGCGCTCGTCGGCGGATACCGCGACGGCGGCGGCTGGGTCCAGACCGTGGGCGTGCGGCGCCCGTGGCGGAGCCGGGGCGTCGGCGCCGCCCTGCTGGGCCACGCCTTCCAGGCATTCTGGGGGCGCGGGGTGCGACGCGTCGGGCTCGGCGTCGACGCCCAGAACCCGACCGGCGCGACCCGGCTCTACGAACGGGCGGGGATGCGCGTCACCCGCGACTACGCGGTCTACGAGAAGGAGTTGCGCCCCGGAGCCGAGCTCGCCGAGCTCGAGGAGGAGTGACGCACAAGCGTTCTGCCCGCGCCGCCCTCCGCGGCCCCAGCAAGAGAGGCCGGACCGCCCTCGGTGATCCGCCCGATCTCGTCCGGGGCCCGTTGGGGCGGCCAGCCCCGGAGAGGTCGGGAGGTCAAAACGAAAGCCGGGTGATCACCCGGCGCTTCGCCCGGCGGGTCCTTAGCCGGCCTCGTGCCTGGACTCTGGACTTGCCCCGGGCGGGCGAAGCCGCAGGCGCGCTTCCAGATCCTCACCGATCATCGGGATTCCGTGTGAAGGGACGGGTAGAGTGGCCAGACCCGGCCAGCGGATGGCGCACCCCCGGAGCGCGGGACCCTCGAGCCCTGACAAACGGGTGCACACCACGACCCGCGGCGTGACACGTCGCCGCGAGGATCGCCAGGCGCCTATCGGCGGATCGCGAACTCCCGGGAGCCGATCGGCTCCCGGGACGCGACCTCGACGCCGGTGACCCGCGCGCTCGGCGAGCCCCGGTGGCACCAGGCGACGAGGCGGTCAAGGGCCGCGCTCTCGCCTTCCGCCTCGATCAGCACCGAGCCGTCGCGGTCGTTACGGACGAACCCGGTCAGCCCCAGCCGCCGGGCCTCGTCCGCGACGTAGGCGCGGAAGGAGACCCCCTGGACCCGCCCGGTGACCCGGATGCTCTGTCGGCCGGTCCCCGCGGGGTGACCGTGTGGCGGCGCGCCCATGGCGACCGTTCCTTCCGCGCTCATACCGAATCCGGGTGATCGCCGGCCCGGCGCCCGGCGACGATGCCGCCGGGCGGAGTTGGCGGTGCCCCTGAGCCGCTGATCTCCTGGCTTGCCCCGGACGGGCTTGCCCCGCCGCGCCCCCGATCTCCGCACCGCCCAGCAGGGTTCGGGATCGGTCGGTGCTCGTCCCGGCCCCGACACGTCGCCGGGTCGGTTGCCGACGCGGGCGCGCCGGAGGGCGGTTGCCGTCCCCGTCGTCCTCCCCACGTTCTACGCCGCCCGGGGCGTCTTCGCGGTCGCCGGGACGCCGTAGACATCGGGTATGCCCGGGCCAGCCCGCTCAGGCGGCGGCCAGGGGCTGACCTCAGACGTGGCCGACGGCCGCCCTCGAGCCCTCACTGGTCCGGTCTCCGTGCCGTGTTCCGGTCCCGCGCGGCGTACTTGGCCCCAGGGTGACACGAGGCGCGGATCCCGCGGATCGGGATCAAGCAGCGTCCGGGCCGAGTGGCGGCGCGAGCAACAGCGCTTCGACCACCGTGCCGGCCGGGAGGACGTTGGACCCGACCTCCGTCTGGGGCGGCACGACGATCAGCGCGTTGGCGCCGACGAAGGAGGCCAGGCGCGACGACGCCTGGACGCCCGTGTTGGCGGCGAGCAGGCGGCCATCGTGTCCGACGCGGACCACCGCGCGCTGGTACTCGGGCCTGTCGCCGACGGGCGTGTCGCGGACGAGCACCACCGGCACCCGCGGACGCTCGGTGTCGTGGCGGCCGGCCATCACGGACAGCGCGGGGCGGACGAAGATCTCGAAGCCGACCAGGGCCGAGACGGGGTTGCCCGGGAGCCCGAAGAAGAGTCCCCGGTCGTCGGGTCCGAACGTCGCGAAGTTGAGGGGCTTGCCGGGCTTCATGAAGACGCGCCGGAAGCGCACGGTTGTCAGTTCCCCGAGCAGCGCCTTGACCAGGTCGAGCTGCCCCATCGAGACGCCGCCGCTGGTGACCACCACGTCGCTCACCGCGAGCCGCTCGTCGAGCAGCGCCCGCAGCGCCGCGCGGTCGTCCGGCGCGTGGCCGGCGTAGACGACCTCCGCGCCCTCGGCGGTCAGCGCCGCCACCAGAGTCAGCCGGTTCGAGTCGCGGATCTGCCCCGGCCCGGGCTGCTCGTGCGGTTCGACCAGTTCGTCGCCCGTCGAGAGCACGCTGACCCGTGGCCGCCGGCGGACCGGCACGGGGTCGAGGCCTACCCCGGCGACGAGCCCGATCTCGGCCGGGCCGAGCACCGTGCCGGCGGGGAGGATCCGCTCGCCGGTTCGGAGGTCGAAGCCGACGGGCCGGATGTTCTCGCCCACGGCGACCAGGTCCTGGTGGATCACGACGTGGTCGTCGGCCGGCTCGGTGGCCTCGACGCGGACCACGGCGTCGGCGCCGAGCGGCACGGGCGCGCCGGTGGTGATCCGGACCGCCGTGCCGGGGGTGACCTCGACCTCGGTCACCCGGCCCGCCATCCGCTCGCCGATGACCTCCCGCCAGGGCGAGCCGTCGCCCGCCATCACCGCGTAACCGTCCATGGTCGCGGCGGCGAACGGTGGCTGGTCGGCGTCGGCGACCAGGTCCTCGGCGAGGACCCGACCGGCGGCGGCGGCGAGCGGCACCGTCTCGGCCGGCAGGAGCCGGGCGAAGGCGAGGACCGTCGCCCGGGCCTCCTCGGGCGGCCGGAGCCGGTCGAGGTCGTCCGCCGGGGCGGGTGGGGCCTGGTCGACGGGTGGGTTCGGGGCGATCGGCGGAACCGGGTTCACGGCGGCGGCCTCCGGGTCGGGACGGGAACGGATCGGGGGCGGCGGGCCACCGCTGGCACGGCCACGAGATCCCGACCGCGTCCAGCCTACCCTTTCTACCTTCTGGGCGGCGGCCCTGGAGCCGACGCCGGCGGGCTCACCGCGGACGGCGACGGCAGGGGAGATCGACGCCGTCGGCGTTGGGACGCGATCCCCTCGCATGCCGAGCCGCGCCGCCGGGACGGACGCGATGGCCGGCGGACACGCCGCGGTGACTCACCGAGAGACGCTGGCGGCGGTAGGGATGTCGCGGGGGCTACAGTGTGAACGGCGAGGCCACGACCGCGTGTGCCCCGGGACACGGTCCAGACTCCGCGGTTGGGCCACGGGACAGGCGGACACCCCACGGCTGGTGCGCCGACATCGACGCCGACCAGGGAGTGCCACTGGGTGTAGGCGGGCTCAGGCCGCCGGACTGGCACCGCCGGGTGGCGTGGCGCGACCCCACCGGCCCGTCGCGCTGGTGAGGGCCAGAACCGGCCCGGAGACGACGAACGGGCCCGCCGGGGTCTCCCCAGGACGGGCCCGCTGTTGAGGTTCGGCAGGAGTCGGGACCGGGACCGGGATCGGTCCCGGTCGGCGGTGAGGTGCCGCGCGGCGCCTGCGGTCAGCCGCTGGGCGTCGCCGCGCGCCTGACCGCTAGTACTGCGAGAACTGGTCGTCGCCGCCGACGACACGGACGCGGACGGCCCGCGAGCGGGACGGGTTGCGCGGGTCCGGCTCAACGTCGAACGTCACCTCTTGGCCGACCTGGAGCAGCTCAAAGGTGGTGTTCTCGACCGCCGAGCAGTGGAAGAACAGGTCGTCGCGGCCGCCGCCGCCCTCGGGGGCGACAAAGCCGAACCCCTTGTCCTCGCGGATCGTCTTGACGGTTCCCTGCGGCATAGTGTTCTCGACTTTCCTCTGTGGTGTCGGCCGTCGGCTCCATCGGGAGCTGTCCGAGGGGCTGACTCCGCCCCCGTTCGGTACTCTACCCTGCCCCGTCGTTTTCCGCACTATACCGATACCTAGGATGGAAGTACTCCCGAGACCCTCACCAGATCGGGCCACACACATCGTGACAGTCGCGTCTGGAGCAGTCCACAGGTTGTCGCGTGGAGGTACGAAGACCTTCACAGCCGGTCTCCCACGGCATCACACCGGGGCTATCGTTGTGCCGTGGAGAAGCGCCGCCGGCCGGCGGAGACCGTACGCGAGCGCCCCAGGGATGGTGCGGCGGCAGCTTATATGACATAATGAACTAATCGCTCGCGGCGCTTCCAGGGGGACGCCCCGGGAGGGCGGTGCGGCGTCCCTCCCCGCCCGTTGACGGCTCTGCGCCGACGTGCGTAGACTCCCGGGCCCGGACGGTGTAATGGCCGAGGCTGCGGCCCGGGAATCGCGGTGCTGAGGGCGGTGCGGCTCGCCCTCGTGGGCGCCGATGGGACGCGTCGCGACGTCCCGGTTCCGTGTCGCGGCGGCCGTGCCGCCGCTGGGGGTGTCCCGACCGATGCCGACCTCCTCCGCCCGTCTCCTCGGATCGCCCACCGCGGCACCGTCCCCAGCGGTCGCCCCGGTGGGGGAGCAGACCGTGGCATCGGGGAGCCCGATCGACGACCTGGAGCACGGCTGGCCGCTGCCGCCGGACGGGGCGGGCGCGGTCGCGGCCTGCGCGTCGGCGCGGAACCCCGAAGTCGTGGCGGCGCGGGCCGAGTTCGAGGCCGCGCTCGGGCGCCAGCCGAACGCCTCCGAGGCCGGGCTGGGACTCGTCCGCCGCGCGGCGGACCTCGCCCTGACGGCCCACGACGGCGCCTGCCGCCGCTCGGGTGAGCCCTACGTCGTCCATCCCCTCGCGGTCGGCGCGATCCTGGCCGGGATGCAGCTCGACCCGGAGACGGTTGCCGCGGGGCTGCTCCACGACGTGGTCGAGGACACCGAGATCACCCTCGCCCAGATCGAGGCCGCCTTCGGGCCCCGCGTCGCCAAGCTGGTGGACGGGGTGACCAAGCTCGGCCAGATCCCGTGGACCGGCGACTCCCCGGTGCCGTCGGCCAGCAGCCCGACGGGACGCGAGCGCGAGAAGGAGCGCCAGGCCGAGAGCCTGCGCAAGATGTTCCTGGCGATGGTCGACGATATCGGCGTCGTCCTGATCAAGCTCGCCGACCGGCTCCACAACATGCGAACGCTGGACGCGATGCCGCGGCACAAGCAGCTGCGCACCGCCCAGCAGACGATGGAGATCTACGCGCCGCTCGCCAACCGCCTCGGCATCTGGCAGTTCAAGTCGGAGCTGGAAGACCTCGCGTTTCGCTATCTCCAGCCCGAGGCCTACACCCACCTCCAGGCGGAGCTGACCGCCCGCGGTGCCGACCGGGCCGACGTCGTCGACCGGGTCAAGGCCGAGTTGATGGCGGCCCTGACCGACGCCGGCATCGCCGCCGAGCTGACCGGGCGCCCCAAGCACGCCTACTCCATCTACCGCAAGATGCAGCAGAAGGGGCGGCGCTTCGACGAGATCTACGACGTGGTCGGGGTGCGGATCATCGTCGGCGACCGGAAGGACTGCTACGGCGCGCTCGGCGTGATCCACGCGATGTGGCACCCGGTGCCGGGCGAGTTCGACGACTACATCGCGACCCCCAAGGAGAGCATGTACCAGAGCCTCCATACGGCCGTGATCGGGCCGGAGGGGCACCCCGTCGAGATCCAGATCCGCACCCGCGAGATGCACCGCGTCGCCGAGTACGGCGTCGCCGCCCACTGGCGCTACAAGGAGGGCGGCAAGGGCGACGCCAAGATCGAGGCCAAGATCGCCTGGCTCCGCCAGCTGATGGACTGGCGCGACGAGGTGGCCGACGCCGAGGAGTTCGTCGAGTCGCTCAAGAGCGACGTCTTCCAGGACCAGATCTACGTCTTCACCCCGGCCGGCGACATCGTCGAGCTGCCGTCGGGCGCGACCCCGGTCGACTTCGCCTACCGCATCCACACCGAGGTCGGCCACCGCTGCATCGGGGCCAAGGTCAACGACCAGCACGTCGGGCTCGACCACAAGCTGGCCAACGGGCAGGTGGTGCGGATCCAGACCAGCAAGACCAAGGGGCCGAGCCGGGACTGGCTGCAGGCGTCGTCGGGCTACGTCACCACGGCCTCGGCGCGCGAGAAGATCCGCCAGTGGTTCCGCCGCCAGCAGCGGGACGAGAACGTCGCCCAGGGCCGGGACATCCTCGACCGCGAGCTGCGCCGGTTGAGCCTCGACGTCCGGCCGGACGACGTCCTCAAGCATTTCCCGCAGTACCAGAAGGTCGACGACCTGCTGGCGGCGATCGGCTACGGGGCGGTCTCGTCGCAGCTGATCGCCGCCCGCCTGGCGGAGACCCGCAAGGAGGAATTCGCGGCGGTGGCGCCGCACGTGCCGGCGCCGCGGACCCCGGCCCGCCTGGAGGTGATGGGCGCCGACGGCCTGCTGACCAGCCTCGCGCCCTGCTGCAAGCCGGTCAACGGCGACCGGATCATCGGCTACACCACCCGCGGTCGGGGGATCACCGTCCACCGCGGCGACTGTCCGAACATCCTCAACCTGCCCGACCCGGAGCGGCTGGTCGCCGTCTCCTGGGGCGACCAGGGCGGCGACACCATGCCGGTCTCGATCCGGGTCTCGGCCTGGGACCGCGTCGGCCTGCTCAAGGACGTCAGCACCCTCCTTGCCGACGCCAAGGTCAACATCCTCGGCGTGCTGACCACGACCCACGACGACCGGACCGTGACGCTGCTGCTGACCCTCGAGGTCGAGGGCGTCGGCCAGCTGAGCCAGATCCTCCACCGGTTGGAGAGCGTCCGCGACGTCTCCGACGTCCGGCGCGAGGTCAGCGCGGCGCCGGCCCGCCTCAAGGCCGTCTGACCGGGCGGCGCTCCGGGGCATGTGGGCATCAGATGGCCGCGTCCACCGCAGTTCTGGTGGTGTCGCGTAACGCCAGCGTGACCCGGCGTCGACCGTGGACGGGTGCCATGGGCGGTGCGGGCGCCGGTCGCGTGGGGAATCGCGAGGGGGACCGATGACGAGCGGTGCCACGGCCGGTGCCGGCGGGCGGTCCCCCTCGGGTCGCGCGCCGGTCCTGGCCGTGGGCGAGACCCTGATCGACCTGATCGTCGCCGACGGCGCGGCCGGCCTCGAGGCCGCCGGGGCGTTCGCGTCCCGGCCGGGTGGCGCCCCGGCCAACGTCGCGGTCGCCCTCGCCCGCCTCGGCGTGCCGAGCGCCTTCCTCGGTGTCGTCGGCGAGGACCCGTTCGGACGGCGCCTGCGCTCGACCCTGGCGGCCGAAGGGGTGGACACGTCCCGCCTCCGCGGCACCGCCGAGGCCGACACCAGCCTCGCGTTCGCCTGGAAGGACGCCCGCGGCGACGGCCACTTCCGCCTCCTCCGGCTGGCCGACCGCCTGCTCTCGGGGGCCGATGTCGAGGCCGCCGGTATCCCGAGCGTCGCCGCGGTGGTCGTCGGGTCGGTGGCCCTCGCCGCCGAGCCGTCGCGCCAGGCGGTGCAGGCGGCGGTGGCCCTCGCCAGTGACAGCGGCGTGCCGGTCTGCTTCGACGCCAACCTGCGGCCGACGCTCTGGCCGGACCTCGCGGCGGCGCGGTTGGCGTGCGAGCCGGTCATCGAGCGGGCGACGCTGCTCAAGTTGAGCCTCGACGACGCCCGCGCGCTGCTCGGCGTCGGCGACGACCTCGTGGCCGCGCTGGGCGCGATGCGGGCCCTCCCGCCGCGGATCGCCGTGCTGACCGACGGGGCGCGTGGCTCGTGGTTCGTCGCGGACGGGGTCGTCCGGCACGTCCCGGCGTTCCCCGTCCAGGCCGTCGAGCCGACCGGTGCCGGCGACGCGTTCACCGGCGCCCTGGTGGCCCGCCTGGTCGCGCGCGGGTGGACCGCCCCCGAGGAGGCCGACCTCCGCTACGCGGCCGTCGCCGGCGCGCTGGCGACGACCCGCCCGGGGGCGATGGACGGGCTGCCGACCGCGGCCGAGGTCGACGCCTGCCTGGCCGGCGGCTAGGACACTCCTCGGTCCGGTCGCAGTGATCAGCCCCGGGTCGCGCCGCGCCTCCCCGGCGTGCCGCCGAGGTCTCGGGCCGCGGCCGTGCCAGGATCACGATGGGCATCGGGGCCGGCGCGGAGTGGGGGGGGCAGCTACGCGCCCCTCGTCCGGTCCGCCTCTAGGAGGCCCGAGCGCGGGAGCCTCGCGCCCCCGCCCGAGGGCCTCTCGTCCCCGTCGGGTACCATCGGCAGCAAGGCTGTCGCCGCGACCATCCGTCGCCGCTGCTTGCTCGCCGCGTCGCCCGTCCAGGAGAGATCCCCGCCGATGCCGACCCTCGACGACCCGGTCGCGATCTCGCTCGGCCCGCTCACCGTCCGCTGGTACGCCCTCTTCATCCTCGCCGGGATCTTCGGGGCGATCGCGCTGATCCGCGCCCTCGCGCGGCGGCGGGGGATGGACCCCGAGTTCGTGCTCGACATCGCCCCGTGGATGGTCGTCAGCGGGATCGTCGGCGCACGGCTCACCTATGTGCTGCTCAAGTGGGATCGCTACGCCGACGCGCCGCTCGACGCGCTCAACATCCGGCTCGGCGGCCTCTCGATCCACGGCGCCGTCTTCCTCGGCGCGCTGATCCTCTGGGCGCTCTGCCGCCGGGCCGGCGTCTCCTTCCTCGGCTGGGGCGACCTAATCATCGCCGGGGTCGCGCTCGGGCAGGCGGTCGGGCGGTGGGGCAACTGGGCGAACCAGGAGGCGTTCGGCACGCCGACGGACGTGCCGTGGGCGGTGACGATCCGACCCGACCGGCGGCCGGCGGCCTACACCGACCAGGCCACGTTCCACCCGACGTTCTTCTACGAGTCGGTCGCCAACCTGCTGAACGCCGCGGTGCTGTCCTACCTGGTGCTGCGGATGCCGGGCAGCCGACGACTCAGGGAGGGCGACGCCATCGCGGTCTACGGCATCCTCTACGGGGTCGAACGCTTCCTGATCGAGCGGATCCGGACCGACAGCGTCTACCTGGGGCCACTCCCCGGTGCCTACTGGGCGAGCTTCGCGCTGGTGGCGATCGGGGTGGCGATGCTGGTCCTGCGCCGCACGGTCTGGTCCGGTGGGCAGGTCGCGCCGCTCCACCCCCGCCGTGAGGGGGTCGGTGGCGCCACCCCACGCGCAACCCAGGGCGCCTAGGGCTCGGGCGTGCCGCCCTCGGGGGTCGCCCCGGCCGCCGGTGTCCCCGACCGGGGATCGGCATCGGCCGCGGCCACGAAGGCATCGACCAGGTCGTCCAGCGCCGGGCGGGTCGGCGCCACGGCGCTGAACACCCAGGGACTGTCCGCGTCGCCCCAGATCAGGGTGTGAATCTCTCGGCTCGTCGTCGGCGTCGCCGCCGTCTCCCCGGCAGACCCGACCGTGGTCGACGCGCGGACCCAGACGAGATCTCCGTCCCGGCCGAACGCCTCGGCGCCATAGTCGGGGGCGTCGATGACCGACGCCGCGACGTCTCCGGCGGTGGTGCCGGCGGGGTAGAACTCGCCGGTCGAGACGTCCTGGACCCCGAGGGAGAGCGGCGGCCCGAACAGGGGGTCGGCTTCGCCGTAGTCGGCGGTCGCCTCGCCCGGCCGGCCTTCCCAGCCCGGCTCGGTCCGCGGTTCCCCGGCGACCGAGTCGGGGAGCCGCGCGAAGAGGGCGTCGATCTCGTCCGCGTCGTCCGGGAGACGGACCGTCCCCAGGCCGCCGGGCGCGCGGGCCTCGGGAAGCGCATCCGCCGGGGTGGCGTCCGGCTGGGGAGCGTCCTGGGCGAGCGTCTGGCTGCCGCACAGCAGCAGCACGCAGACGATAAGGACAGCCCAGAATGGCGTGGCGCTGCGGCGCATGATCCCCTCCTCGCTCAGCGACGGCGAACCGTTCCAGGGTAGAGCCCGTGCCGCACGAACGGGACCCGAGCGGCGGCGGCGACCAGATCGTGCCGCTGCTCCCCCGCGCGGGGCGGCCCCGGTCGGTCGGTGGCAACGGCGCGCTGCCGACCGGACGCGCACTGCCGGTACGGCCACGCGGGCCCGCTCCACAGCCCGGCGGTGAGGGTGGCCAGGCCGACAGCGTGCCGGCCAAACCTTACTCGGAGCGTACGAGGCGGAGAACGGGGCCGACACGGGGTCGGGGCCGGTACCGCTGGTGCTTGGCCGGTGGTGGACGGCGACCTTCGTTGCGATCCCCGCGCAGCAGGCCTCCTCGGTCGCCGGAATGGTGGGCGGCCTCGCCATCGCGGACCACGGCTGTTCGGCCCTGGGGCGGTGAGGCGGGGATACCCGACGGAAGGGGGTTTGGCTGCCCTGCGCTCGGCCCGCGGGGTCGACGTGATCTCCCTCGTCGTGCGACCGGACCACGGACGGATGGGTGGTCGTCATCATTGCCGGATCGTCTCCCCGGCCGGTCATGGTGGCCGCCGCCGTTCCTCAGCCACCGCGCCTTGTCGCCGACGCTCGACGCCGGTCTGCTCCTGAGGGGGACGGAGTCGACAAAGACGGTGCTCAACCTCGTCGGCATCCCCCACCGAGGTAAGGCGCTCGGCCGCGGCCTCCACGACGTCAGCTGATGCTTTCCCCTGGGCGGGGGGCGCCGGCCGACGAGTCGCTGGCGTAGCTACGGACGCTGTCCGCGCCCAAGGGGCAATGTGCCCGTCGTGCGGACGTAGGACGGCAGACGCGGTCACGACGGACGGTCCGGAGGTCGGCCGCGAGGTCGGCCTGGAGCGCCGGCCGTACACTTCCCTTCCGCGCCGCCTCGCCTAGCCGTCCGTGGCGCTCAGGTTCAGCCGTCTCACCGGAGCGCCGCCGATGTCCGCCGCCGCCGACGTGTCCCCCGCGACCGCCTCCTGGCGCGACATCGCCGCGGCCGTCTCCGCCCACGTCCTGATGCTGCGCGACGTCGGGCTGTTCGGCGACGACGTGCTGGCGGCGCTGCTCACGGCCCTCGACGCCACCGCCCGCGCCGCGCCGCCGGTGTCCGCGTCGCTCGACCAGCTCATCGGCCAGTTCGACGAACGACTCGATGCCCTGGCGCCACCCGGCGCCGGCGGGGCAGCCGCCGTCGGGCGGGCCCGGCCGGAACTGGTCGCGACGGTGCTGCGGATGGCCCAGCGGGACCGGCTCGCCGCCCTGGCGATGGAGATGGGGGACACGCGGCGGGTCCTCCTCGACCTTGCCGCCGCCCACGCCGTCACCCTGATGCCGGCCCACGCCGACGGCCAGGTCGCCCAGCCGACCACCTTCGCGCACTTCCTCTCGGGCACGATCGCCCCGCTCGGTCGGCTCGGGGCCCGGCTCCGGACCGTCTGGGCGGACGTCAACCGGTCGCCGATGGGCGCCTTGGCGCTCGCCTCCAGCGGGCTCGAGGTGGACCGCGAGCGTGTCGCCGGTCTGCTCGGGTGCGACGGCCCGGTGGCGAGCACCTACGATGCCGTCGCCGCCACCGACCACGTCGCCCTCGTCGCCGACCTGGCGGGCTCGTCCGCCGCGACCTGCCGTCGCCTGCTCGACGAGCTGTCCGTCTGGCTGCGGACCGAGCCGACGAGCTTCCGCCTCGGCGACGCCTGGCTCGGCTACGACCCCGCGCTGCCTCAGCTGCGGGCGACGACCGGGCTGCGGCGCCTCGCCGACGACGCGCGGGGGGTGGAGGCGGCCGCCGCCGCGCTCGCGGCCCGGGCGCGGGCGACCCCCTATGGGCCCGTGGGCGCCGCCGCGGACGCGCTCCACCTTGGCTCTCGCGATGCCCTCGACGGCGCGACCGCGGTCCTGGGAGGCACCCGGCGGCTGGTCGGCGGGCTCGAGGTCAACCGGGCGTACCTGGCGAACCGGGCCGGCAAGGCGCTCAGTACCACCTCCGACCTCGCGGTCTTCCTGCTGGTCGAGGAAGGGCTCGAGCCGGCGGCCGCCCGGGACGTGGCGGCCCTGATCGTCGCCCGGGCGGCGGAGTCGGGCGTCGAGGCCAGCGGGATCACGCGGGAGATGGTCGACGTCGCGGCGCTGGCCGTGATCGGGCGGGAGGTGGGGATCGAGATCGAGGCGCTGAACCGCTACCTGGCGCCGCGTCCGTTCCTCGAGCGGCGGACGGCGACGGGTGCGCCGTCGCCCGCGGCGACCCGCGCCTACCTCGACCAGGAGCGGCTGCGCCTCGCCGGGGACGAGCGGTGGCGGGAAGAGACCGCCGGTCGCCTCGCCGCCGCCCGCGCCGAGCTCGACCGCCTCGCCGCCGAGGTGCTCGGCTCCGCGGAGCAGACCGGGCGCCTTTGAGCCGTCCCGGACCGTGAGAGGGCCCGGCCGCGCGGCAGGTAGGCCAGCCGTCGTACACGCTGCCAGACTCCAACGGTGCCCGACACCGGTCTCGCCGTCAGCGAGTCGCGCCTGTTCGCAGCCAGTTCCGGCACCCGGGTGATGCCCGCGTTGCACTCCTCGGCACGCCCGGGCCGGCCGAGAAGACGTCCCCCGGTACTGTGGCCGGGCCTCGCCGTCATCACCGGCCTCCGCGATCTCGCCAGGTGCGAGGCAAGGGCACCGGCGTCGGTGGGTGTCCCCCTCGCTCCGCTCAGCCGCTGCCGAACGCGGCCAGCGTCGCGGCGCTGGTGGCGGTGCCCCAGGAACGCCAGGCCGGAGCGTACGGCGTGGGCCAGCCGCCGTCGGCCTCCTGCTCGCCGCGCAGCCGTTCGAGCGCGGCGGCGAGGAGGTCGGACGGGAGCCGTCGGGCGACCGGACCGTCCGGCGGGCCGATGTGGGCGAAGGCGTGCTCCGCGTCCTCGTAGGCTCCCGCCCGCAGGTCGCGCGCGATTCGCTCGGTCAGCGCCGCGAGGTAGACGTCGCGGTCGGCCAGCCCTGACAGCCAGGGGACGGCTTCGGCGTAGGGCAGCACGGCGTAGAACCCGCCGCTTGCCAACTCGTCCAGATTTGCCTTCGCGGCGAAGAGGGCACGGCACCGGGCATGGAGGCGGTCGGAGCCGAGGCCAAGGCGACCGAGCAGGCCGCCCAGGCAGAGCGACGGGTTGAGCGAGGGGAAGGTCCACCCGGCGAACCAGGGCGCGAGGTCGTGCTCGTAGACGCTCGGCGCGAACCGCCAGTCGCCGTCGTCCCCCTGGTTGGCCTCGAGCCAGCCGACGAGCCGGATCAGGGTCGGGTGGTCGGCTGGGGTCCCGACCGCGAGGTGGACCTGGAGCGCCAACCGGGCGGCGAACGGGTTGCCGACGGGTGCCGCGATGTCGACCTCCAGGCCGTGCCCGATGCCGCCGTCGTCGTTCTGGTAGGCCGCGAGCGCCGCCAGGGCGGGTTCCTGGGGGCGGCCGAAACAGGCGGCCCGGGTCCAGGCGAGATCCACTGGCCTCCCCTCGGCCGCGAGGTACCCCAGCGCGCGGTCGACGGCACTCATCGTCGTGGTCATCTCCTCCTCCAGGGCGGTTGGGACAGTGGAGTAGCTGGGTCGTCAGGGGACGGCCGCGAAGGCGTCGCCGCGCTGGCCGGGAAGGGTCGCCACGACCGCGCGCCCGGCATCAACGAGCCGTCCCAGCCCGGCGCGCAGTTCGGGCTCACCAACCCCAAGGTGGCGAGCGAGCGGGGTCGGTCGCGCGAACGCGGCCGCCGGCAGGTAGGCCGCGAGGAGTTGGTCGAGCGCCGCCTCCCGCGACAGCCCGGCGCTCGCCCGCAGCGCCTCCGGGTACCGCCGGCGGGTGAGGGCATGGCGCATCTCCAGGTCGTCCGGCTCGGCGGCGAACGTCTTGGCGAGAAGGAGGCGGGCGTCGAGTTCGGCCACGGCGCGGAGGTAGGCCGCGCGCTGCTCCTTGCCGGTCGGGAAGCCGGCCGCCCGCCGGAGTTCGGCGGTGGTGAGCGGCGCGTCGGCGGCGTCGAGGGCGTCGGCGATGCGCACCGCGTCGGCCGAGATCATCCCATCGGCCCGCATCTCCTGCGGCGAGCGCGTCTCGGCCCGGAGGTGGAGGATCGCCGGCAGCAGCGGCCAGGCGACCCACGTCGGACGGTTGCGGACGATGGCGCCGTAGAAGGCGGCTTCCCGCCGCCCCAGCACCCAACGCCAGCCGTAGACCTGGCCGGACGGCGTCGCGTGGCCGGAATCGGTGGCGGTATCGGGGTCGCCGACGAACGCGTGGAAGAGGTTGGGAACCTCCGGCGAGGCCGGAAAGAGCGTCGCCAGACCGACCGCGTCGATGAACGCGGGCGCGTCGTCCACGCCGGTCAGCCGGTCGACCCGCGTCTGCCGCCAACCTTCTCGCCGGCGGGCGAGCGCCTGCTCGTGATCGATGGTCACCGTGTCGTCGCTCCCGTTCCCATGCGTCTCCTCACCCCGGCGCTCTGTCCCACGGTGGTCCCTTCGGAGTGTGGTGGTTCCCCGGGTCATACGCGACCCGGGTGCTCGCCGGGGCTTCGGCTCGTGGACCCGCGGCCAGCTTCAACCGCCTTCGTGCCCGAGCCTCCGACCTCGGGGCTCAGTCCCGGGCGGACCCGACCGCCGGCGCGCCACGATACCGCCACCGAACAGACGAGTTCCCTAACGGTCGGTTGCCGGTTCGACGGGATTCGCGCCCGGTCGAGGACCGACCCGGCGCCGCGCCGACGAGGCACACGTCGGCCGCTGGGGCCATTGGCCGTAGCCCTGTCACCTCCGGTCAGGGATCGCCTGTGGTCGGTGGATGGCCGGCCCGTTTGGCGTTGCCGTAGGCGCGCGGGGCATCGTCACCCATCTCGCCGGGTGCCCCGCGGCCGGGGCCCGCCCCGGCGGGAGCGCCCTCGGGCACGGCTCGCGTCGGCGAATCGGCGGATGGGTTGGCGAAGGGGGAGTCCGCCGCGGGGAGGGGCTCGACCGATTCCGCCCGCCAGGCGGGCGCCGGGTAGGGCTCCGGCCACCAGTCGGTCACCCGCGCGATCCGGCCGTCACGCAGCGCGAAGAACGAGACGGCGACGTCCGGTGGCCGGCCGCCGGTGCGGTCGGCGATTCCCACCTCGGTGGCGGCGTGGTCGCCGTCGACGAGGAGCCGCCGGAGGGTGATCGCGAAGGAGCCCGGGTAGTCGCGGTTCACCCGGAGGAAGTTGGCCCGGCCCGGGATCCGCTCCCCTGACTGGGGCCAGTCGGCCACGAAGTCGTCGCTCAGCAGGGCGCCGACGCCGTCCCAGTCCTCGGCGTCCATCAGGGCCCAGAACCGCCCCACGACCTGCCGGTTCTCCCGCTCGCCCATCGGCTGTGCGTCCCTCTCTGCACGACCGTCCATGGGTATCCACCAGGACTGCGGCATACACCCGTCACGGCCCGGCATCCTCCCATGGAGGGTAGCTGGGTGAAGGTGACAGCGGCCTGTCACCGATCGGCCGCAGGGGCCGGACGCCGGCGCGCCGCGACCGGTGCCGCCGGCGCGGAGGTGGCGTCCCCCGCCATGCGAGAATGGGTGACCGTGGTTCCCGGATTCATGTCAGGGCTGGAGACCCGTACGGGGACCGGCCAGGGAGAAGGCTGGTGGCCGGTTCGGTCTTGCGGATCGGGTTGGCCGCAGCGAGAAACGCCCCGTCGGTCGATGAGCGCCTCGAGGCAGCGGGTCGCTTCCTCGCGGAGGCCGCGGCTCGGGACGTCGCCATCGTCTGTTTCCCGGAGACCTACATCCCGGGTCTGCGCGGCTTCGACTTTCCCGTCCCGGCCCGCGACCAGCGGCGCCAGCAGGAGGCGCTCGAGGCGATCCGCGCCATGGCGGTGGCACACCGGGTGGCGACCGTGGTCGGCATGGAGTGGGAGTCGGCCACTGGTGCGCACAACGTGGCGTTCGTCATCTCACGCGCCGGCGAGATCCTGGGGTACCAGGCGAAGAACCAGATCCCGCCCGAGGAAGAAGCGTTCTACGTGCCCGACGGCAGGCGCCGGCTGTTCGAGGTCGATGGGGTCCCGTTCGGGATCACGATCTGCCACGAAGGGTGGCGCTACCCCGAGAGCGTGCGATGGTCGGCCGCCCGCGGTGCCCGCCTGGTGTTCCACCCGCAGCTGACGGGCAGCGACCACGCTGGTCCGACCCTCGAGCGCTGGGGAGACCCCGGCTCGCCCTACTACGAGAAGGCGATGGTGGCCCGCGCCGTCGAGAACACCGTCTACTTCGCGAGCGTGAACTACGCGATGCGGTACCAGGACTCCGCGACCAGCGTGATCGGCCCAGACGGCGACTGTCTCGCCCACGTGCCCTACGGCCGGGAGCACCTTCTGGTGCACGACGTCGACCTGTCGCGGGCCACGGGTCTGAGCGCCCAGCGGTTCAACCCGGCGTTCTACCCACCGACCTGACCGGGTCGGTGGAGCGACGGACGGACATGCGGCGCGCGCTCGAACGGCACCCGCCACGGGTTCCGGTGATCTCCTGTCAGGACCGGGTGACGCGGCCGCAACGGCTGAAGCGGCCGCCCGGACGGCGGGCCACCACACCAGGGGCCGCGGAAGCGCGGAGTCCGACTGTTCGGTGGCGGTAAGAGAGCGTTCCGCCGGATCCGCCCGCCCGGGGCAAGTCCCAAGCTCAGAGGCGCTGGCACCACGCCGGCTCAAGCCGGCCGCGGGCCCGTCGGGCGAAGCCCTCCTCGATCACCCGGCTCCCGCTAGACACCCAGGCTGACGCATCCCGGTCCATCCTCGTCGGAATCGCCACTGCCGCGCCCCGTCCTCCTCCGACCCGCCGGGAACCCGCGTCGGCTCCCGGGTGGGACCGTCCGCCCGACCCGTCTCGACGCTCCCCTCCCGGCTGAAGGCGGGCTCAGGGCGCCGGGGCCTCGCCGCGACGCGGGGCGGCGTAGCGGGCCGCGGCGGCGAGGGCGAGGCGGGCGGCGAGCGCCCGCAGCTCGGGCGGGGCCATCGCTTCGGCGTCCGGGCCGGCGGCGTGGACGGCCCGGGCGTAGTAGGGCAGTTCGGACGGTGGGCAGCGGAGGCGCAGCTCCCAGGACCCGTCCTCGTCGGGGAGGGGGATGGCGCGGTCGGTCGGCAGCGCGTCTTCCGCCCGGCGGAGGGCCAGGTCGGAGAGGCGGATCACGATCTCCGGGTGGGCCGGGTCGTCGTAGGGGGGCAGCGAGCGGTCGGTTGTCGCGATCGCTGCCTCGGCGCCCGGAGGTGGAGGGATCGGGACCACCGCGTCGATCCGGTCCAGGCGGTAGGTCCGTCGCTCCCGGGTCGCCACGTCTAGCGCCGACAGGTACCACCGTCCGGCGTTGACCGCGAGCCCGCGAGGCAGGAGGTCGTGCTCGGCCGTCCGCCGCAGGGAGCGGTAGGTGACCCGGAGCCAGGAGCCGCGCCGGATCGCGGCGCGGATCGCGACGGCGTGGGCCGGGTCGGCGGCGGGCCGCGCGGGCGCCATCGCCACCACCGTCATCTCCCGCTCCGCGGCGGCGAGGACGTCCGGGCGCAGGGCGGCGCGGACCTTCTCCTCGGCGGTGCGGTGGCCGGGCCCGAGCGGGGAGTCGGCGCTGGGACCGAGGGCCTGGAGCGCGAGCAGGAGCGTGGTCGCCTCGTCGGCCGTGAGGTGGAGCGGGGGGAGCCAGTAGTCGGCGGCCAGCGTCAGACCGCCGCCGGCGCCGGGCAGGGCGACGACCGGCACGCCGACCTGGCAGAGCGCGTCGACATCGCGCAGGATCGTCCGCCGGGAGACCTCGAAGCGGTCCGCGAGCTCGGCCGCCGTCTGCTTGCCGCCGCGGAGGGCGAGCAGGATCCCGGTCAGGCGAGCCGTGCGGTTCACGGGCGCGCGGGGAGACCGGACGGGCTGGGGTGGCCGCTCGGTTCGGACGCTTCTCCCGTCTCCAGGAGCAGGAGGCGCCGCTCGAACCCGCCCCACGTGGCCCGCTTGACAAGGCGCGTCTCGTCCAGGGCGGCCCAGTCCAGCCCGCGGGCGGCGAGGACCGCGTGGACCACCTCGACCACGTCGGCCAGCTCCTCGAGCCGCCCGTCGGCGGCGAACTCGGCGGCCTCCTCGGCCCGGGTGGGTGCGGCCACGTACTCGTCCGGGCCGAGGGGCCGCGGCGTGGGCCGCACGCCCGCCGCCTGCAGGCGCTCTTGGATCCGGTCGCGCACCGGCTTGCCGCCCATCGGTTCGGCTGAGGCCGGCGTCATCGCTGCCTCCGGGCGCGGCGGACGAGACGCGCGACAGGGCTGCTCGGTCGCTCGGCCGGTGGGGCCGGACCGGCGGAAGGGATGCGGTGTGGCGTATAATACCTGTCTCATTCGTCCGCCATCGGGGGCCGCCGCTGGCAGCCTTCGCCTCCCCTGGCCTCAC
This sequence comes from uncultured Thermomicrobiales bacterium, assembly GCA_902806335.1. Taxonomy (GTDB): domain Bacteria; phylum Chloroflexota; class Chloroflexia; order Thermomicrobiales; family UBA6265; genus CADCWG01. Next base: position 6,967 of record CADCWG010000303.1, on the reverse strand, counting down.
CCACGTGAGGGAGCACCCTGAGTACCCACACCCGAAAGAGCCGTTCCTCCTCCGACACCCCGATCGTTGCCCCTTCCCTCGACGCCCCGACCGAGCGCCCGTTCCCCACGGCGCGCGCGGTGGAGCGTGCGCTGCTGCTCGCGGTCGACCTCGACGAGCCGGACGCCGCCTGGGCGACCGAGGACTCGCTCGGGGAGCTCGCGACGTTGGCCGGGACGGTCGATGTCGAGGTCGTCGGGACCGTCACCCAGAAGCTGCCGCACCCGATGCCGGGCACCTACCTCGGCAAGGGCAAGCTGCAGGAGGTCGTCGACGCGCGCGACGAGCTCAAGTACGACCTGGTCATCGTCGACGCCGAACTCACGCCGGCCCAGCAGCGGAACCTGGAGAAGGCGCTGCAGGTCAAGGTGATCGACCGCACGGCGCTGATCCTCGACGTCTTCGCCAGGAGGGCGCAGACGCACGAGGGCCGGCTCCAGGTCGAGCTGGCCCAGCTCCAGTACCGGCTGCCCCGGCTGACCGGCATGTGGACCCACCTCTCCCGGCAGGGCGTCGGCGGCGTCGGTCTCCGTGGGCCGGGCGAGACCCAGCTCGAAGTCGACCGCCGGGAGGCCAACAACCGGATCTCCCACATCAAGGACCTGCTCGGCAGCGTCCACACCCACCGCGAGCTGCACCGCGGCCAGCGGCGGGATAACCAGGTGCCGGTCGTCGCCCTGGTCGGCTACACCAACGCCGGCAAGAGCACGCTCCTCAACTCCCTGACCGGGGCCGGCGTGATGGCCGAGGACAAGCTGTTCGCGACGCTCGATCCGACCACCCGCCGCAGCCAGCTGCCGACCGGCCGTGAGGTGCTGCTGACCGACACGGTCGGCTTCATCAACAACCTGCCGACCCTGCTCGTCGCCGCCTTCCGGGCGACGCTCGAGGAGATCAACGAGGCGACGGTGCTGGTCCACGTCCTCGACGTGACCCACCCGAACGCCGCCGAGCAGGCGGCGACGGTCAACGAGGTCCTCGAGGAGCTCGGCGCCGACGGCAAGCCGACGGTGCTGGCCCTCAACAAGGTCGACGTGCTCGACGGCGACCCGCGCGGCCAGGACATCCTGGCGGCGATCGCCGCCGAGCTCGGCGAGAAGTTCGCCGACGCCGCCGTGCCGATCTCGGCACAGCGCGGCGACGGCCTGCCCGACCTCCTCGCGGCGGTCGAGCGGACGATCGAGGAGGACGCCGGGTTCGTCCCGGTCCGCCTCGCGGTGCCGTTCGAGCGCTCGGACCTGGTCGACCAGTTCCACCGCCTCGGGCGGGTCACGGAGACCGCCCACGACGGGGAGGGGACGACGATCCTCGGCACCATGCCGAAGGCCGCCCTCGGCCGCTTCGAGGGCTTCCTGCGCGAGATGCCGCGGGCGGTCGACGGCGGCCGCGAGACGACCGGGCCCGACGGGGCCCTGCCCGACGCGGCGGTCGCCGCCGCGGCCGCACAGACGGCCGCGGACCCGGTGCCTCACTCGGCGGCGTAGCTCCGGGCCCGCTCGGTAGGCCGGTGAGCGATCCGAACGCACTCGAAGGAGCGCCCCCGTCCCTCGTCTTGAGGGAGGGGGGCGTTTCTGTGCGCGCCGGGCTGCGGGATGGTTGGGCTCTGCATGGTGAAGTCGGCCGCGCCACGGGGTTGGAAGAGGGCGGCGCCCGGGTGACGGGGGAAGGCGGCGCCGCGGGTAGGGCGGTGCCAACGGGTTGGGGGCGAGGGCGGTGCCAACGGGTAGGGGGCGAGGGCGGATGGCCATCCGCCCCTACAGGGTGGCGCGGGGGCGGGCCAGGGGAACGGGTGCCAGCGTGGCCCCGCGGTGTCTGGTCGGCCACCTCGGGCGTAGGACGGCCTACATGCCCTGGATTCGGTTTGGCGGCTGCACTTCGGGGGCCGGTGCGGGGCAGAGGTGGAAGGCTAGACGTAGGTCTTGTCGACGAAGCACCAGCGCCAGTCTTCGTTGGGCTCGAAGGACTCGACGATCGGGTGGCCGGTCGACTGGAAGTGCTTGGAGGCGTGCTTGTTCTTGGAGGTGTCGCAGCAGCCGACGTGGCCGCAGGAGAGGCAGAGGCGGAGGTGCACCCACTTGTCGCCGAGCTTGAGGCACTCCTCGCACCCCTGAGAACTCGGCGTTACGGCCCGGATCTGGTCGAGGTGGGTGCAGGTGCCGGCGTCTGACCAGACCATCGGCTGGCGGACCACCGTCGCCGTCGCCCCCGCCGCCGCCCCCGCCGCCGCGGACGCCGCCGCGGTAGCCTGCCGCGCCCGAGCTACCTGCTCGCGCACCATCGGGCGCGTCATACCGTAGCTGTCTAGGACCTCCGACAGGAGCGGCGAGGCGTCGCCGTCGGTGCCGATCACCACCGCATCGGCGCCGGCCGCTCGCAGACCGTCCTCCTGCGCGGGGGTATCGGCGCGGGCCACGATCCGGAGGTCAGCGCTCACGTTCCGGGCGACCGTCACCGCCCGCACCGTCGTCTCCTGGTCGTCGTCGGCCACCACCAGGACCCGGGCCGAGCCGACGCCGGCCTGCTGCAGGGCCGGCAGGCGGCTGGTTGCCCCGCGGATCACACGCATGTCCTCGGCCTCAGCCTCCAGGGCCCCCTCGGGGTTCAGGGTCACCACCACGAACGGCACCTCGAGCCGCTTGAGCGCCCGGGCGAGGGCGCGGCCGCCGGAGCCCCAGCCGTTGACGATGACGTGGTCGTCGCTGTCGCCCAGGGCCAATGGCGCGGGCGTGGCGCCATTGAGCGGGGTGCCGTCGCCGGCCACGGGGGACCCGTCCGGGGTGACGACCCCCGGACCGAGGCGGCGCTGGGCGGTTGTGGCGAACGACGCCAGGACCGGGGTGGCCAGGATCAGGATCACGCTGGTGGCGATGAAGGTGCCCGACCCCCTGTCGCCCAGGTCGGCCGGCGAGAGGCCGGCGTCGGCGCCGGTGCGCTGGAGCACGAACGAGAACTCACCGATCTGGGCGAGCAGCAGCCCGGACCCGACGGCCGTCGCGACCGGCAGGCGGAGCAGACGGGCGCTGGCCGCGGTCACCGCCGCCTTGACCAGGATCACCGCGACCACGCTGAGCAGCACCAGCGGGAGGTTGTCGACCAGGAAGCCGAGGTCGAGGAGCATCCCGACCGAGACGAAGAAGGTCGCCGAGAAGAGGATCTGGAGCGGCATGATCTCGCCGAGCGCGTGGTGGCTGAAGCGGCTCTCGCTCGCCAGCAGGCCGGCGAGGAACGCCCCCAGCGCCAGGCTCACCCCGGCGAGGCTGGTCAGCCAGGCGGTGCCGAAGCAGAGCGTGATCAGTGTGAGGAGGAAGATCTCCGGCGAGCAGGTCCGCGCTACCGCCTCCAGGATCGGGGGCACCACCCGGCGGGCGAAGACGAGCACCGCGCCGACGATCGCCGCCGCCTTGACCAGGGCCCAGGCGAGGCCCAGCGCCGAGGCGTCGCCGGTGTCGCCGAGCATCGGCACGAGGAGGACCATCGCGACCACGGCGAGGTCTTGGAAGATCAGGATCGCGATCGACTGCTGGCCGAGCGCGCCATCGGTCGCCCGCCGGTCGGCGAGCAGCTTGAGCACGATCGCGGTGCTGCTCAGGGCGACCAGGCAGCCGGTGAAGAGCCCGTTGCGCCAGTCGACGCCGAACGGCAGCCCGATCAGGGTGACGGCGGCCACCGTCAGCAGGACCTGGAGCCCGCCGCCGACGAAGATCTGGCGCTTGATCCGGGCGAGTTGTTCGAGGCGAAACTCGATGCCGATCGTGAACAGGAGCAGGATGACCCCGATCTCGGCCAGCGAGTCGACGAGTTCCCCCTCGGGGACGAGGCCGAGCTGGTTGGGCCCGATCAGGACGCCGGCGACGAGGAAGCCGACGATCGGGAGGACCCGGATCCGGAAGCTGATGTAGGCGATCGCCGCGGCGGCGGCGAGCAGGGTGACGAGCTGGGGGAGGAACGGGAGCGGGTTGCTGGCGGCCGGCACGGGGAGCGGGAGCGGGAGCCAAAGCGGGAGCAGCGGAACCTGGAGCAGGGAATGGAGCATGGATCGTCCTCGGGAGCACCGACCACCAGGCGACCGCGCGGCGCCGGAAACCGGCTCCGTCTCGCGCCGACCGATGGACGCGCTCGCGGTACCTCCCATTCTACGGCACCGATGCGCGGTTTCCGGGGACCGATCCGCCCGAGCTTCCCTACCCATCCTGCCAGGGCTCACCGGCCGGGCGGGCAGGTCCCGGGTGGGAGTGCCAGTCGGTATAGTGCCCCGGTCGCCGGCCCGTCGCGGCGTCGTGACCGCTCGCCGGGAACGGCTGGGACCGAGCACGGTGACCCACCGGGGCCCCGGCGACGCGGCAGCGCGGGCTCCGACCGGGGCCCGCGCCGCGGCAGAGGGCCGGGCGGTGTGGTGGAGGGCCCGACCCGGTCCGTCGGTCCTCCGGTCGATCAGCAGCGCGGCTCACGCGGGAGTCCCCCGGCATGCCTGGCCCCGAGTCCGTCCCGGCGGCAACGACGTACCGCGACGCCGGGGTCGACATCGACGCCGCCGCCGAGGCGGTCGCCCGGATCGCCGAGCGGGCCCGAGCGACACTCGGCTCGGGCGCGGCGCCGATCGGCCACTTTGGGGGGCAGTACCGACTGCCGGCGGGCCCGGACCGGATCCTGGTCGCGAGCGCGGACGGCGTCGGCACCAAGCTGAAGCTGGCCTTCGCGCTCGGGGGCGAGGCGCACGCCCGCGTCGGCGCCGACCTGGTCAACCACTGCGTCGACGACCTGCTGGCGCTCGGGGCCCGGCCGCTCTTCTTTCTCGACTACGTGGCGATGGGCCGCCTCGACCCCGCCACGCTCGACCTGCTGGTGGGCGGCATGGTCGGGGCCTGCCGGGAGAACGGGCTGGCGCTCCTCGGCGGCGAGACCGCGGAGATGCCGGGGCTCTACGCCGAGGGCGAGTACGACGTCGCCGGGTTCATCGTCGGCGAGGTCGCCCCCGACCGGCTCGTCGACGGATCGGCCGTCCGGGCGGGGGATGTCCTCCTCGGGCTCCCCAGCGTCGGACTCCACACCAACGGCTTCAGCCTGGCCCGCCGGATCCTCGGTCTGACCGGCGACGGGGCGCACGACCGTGGCCGCCTCGCGGTCCCCCTGCCCGGTGCCGGCGGCGGGACGGTCGGCGAGGCGCTGATGCGCCCTCATCCCTCGTACCGACCAATGCTGGCGCCGCTCCTTGGGCTCGACGGGGCGGACGGCTCCCCGCTGGTCCGCGGCATGGCCCACATCACCGGCGGCGGACTGGTCGACAACGTGCCGCGGATGCTGCCCGACGGCCTGGCCGCCACCGTCGACCCCTCGGCCTGGCCGGTCCCGCCGGTCTTCGAGGCGCTCTGCGCGGCCGGGCGCGTTCCTCCGGCGGAGCGGTACCGGGCGTTCAACATGGGCCTCGGGATGGTGGTGGCCGTCGCCGAAGACGACGTCGCCGTAGCGCTCGCGCGCCTGCCGGGGGCGGTCGTCGCCGGCCGGGTCGTCCCCCACCGCGAGGGGCCGCGCCTCGTCGTCCAGGGCCTCCCCGAGGACCCCGCCGCCGGCGCCTGACCCGGAGACCGTTGGCCCTCGTGGCGGCCGGCCGTTGGATCTCCCGCGTCCGGGCATCAGGTCGATCGGTTCCTCCTGCTCCCAGGCGGCCGCGACGGGCCAGCATCGATGACCGGGAGGCCAGGGCGCCGGGTCGCGGCGGCGTCGCCGCCCGCTGGATCCTGCGGGACCGTGCTCGAAGGACAGGGTCGAGACGCCGGCCGACGGACGAGCGTCCACTCGGTCCTGTTGCCGAAACTAGATCCGCGTGCCGCGCGTTGATGCTGTCGACGGGGGACCGACACCGGAACTGGTCGTCGCGTCGGTCACCCGGTCGCCGTCGCAGGCGCGACGGCGCGGCAGGTGGGTCGTAGGGCAGTGGGCGACGAGGACGGGGAGGCAACGATGCCACGCTCGGGATGGGGCCATACGGATCGGACGGTACGGTCGGTTCGGCACGTTCGTCGCGTGGGGGCGCGGGCGCCCCTCGCGGTCCTGCTCGCGATGGTCGCCATGGTCGGCGCGCTCACGGGCGGCGTGCTCGGTGCCGCCGCCCAGGACGACGCACCCACCGGATCGCTGACGGTCTACAACGCCGTCTGCCCCGCCGGATACGAGGGCGAGGACCTGTTCGAGACCTGCTACGACAGCCCGCTCGAAGGGACCACGTTCACGCTGACGGCGCCGGACGGGTCGACCACCGACCAGACCACCGGACCGGCCGGGAGTGTCGGCTTCGCCGGGCTCGCCGACGGGACCTACGACCTCGGCGAGAGCCTGCCCGGCGACTTCGTCGAGTTCGCCGCCTTCTGCTCGAACGGCACCGACGGGACCTCGGTCCCGGTCACGGCGACGGCGAACGAGATCAGCTTCTCCCTGGTCGGCGGCATCGACGTCGTCTGCGTCTGGTACACCCTGCCGGTCGACCAGGGCGCCCCGGACCCGGCGTCGCTCGAGGTCTACGCGGCGCTCTGTCCGACCGGCTACGACGGCGATGACCTCTTCGGCGACTGCTTCGACACGCCGCTGGCCGACGTGACGTTCTCCCTCGGCTCCGGCGGCGTCGCCGTGGGGTCCGAGACCACGGGCGCGGACGGCCTGGTCCGGTTCGAGAACCTCAGCCCCGGCAGCTACGTCCTCGACGACAGCACCCCCGGCGACTTCGTCGACGTCTTCGTCTACTGCACCACCGACGGGGCGAATCCCGTCAGCTTCGGCGACGAGGACGCGGTCGACGGCATCGCGCTCGAGATCCCGGCGGGGGCGGCGGTCGCCTGCGACTGGTACGTGATCCCGGAGGACGCGCGCGGCGAGCCGACCGCGGCGCCGGCGACCGTCGCGCCGACCTCGGTCCCGGCGACGGCCGCGCCGACCA